>CANPVV010000001.1 GCA_947581835.1 uncultured Bacilli bacterium
AAAAATCTCTCAATTCCTTATAAATAAAGGGTTTGGGAGATTTTACTTTTTAAAAACTGATAAATTCAGGATTATATCGTACATATATATGCTTGTCAATAAAAAAAGATAGCCCTAAAAAATAAGACTATCAAATATAAAAATATAAAAACTTGCCTCTAGTTAGAGATAATAGAAAAGCACTAAAGGCAAGATAAGTATTAAGTAAGTTTTACTGTAAATGGTTTAGAAGAAGTACCATCATAATCACCAGACTCAAATGGTGTATCAGCTTTGAGATTTATTACTGGACGCACACCCCAAGTGTTATTCACGCCGTAGAAATGAAGCCAGCCAGTAAGATGCACATAAAACACCTGAGCATTCGTTGCATTAAATGGAGACATTGTCCAGTAATATTGATTAGTACATAGATAATAACTAGTATTATTTTTACCGCCAAATCCTCCTGCATATATTACTTCGTCTGCTGTTATTAAGCCTACTGGTACTGTTAATGCTCCATTACCTTCTCCTTGTTCAGAAATGGTGGTAAATAAATCTCTTTTTTTATTTCCACATGTAAATACTGGTGTTTGAGTAGTATTCCAATCAACACTAGTTGTCATTATTCTGCTAAATGGGGCATATGCTGTTGAAAGATTTCCCCAACCTAATTTTGATAGATTAGAATCTTCACTACTCCACCATTTCGTACTGTCCGTTCTTATTCGTCTATCACTGCAAAAGCCTGTTGCTCCATCTAAATAACTTCCATAATTACTTGCATTAAAACCTGTACTTAAATAATTTTGCGTTTTATTTGGTAGATTTGTTCCATCTACTCCATTATACCAACTTACTATTTCATTTAGTATAGTACTATTTATTTCATTTTTATGAGCATTTACATAACTATCTGAAGTTTTACCATACATATACCCTACATATTTATTATCATTATAAGTAGTATTAAAGGCTACTCCTGTACCTCCATTTATTTGAGTTCCTATACCAGTCGCTTGAGCACTGCCTATTCCAGAATAAATAAGTCTAATTGTTCCATTTCCATTTATTCTAATTATTCGCCAATATATATCTTGGCCATCTATTGTTTTTCCAAATTTTATCCAATTATTAGTTACATTCCCTCGATAATAATATGTTGTTCCATAATCATCTGTTCCTTTAAATAATCCGCTGTCAGCATCTGTTGCTATACCTGTGAAACTTGTTTTTCCATCTTGAGCAGTTGCAGTATCTATTCCTAAATTGCCTAATGTATCTTCTGCTGTGGGTAGTTTTATTTTCTTTAAATAAACAAAACACTTTAATCCACTACTATCTGCTTTTATATATACTTTATTTTCTTTATATTCCATTGTAGTTTGTATACGAGATTCACTTCCATTTTTTAAACAATAACTTTCATTTGTATCTACTTCATAATTTCCAACAGGAACATTATCTGTCTCTTTATAATTTTCATTATCACTATCTTTATAAAGTATAGCAATTCCCTTACTTTCTACTTCTTTTAAATTATTACTACTATCTAACTCATAAACCTCTTCTCTTTTATTATTTATCAATTTTATTGATAACATAATTGCAACTAAAAACACCCCTATTACTACTATACTTTTATTACTTTTTTTCATTTTTCTTCTCCTATCATAGAAATTCCTAGTTTATAAATAAATTATAATATTATAAATGTCAAAAGTCAACACATAGTTCGCTAAAAGGTGAATAATATTTTTTATAAATAAATAAAATGAGACAATAGTGCTTGAAAGAAGGCACCTAAAATGACAAAGTTTAATTATGAACTTGACTATTCCCGAATTAAAGAACTAAGAATTAAAAATAATCTTAAACAAACAGACCTTGCTAAACTTTTAAATATCAGTTTTCAAAGCTATTCCCGCTATGAAAATATGGAACGTATTATACCTATAACCAAATTAAACACAATTGCTAATTACTATAATGTTACTTTAGATTATTTAGTAAAACTAACCAATCAAAAAAGTAATAAAAATATTATAAACAAAGATATCAACAAAACCATTATCGCCCAAAGAATTAAAGAACTTAGAACCAAATATAACTTATATCAAGAAACCCTTGCTATGGACATAGGAACCTCTAAATCTTTTATCTGTGAATTTGAAAAAGAAAAAAAGCTCTTATCCTTACAATATGCTTATGCTATATGTAAAAAATATAATCTTTCCCTCGACTATATTTATGGAAGAACCAATATAAACAAACTTCCAAAACAAAAATAAATTAAGATTAAATTATACATTTTTAAATAAAACATACCTCCGGAGAAATATATGAATTATGGATTAAATTTAAAAAAACTAAGAGAAAGAATTGGCCTAACTCTTGTTGCCACTTCTAAAATAATAAATGTTAGTGATACCCTATATAGTCGTTATGAAAAAGAAAAACAAACAATTCCTCTCAAACATTTAATTACCCTATGTAATTATTTTGAAGTATCTTTAGACTATATCTTCAATTTTACCAACCAAAAAATATACAAAAATTATACTTCTACTCCAGATACTAAAAAAATTAGTGAAAGATTAAAAACTTTTCGCAAAGAAAACAAGCTCTCCCAAAAAGAAATAGCAAATCTTCTAAATATTGATCAACCAACCTGGAGTATCTATGAAAATGCTAAAAGCCTAATAGGAACTCCCTTTATTTATACAATCTGTAAAAAATATAATCTTTCTGCTGACTATCTCTTAGGTCTATCAGACTATCCAAAACACATATAAAAAACACGATTTCTCGTGTTTATTTAATATTTAGTTTATTTTCTTTCTCGTTTTACTTTCTCTCTTTAAACTACGCTCTGGATGAATATTTACCATCTTTAGTTGAAATAATAATTTTCTCTCCTTCATTAATAAATAAAGGCACCTTTACTACAAAACCAGTTTCAATCTTTGCATCTTTTTGTGCATTATTAGTCGTATTTCCTCTAACTGCTGGTTCAGTTTCAATTACTTCATACTCTACTTTTTCTGGTAAACCAATACCTAATATTTCTCCCTCATAATACTCCACTGTAATTTCTAATCCTTCTTTAATAAACCTAACTTGGTCTCCTAAAGTCTTTGTACTAATCTCTATCTGTTCATATGTTTCATTATTCATAAAAACATAATTATCTCCTGCTGCATATAAAAATTGCATTGGTACTCTATCAACATGAGCTTTAGTAATCTTAATATTAGTATTATAAGTATCTTCAGTTATAGAGCCTGTTCTTAAATTTTTAAGTTTCATCCTAACAAATGCTGAACCTTTACCAGGTTTAACATGTTGAAATTCCACAATTTGATATAAATTATTATCTAAGATAATTGTCATACCATTTTTAATATCATTTATATTAATATTCATCTTTAAATCCTCTTTCTTTAGTAAATATTCCAAATCTTTTCTTTCTAGCTCTTGATTTGGCTTTTGTTGCTACTGGTTTTTCTGTATTCTTAACCTTATTCGAAATAACCCCGACAACTAAAGAATTGTATCTCGTTCTTTGTATAACGTGTCTCCCCTGATTCATAATTAATCTCCTTACTTCTTTTCTTTAACAATTTGATGTTTATGACAATTCTTACAATACTTCTTTACTTCCAAACGGTCTGGAGTATTTTTTTTACTTTTACTTGTACATCTTAACTCTTCACCACATACTGTGCATTTTAAAGTTACATAGCTTCTATTTTCATTTTTAGCCATAAAAGCACCTCCTTCATAAAAAGTCTAGTAGTATTATAACATTAAATCATTGACTTGAAAAGAGAAAATCGTTAATATTTCTTGCAAGTAAGCGATTTATCGGTGCTCTATATTTATTTTTACTCTTTAAATCACTTGTATTAGGACTAATTACCACTATTGAATACTTTGGATTATCATATGGAGCATACATAATAAAGGTATTACTTAAAACATAAGCATCAGCATCTCCATTATAATCACTATCAATATATGATTCACTTGTTCCTGTCTTTCCTGCTCCCAAAACACTTGGATTCGCATACCAATAGCCGGTTCCTGATTTTACAACTTCTCTAAATCCTTCTTGTATTCTAGCTATATACTTACTATCAATATCTACTCTATTTAACTCTGTTACCTCATTATTCTTAATAGTCTCTCCATCTCTCATAATACTATGCATCAAATTAAGTTTATATCTAACACCTCCACTTGCAACAGTATTAATATATTGTAATAATTCTACTGGTGTATATAAATCATATTGTCCTATAGCTAAATTTAATAATAAATCAGGTGCGATCTTACCTCCCTTAAGTCCAGTCGATTCTAAAGGTAAATCAATACCCGTCTTACTACCTAACCCAAACATTTGAAATACATTTCGGTATTTTAAGAAATCTTCTTCTCCAACCTCTACTTTCATATCATAATAATATTTATAACCAGCTACTCTTAAAGCTACAATAAATTGATAATAATTCGAACTAAGAGCTAAAGCTTTTAAATCATTTAGTGTTCCTAATCTACTATAAGAACATTTCGCCGGTACATTATAAAGTTTTACACAACCATCAGTAATTGAAGAACCTATATCTATTGCTCCATATTTATAACCTACACTCATTGATGCTCCTTTAACTGCACTTCCTACTGTATAAGCATTCTTAATTACATTTATACTTACGTCTTGAAAACTAATATCTCTTCCATTTGAGAGCTTTCTTACTCCCGCGATAGCTTTTATCTTTCCCGTTAAAGGTTCACTTATTAAAGCATAACTTTCTTTATAATATTTTGTATTTGCCATACTCTCTGCTTTTATTAATTCTTCTTTAATTAATTCTTCTACTTTTAACTGTATATCTATATCTATTTCTAAAACTAAATCATTTCCTTTTTTAGGCTTATCTACTAAAACTAAATTATTATTAACTAACTTATATAATGCTTTATCTCCTTTTAAATATTCTTCATAATATTCTTCTAATCCACTAATACCCACTTTATCATTTAAACTATAACCCTGTTCTATCAAATAATTTTTCTCTTTAGGTAAACTATTACTAATCTCTCCTAAAACACTTCTTAAAGTATCTCCATAAGGATAAACTCTCTCCCACATCATCTCTCCGAACACTCCCGGTAAATTAGCCTCAATTATCTTCGCATACACTTCTTCATCAACTTCTCTAAGCAATATCTTATTATCATAAACATAACCCTCATTCATTAAATAATAAAAATAAGAACTATATTTCTCTTCTTCACTTAAACTCTCTAAATCGGCATCTGTTATTCTCATCTTTTTTAAATTAGTAAGCTCCTCTTTAGTTATCTTTCTTTCATTATATAATTTTTTTTCTTCTTCGGTAATCAAATTACTTGTATCTCTAATTAATAAATAATAATCTTTAAGCTTTTCTAAAGAATACTCATAACTATAATTTGTAATTTTACTTAAACTTTTAGCTATCTCTATTTCTTCTTTTAAACTTATACCATTTTTTTTATGATAAAAAATAGTCTTAACTCCAATATTATCCACCAAAACTTTTCCATTAATATCTAAAATTCTTCCTCTAGGTGCCGTACTACCCTCCACCATCACATTATTAATAGCTAAATATTTATCATTAAAAAAATCATGCTTTCTAAAAGCTAAATCACTAACTTTATATATAAAAACACCAAATACTAAAATAATAAAACAACTAAAAAAATAAAACTTTTTTGGCATAATCTTCACCATTATTTAGTATTCAAAAAAAACTTAAAAACATACAATATATTAGGGTGAATATTATGTATAATTTAATTAAAAAATATATGGATAATCTAAGTATTGAAGAAGTATCTACTTTTGCTAAAAGTAAAAATATTTTTCTTAACTCTGAAGAATTAGATTTTGTTTATGATTTTGTTAAAAAAAATTGGGAACAAGTAATTAAAAATCCAAGTCTCTTAAATCTTGACCGTTATAAAGAACACTTTAATCCTGAAAACTTTACTAAAATCAAAAAACTATTTAATGAATATAGTGCTAAATATAAAAACTTTTTAATTTAATAAGCAAGTTAGACCCTCTAACTTGCTTTTATCTTCCTATATTTTAAAACACTTTTTTATTAATTATTTTTTAATTTTTCTAATTCTAAATTAGCTAATTCTTCCGGCATCATCATTTTTTTTGCCTTTTTCCTTAAGCATATTCTTATACTCTATTAAATTTATTATTTCTTTTTTATCCTTTTCACTTAAATGACTAAATCCTCTGGCAAACATAACCTCATTACTATCAAAATTATTATTCTCTTTCATTAGTTCATCAATACTAATATTATAAAGTTTAGAAAAATTAAACAATTCCTGCAAATCAATTTTTCTTTCCCCTTTTTCAATTCGTATTACTGCATCTCTTCCAATATTCAAAATAGATGCCACTTCTTCTTGAGTTAGCCCAATATACTTTCTAAGATTTTTTAATCTTTCTCCAATTTTTTTATAATTCAATATTTTCATAATTATCCAACTCCATATATAATTATATGCATAAATGTTGGAAAAGTCAACATTTATTAATTCTTCATAACTGCAAACTAAAACAAGCTCTAAAATAAAGCTTGCTTTTATTATCTATAATACTCTCTAATATCCCCCATTAAATTAGAATTAAACTCTCCCTTTTTAATCATTTCTATTTCAAACTTATATGGTGGATATATTCTAGCTTTATCACTATCATCTTCTCCAATATATGGTGTCTCTAATATTTTAGGAATATCTTTTAATTTCTCATTGTTAACTATTTCCAAAATATTTTCAAACCCAATTGTTCCAAAACCAATATTCGCATGTCTATCTTTATGAGTATTAATCTCATTTTTACTATCATTTATATGTATACATTTAATATTTTGAATACCTATTAATCTATCAAATTCCTCTAAAAAAGCCTCAAAATTCCCCATATTATATCCGGCATCATTTAAGTGGCAACTATCTAAACAAACCCCTATCTTATCTTTAATTAAAACTCCATCTAAAATATATTTTAACTCTTCTAAATTCCTTCCTAATTCTGTTCCTTTTCCAGCCATAGTCTCAAGTAAAATCATAACTTTAGAATCTGTAGTAATAATCTCATTTAACCCTCTAACTATATTATTTAAAGCAATCTCTCTATCTATTCCTACACTTGAACCAGGATGAAGAACTAAAAACTTTATTCCCATCTCTTCGCATCTAGCCACTTCATTTTTCAAAAAATTTATACTAAATTTATACTTTTCTTCATCTAAATTATTTGCTAAATTAACAATATAAGGCGCATGACATATAACTTTATCTATATTAATATTTTTCTCTTTCATTACCTTTTGAGCTTCTAAAGTATTTTTAATATCTATAGGTTTCCTAATTGTATTTTGAGGTGCTCCCGTATAAAACATAAAAGTATTTGCCCCATAACTTATTGCCTCTAAAACACTTCCCAGCAAACCATCTTTTCCAAAAGACACATGAGAACCTATAATCATTTTAATCACCTTTATTTATTATAAAAGAAAAAATATAATTACACAAGTATTAAAGCAAATAAAAAGGAGGAATTATTCCTCACTAACTCCACAAACTGTTGAAGCATCGTTTGATGAAGTTATTACGTCTCCTCCTGTAACATCAGGGGATTTACCATCAATTAAATTAGTACCATTAGATAACCAAATTGTAACTTTACCTGTTGAATCTACTAAAATACTACCTGTATAATTTTCATCATTTTTCTCAATTAATCCTGAATTAATAATCTCCTCATAACTAAAGCATCTCTCCCCTGTTTCATTTCCTTGAACATATAAAGTTTGAGCTGCTGGATAAATAGTATTAGCTTCCATTGCCAAAACATTTTTCTTCGCATTATCCATCGCTGGTATTACTGCATTAGTCGCAATTAAAACTACTACTGATAATATGACAATAACACTTAATAACTCTACTAAAGTAAAACCACTTTTACTTAACTTTTTCATATCTTCACCTTCTAAATTAATTATACCAAAAATCTCTATTTAGTCAATAATATTAAAGGCAAATTTTCTTCTTTTCTAAACTATCTAACCATAAACTTATAATTTTTTTAAAATATCTTCTTTAGTTAATCCATAATTTTCTAACTCTTTAATTTTTATCTTTATCTCATCTATCATACTATCTATCTTCATTTGCTTAATATCTTTTAAATCATCACTTATAAATGTACCTTTGGTCGATTTAGTAATAATTATTCCTTTCACTTCCAGTAAATCATAAGCTTTCTTAATAGTATTTGGATTTACCCCTAACATACAAGCAAGCTCTCTAATACTTGGAATCTGTTCCCCTTTTTTAAGTAAACCCACTGTTACTAATCTTTCTACTTCTCTTACTATCTGTTCATATATTGGAGTTCTTGTTCCATAATCAATATTAATATTCATCTAAATCTATCCTTAATCCTCATAATAATAATTATTATACTGTCTAACTAAAGTTTTATATTGATCTGTATCTTCAACTCGAGCTTTATATTTTCTAAACTCTTCCAAAAATTTATCTCTATCTCCAATATCTAACAAAATATACTTTGACCCAGCAATAGAAATAGTTGTACTACTATCCTTATATTCATTATTCTGTGTTTCAATATATTTCTTAAAATCACTTATATTCTCTTCAATAACATAACTAAACACATATCTATCTATCGCTGTAAGTCCTGAATTATCATATATACTAAAATGTGGTATATCTTCTTCATTTAATAAAGCTAAAGCTTTCTTATTATTATATTCTAAAACATATTTATCTAATTCTTTATTAAGTTTCTTTGGTAAAATAATTTCTTCATATTTATGATTTTTATAAGTTCCAACTGTAATAAGTCCTGTATCAAAATCTAAATTATTAAAATCTAATTTATTATAAGTATCTATAATTAGTTCTTTTAATTCTTTTGTAAGTACCATATTATCTACATAAAGTATTCTATCTATATCAAAGTTCTCATACTTCTCTTTTTTAGTTTGAGCAACAACAGTTTTAATTAAACTCTGTGATTTTTCTCCATCATCAAGCATAATCTCATACATTTTATCATTTGCCATCATCTTATAAGAACTTTGTCCATATGTTCTTGAAAGAGTATTCTTAATTAAGGTATTAATAACGTCTTTATCTTTTATTATAACTGGATTAGAATATCCATATTCCAAATACTGTATATCTGCTGCCCCCAATAATCTATCTTTTGAAACATTATCTCTTAAAGTATATATTCCAAGTAATATTCCCATAACTACTAAAGAAAGACCAGTTGAACGCATAAATTTATATATTTCTCTTCTTGTTATTAAATCATATAAACAACTATAAATTAAAATAATTACTATACTTACTATAAATCCTACTAAAGGTTCATCTCTAATTATTAAATAAGTAATAAAACAAATAGGTATTAAAGTTATACATTTAACTACATAATGTAATATCTCATTTTTAAAACTAGTCTCATTATTTTCCATCTTTCGATTAACAAATAAATAAAAACCTATTACTCCATAAACTAAACTTAATAATATCATTTTTATTATACTAGTTAAATTATATTCCATTACTTCTTCATTATTAAGTATTAAAAGAGGTGCCACAAAATCATTATCTAAAGTTCTACTATATCTAATCGGATAATATCCTTTATTAACCATTTCTTCACATTTACTATCCACCATATAATTTTCACCACAAGAATAAACATCAGGTTTATAATCATTTTGAACTCTGATATAAGATTTACTATCACTATTAACTGTAAAATATAAATTAGATACTTTAACAAATGGAAACAAACATAATACAATTAAAACAACTACTATTGTTCCCATAAAATTACCCGCTAAACTAATTCCTAATACACTTAACAAAAACACAAAAACATAAGCTACTAAGAAAAAGATAAAATAGTCTATTATTAAAGGAAAAGGTATTACTAAACTACTAAATATATTAAATAAGAAAAAGATAAATGAATTAAGTAAAATAAACAATGTTAATACTCCCATTCCTCCTAATATATTTGTAATATATATCGTTTTTCTGGAAATTGGTTTAGCTAAAACAAAATCTACACTCTTTCTTTTATATACAAATCCTAACAATGTTAAAGCAAGTAACACTGGAATCACATACATTCCTAAAAAAGTAACTACACTTATATTCTGAAAATCTAAAACGGCAATATCTCCTTTAAGATCTATTAAACCAACAATTAATACTAAAATATTAATTAAAGGTATAACCCCTAAAAAGAAAGCTAATAAACCCTTTGATTTTCGTAAATTTTCTTTAAAATAATCTTTATTAAATAATTTCATTAAACTCATAACCTAAGGCCTCCATTTGATATATAAATACTTCTTCTAAAGTAAGAGGTAAATAATCTAATATAATAGGTTTTAAACTCTCTAAAACTTTTCTACTATCTTTTTCATTTTCTTCAATAATTAATGTTGCAATACTTCCAATCTTCTTATAAGAAAGAATTTTTAACCCCTTAAATGTTTGTTTATTAAAATCTCCTTTTAAACTAATCTGAACTTTAAACATATTAGTTTTTAAAGTATCTATATCACTTTCAAATAATATTTTCCCTTTATAAAGTAAACCTAAATTATCACATATATCTTCTAATTCTCTTAAATTATGACTAGTCATAATAATTGTTGTTTTATTTTTCTCCATCATATCCGCTAATAAACTTTTAAAAAACTTTCTAACAACTGGATCTAATCCATCAAAAGTTTCATCAAAAAGCATATATTTAGCCTTTGTTGCTAAAGCAACAATTAAAGCACACTGTCTTTTCATTCCTTTAGAAAAAGAACTAAGTTTAGCATTTATATCAAGCTTTAATTTATTAGCTACATTTATGACATAGTTTATATCAAACTTTTTATATAAACTCTCATAATAAAGTGCCATATCCATCAAACTATAATTAGGATAAAAAAATAAATCATCAGGGACAAACACTAAATTTTGTTTTACTTTTTCATTATCAAAAGCATCCATTCCATCAATATAAATTGACCCACTATCGGGCTTATAAATACTATTAATTAATCTAAGTAATGTTGACTTACCAGCTCCATTAGCTCCCACTAAACCATAGATATGAGCCTCATTAATTGTACAATTAAGATTTTCTAATACATACTTATTCTTAATAAAGTATTTACTTAAATTTTTAATTTCAATCATCTCTAACTCCTTTTCTATATTGTACTATTTGTACTAGTACAATTAAAATATATCACATATCTTAATATTATGCAAGTCTAAAAAATATATTTTAAAAAAAAGAATATTAATTTGACAATATAATAAAAGTAGACTTATATTTGTCTACTTTCATTAATTAATTCTTACTCTTAACTTTAACTGCCGTACCATATGCGATAACCTCAGCTGCTCCACTCATAACTGCCGAAGAACCATATCTAATATTTATTACTGCATCAGCTCCTAAACTTGTAGCCTCATCTACCATTCTTTTAGTTGCTATTTGTCTTGCCATTACCAACATATCAGTATATCCAACAATTTCTCCACCTACAATTGTTTTCATTCCTGCCATAAAATCTCTTCCTATATTCTTAGACTGAACTACTGTTCCCTTAACTAACCCCAAAACCTCCGTAATTTCTTCATTTGGTAAATAATCAATATTTACAAGCTTCATCTTCTTCTCCTCCTCTAATCTCTTTAATTCGACTAACTAAATTAATTATAATCCCGAGTATTGGTAATAAAAGTATCATTATTAAAAATATAAATATCACCATTGGAATATTATCACTTTGTGTAATTTGAAAATAAGTCATAATCCCAATTATAAATCCAAAAAAACTAATAAATATCAAACTGGAAATTAAAGCTCCCCTAATCTTTTCTTTATGACTCTTTTTAATATCTTCACTCATATAATTTTTATCTCCAAAACTATTAACTATCATTTGATATTCTCTAACGTCTAATTCTTCATAATCTTTATCATCACTAGCAAGCATCTCGCAAACATTTTTAATCTTCTCATAACTTTTTTCTTTTTCTTCTATTTTTCGTAATCTCTCTTCCATACACTCCTTCATTCTTAAATCTTTTCTCTTTAATTTTTTAATCTCTAAAACTGGTACCTCTAATTCCCTTAAAAACTTAATCAATTCTAAATTCTTAATATCTTCTTGATTATATTCTCGGTAATCATTACTGCATCTTTTTGGATTAAGTAACCCCATATCTTCATAATATCTAATACTTTTTTTCGTTAAACCTGTAATTCTTGAAACCTCATGTATTTTCATTTTTTCCTCCCTTCAATATAACTATAGACTATTACCTAAGGTTAAAGTCAAGAAAAAAAGATAACAAATTTCCATTTATTATCCAAATATTTATTATTAAACTTATTTTTCACTTTTTTTAACTGTTTGTTCATCAAGTGGTAACTTTAAATCAATAACTCTTGTTCCTGCCAAAATATCATGTAATCCTCTTCCATTAGTATTAAATAAAATCATTAAAGTTATTATAATAGATAATATACTATCTAAATTTGAACCAATCGTATAAACTCTATAATAAGTACTAGCTTTAAAACATATTCCTACTAATATAAATAAGTTTAATATAACGCCATAAAGAATAAATGCTCTAATAAAATAATTATACCATTTAAGTTCTTTATCCTCTTTATTACTAACTATTTTTAAACCTAACATTTTCTTTCCTAAAGTCTGCCCTTTAGTAATAGTTGTAAACACTCCAAAATATAAGAATATTACAATTATATCTCCAATAATATATACATAACCATTTTTATTTAATTTATAACTATACTCCTTAGCTTTTTCATTAAATTCTTCAATCTCTATTTCTTTATCATAATATTTTTGAGCTACTTCTGTATATTCATCAGAATATTTTACATAATTATCATACTTTGGATTAATAAAAGATATTCTTGTCATAGCAACCGATACTAAAGATATAACTAATAAATCAATTAAATAAGCCCCTACTCTTTTAAAAATAATTGAACCTTTCAAACAATCTCATCTCCTACAATTAATTATAATATTTTTTTTAACTAAAGTAAACAAAAAGAGCAAAGATTAAATCTTTACTCATGTAATATACTAATGCAAAAGAAATACTTACTCTAATTAATAAACATAGCTTACTTATCCCATTTTATTAGAAATTTATAGTATTTTTGTCTTCAATATATTATAATAATCTCGTAGATATTTATTAAGTTCCAAAACAATATATTTTATAGTAACCTTTATAAAGGAGGAAAAATATGAAACTTATAGCTAATGATTATGAACCTAAAGAAACTTTTAAAATTATTAGAGAATGGACTAACTTAACCCAAGAAGAACTTGCCAAAGAATTACACCGCAAAAGCCGACATGGAATTAAAAATATAGAAATGGGAACTAATAAATTTTACTTTGACACAATATTAGAAATATGTAAAAAACATAATATAACCATTACTTTTGAAAAGAAAAGTTAAAATCATTTTTAAACACAATATTTAAAGGAGAAAAAGATTACATGAAACTAACTGCTAATGATTACGAACCAAAATATGTTTTTAAAATCTTAAGAGAATGGACTAACTTAACTCAAGAAGAACTTGCTAAAGAACTAAATATGAGTAAATTTGGTTTAAAAAAATATGAAAATGGCGAAAACCGTTTTTATTATGAGACCATCTTAAAAATCTGTAAAAAACATAATATAACTATTACTTTTGAAAAACAATAAAACCAGTATCGCTACTGATTTTTTTGTTTTTAATAAAATAATAAAGCGTTAAAGCTATCTACTTTATTCTCCCTAAACAGGATTTTTTTAAAGAAAGAAGTGTTATGATATTAGTGAGCTAAAATCAATTTCTAAAATAGATATCTTATAACGCTCTACTAAACTAAGTCTAACACAAAATTATAAAATTTACAATCACTTTTAATTATTTATTCTATGATGCATTGTAGGTGAATCCATTGTTAATGCTCTAAAAGTATAACCTCTTGCTAAAGCATAAATTATTACTTCTTCTACTGCATTAACACTAAATCCCTTTATATCATGCTGTAAAACTACATATGTACTACCACTACCTAAACTACTTGTAATATTTTTAACAACCTGAGCCGTACTTGTAGTCTCTCCCGCATCTCCACTTGAAACATTCCAATCAAAATATCTAAACCCTTTAGCCTCCACTGCTTTTGTTAACTCACTCATAATATGAGCTCCTCCATCATAATCCTTACTTATTGTATTAGAACTTCCTCCCGGAAATCTAATGATCATTGAAGTATAACCAGTAATTCTTTTTACTTTCTCCTGTATCGCATATAAATCATCAAAATAAGTATCTACATTTGTATATATATTATAATTATGAGTATTAGTATGTAACCCAATTGTATGTCCTTCTTGATACGCTCTTAAAATCATTGCATCATAACCTTTAGTAAGAGCCTGATTAGTTACAAAAAATGTTGCTGGTACCTCATATTTTTTTAATACGTCTAAAAGTTTCTCAGTATAAGGTCCTGGTCCATCATCAAAAGTTAAATATATACTCTTACCTGTTGGAGCACTATAATTATTTTGTGCATAAACATATATTTTTCGCGTAACACTTTTAGTATTATCACTACTATCACTTATCCTATAAGTTAAAGTGTATTCTCCACTTTTAGTAGTATCTACCTCTCCCTCAATTTCAATTTTACTACTTATATCTCCTTCACAATTATCTGTTGCTTTAGCACCTAACTCCTGATATGTTCCATTAAGTTTTACATAAAGAGTTGCATCTCCATTTAATGTTATCGTGGGTTCCTCATCATCTATAAAATTAACCTCTCTTGTAATCTTAGCCACATTTCCTGAACTATCACTTACCTTAAATAATACTTGATCTCCCTCTAAAGTCTGCTCTACTCTACTACTAATATCCCCCTCATAATCATCTATAGCCTCAACCGGAAAATTAACGTCTCTTTTATTTGGACAAACCTTAAAATCTTTATCTTCTACTGTAATTACTGGAGCCTCATTATCTTTTACTTTTACAATCTGTTCTTTAACCAAAGTTTTATCTTTATATTTATAAGTATAAATTAATTTATAATCTCCTAATTTAGAAGTATCTACCTCTCCTGTCTTAATAACTGTTGTTTCCTTACAAGTAAACTTATTTCCAAAACAAACATTTCCCTTATCTTCTTTAAAAGTTGTATTAAAAGGTACTTCTATAACCTCTTTAAAATCTTTTACTTGAAAATCCTTTAAAACCACAGTAAAAATAAAAACTGGTATTAAAATAATTCCTAAAACTCCTAAGCTCAATAAAATTGTCATGGGTAACTTTTCTTTCATAACAATCCACCTTCAACTAAACTTATTATACTACAAATTATTTAGATATGCTATTTGAAAACTAAAAAAATTATTCATTTAACATATATTTAATTATCATAAGTATCTAAAAAACTCTGATACTCCCCATCTTTCTTAATACCTAAAACACAATTTAAATTAATATTATCCATCGCTTTAAATATATTATAATCTATATCTTTATCTTTTTTAATTAATATATTAACTAACTCTTTAATCTCTTTTCTCTTACTTTCAATTATTTTTTCTTTATTTTCTTCGGTAAATCTACAAGCACAATTAATAAACTCTAAATTATTATAATTCATAAAATCAATTATTGCTTCTTCTTTAACTAAATAAAGTGGTCTAATAAGCTCTAACCCCTTAAAGTTTTCACTATGTAACTTTGGCAACATAGTTTTAACCTCTGCTCCATAAAACATTGATAACAAAGTAGTTTCAATAACGTCATTAAAATGATGCCCCAAAGCAATCTTATTACAACCCAACTCTTGAGCTTTATTATATAAATGTCCTCTTCGCATTTTTGCACATAAATAACAAGCTTTCTTTGTATCTATATTCTTAACTATCTCAAATATATCACTTTGAAATACCTCTAAAGGAATATTTAACTTTTTAGCATTATTCTTTATTAACTCTAAATTTTCTTTATTATAACCCGGATCCATCAAAACATAATAAGCATCAAAATTAATCTTTCCATGTCTTTTTAACTCTTGAATACACTTAGCAAGCAAAAAAGAATCTTTACCTCCACTTATACATACCATTATTCTATCATTTTCTTTTATTAACTCATAATCATTTACAGCTTTAATAAACCTACTCCAAATAGTTTTTCTAAACTTTTTAATAATACTTCTTTCTATTTCTTGATACTGTTCCACAATCTATCACTCCTACTTATTATTACCAGTTAAACACGAAATCTTCTTGTTTATTTATCTATTTCTCTAATTTATTTTTTCAAGTACACTCCAATTTTTATAATAATCTCTTATTTCATTCTCCCAATCAAATCCATAATTTCCTCAACTATTTCTTCATTACCAGCTTTTATTTCTTCTCCAACACACGTAGATAAATGCTCTTTTAAAATATTATTAGCAATACTTCCCAAAGAATTTTTAATCGCTGCAATCTGAATTAATAAATCATCACAATATCGATCACAACTTATCATATTAGCAACCCCTCTTACTTGCCCCTCAATTACTTTTAATCTCTTAATTAAATAAGCCTTTTCTTCTTCATTTCTTTTCTTTGCTCTAACACACGTTTTTGAATTCATTTCTCATCACCTAAATATCATTATAACACCCCTATGGGGTATAGTCAAATAAAAAATAACCCATAAAAAAAGATTATTTCTAATCTATTTCAATTAGTTCATAATCTCTTGTACCAATATTTAAACTATCACTTGCATATACCGTTATATATCGGCCATTCTGTCTTTCTATCCTCTCTACTAAATGATCCCGTCCTTTATCTTTGGAATTATAAACCAAATCTAAACAAGCCTCATCTACTGCCACTGGATCTAAACTAGCCAAAACACCTATATCTTCCATGCATGGATCTTCGGGATTTGAATCACAATCACAATCAACTGATAAATTATTCATAACATTTATATAAACAATATTATTATGCATAAAGTCCATTACACTGCTTGATGCCTCAGCCATAGACTCTAAAAATGCATTCTGTTCTGGTAAATTACCCCATAATTCATTTGGACTATCTACTTTATTTGCCGTATGAATTCTTGTTTTTCCCGCACTTGATGCCACTCCAATACTCATATTTTTTAATGCTCCTCCAAAGCCACCCATCGCATGACCTTTAAAATGGGAAAGCATAACCATACTATCATAATTAGCTAAATCTTTACCTACTAAATTCTCTTTCAAATGTTTTCCATTTCTAACCGGTATTCCTAAACTTCCATCTCTATCCATTATATCAACATTAGCAATATCATAAAAACCATGAGCTTTAATAGTTTTCTCGTGTTCCTCTGTTGTATTTCTCTTTCCAGCATAAGCTGTATTACACTCTACAATTGTTCCATTTAATTTTTCTACTAAATCTTTAATTAATTCTGGTTTTAAATAATTATGTCCTCCCATTTCTCCTGTCGAAATCTTAATAGCTACCTTTCCCTCCAACGGTTTATTTAAAATCTCATACATTTTAACTAAACTCTTTGGACTAATTTCTTTTGTAAAATATACTTTTGCTTTTTCCATATATCATTTCTCCTTATATATTTATTATATCAATTTTATACTAAAAAACCAACTAAAAATTACCTTCTAACTCTAATAATCTAATTTTCATATCTAAACCACCTCGAAAACCCCCTAAACTATTTACTCCTATAACTCGGTGGCAAGGAATCACTATTAGTATTTTATTATTATGACATACCTGTCCTATTGCTCTAAAAGCTAAAGGACTATTAACCCTTAAAGCTAAAGTTTTATAACTAATCGTTTTTCCATAAGAAATATTCCTCATTTCTTCCCATACTCTTTTCTGAAAATCTGTTCCTTTTAATTTTATTGGTAAATCAAACTCTTTTCTTTTTCCTAAAAAATACTCCTCTAATTCCACTTTAGCCCTCTTTATTACTAATGTTTCCTTTAACTCATAACCATTTATCTTATCAAGAGTAATATAAGTTATAAAACCATTTTCTTCTCCAATAAAGAATATATATTTATCTATTTTATATTTATAAAAAAAGCTCATTATTTAAGCTCTCTTTATATCTATATTAACAACATGACCATTTATATCCATCTCATTACTAATCTCTGATTTTTCATTAATCTCTATTGCTAATACCTCATTCATAACATAATCTCTAAACTCTTTAAGCATCTCTTTAATATCATCATCTCCATTATAATCAATAATAATTCTATCACTTACATTAAATGATGCATTCTTTCGCATATTTTGAACTTTAGAAACAAATTCTCTTGCTAATCCTTCTAAAATCAATTCTTTAGTAAGTAAAGTATTTAAAATAATAAAATTATTATCTTCCATACCTACATTAAATCCTTCTTTAGCATTTATTCTAATATCTACCATCTCTTTAGTTATTTCATATTCTTGCTTATCAATATCCATTTTAATAGTCATATTATTATTTAATTTAGCAATTTCTTCACTATTAAGCTCTTCTAACTTTGCTGCAAAATCTTTAATCTTTGGTCCAAATATTTTTCCTACTACTTTAAAATTTGGTTTAACTAAGAAATTCATATAAGTACTTAAATCATCTACAAAAACTATTTCCTTAACATTTAATTCTTCTTTAATTAAACTTGCTAAATCACTTAATACTTCCTTATTTTTTCCATCAATTAAAGCCTCGCTAAGTGGTTGTCTAACCTTTATTTTAGCCTCTTCTCTAATCATTCTTCCAACACTTATTAAAGACCTTACTAAATCCATTTTATTTTCTATTGCATCATTTATTAATTCTTCTCTAACCTCTGGATAATTCTCTAAATGAACAGATTCTAAACCTGTTAAATTTCGATATATTTCTTCGCTTAAAAAAGGAATAATTGGTGCACATAATTTTGCTAAACCTACTAATACCTCATAAGTAGTTATATAAACTGCTTTTTTAGATAAATTAAATTCACTTCCCCAAAAACGATTTCTATTTCTTCTAATATACCAATTAGATAAATCATCAGAAACAAAACTAGTTAACAGTCTTACTACTTTATTTAAATCATATTCTTCAAAACCATTTGTTACATTTTTAACTAAATTATTATATTTAGATAATAACCATTTATCTATTTCTTCTCTTTTCTCATAATCAACTTGACATAAATCTATATCAATTTCATCCACATTCGCATACATAACAAAGAAACTATAAGCATTACGAAGAGGATTAAAAAATTTAGAATAAACCTCTTTTAAACCTTCTATATCAAACTTTAAAGGTGTCCAAACTGGTGAAACATAAGGAAGATAAAATCTTACTGTATCTGCTCCATACTCTTTAATAGTAGTAAATGGTTCTACAATATTTCCTCTACTCTTACTCATCTTTTTACCTTCATGATCTAAAAGTAAATCATTAACTAAAACATTTTTAAAAGGACTACAACCTTTAACAAATACTGATATAACCATTAAAGTATAAAACCAACCTCTTGTCTGATCTATTCCTTCACATATAAAATCTGCTGGGAATTGGGTTTCAAATAAATCTTGATTTTCAAATGGATAATGATACTGAGCAAAAGGCATTGAACCTGAATCAAACCAACAATCTAAAACATCTGGTATTCTCTTCATTTCTTTTCCACATTTAGGACATTTTAAATAAACATTATCAATATATGGTTTATGTAAATCTAAATCAATTGGTAATTCTTCTACTGCCATCTCTCTTAATTCTTGAATACTACCAACCATATGAGTATAACCACATTCACACTTAAAATAAGGAATTGGACTACCCCAATAACGACTTCGAGAAATATTCCAATCTTTCGCATTAGCTATCCAATTAGCAAATCTCTTTTCTCCTACATAAGCTGGATACCAATTTACCTTTTTATTAGCATCCACCATTTTATCTCTAAATGCACTTACTCTTATATAATAACTAGGCATAGAATAATATATAAGTGGAGTATGGCATCTCCAACAATGAGGATAATCATGCATAATCTTTTGTTTTTTAAATAACTTATCATTTTCTTTTAAGTAATTTACGACGTCATTATTAGCATCAAAAACAAATTTACCTTCCCAAGGTCCTACATTATAACAACCATCTTTACCTACAGGATTTAATAAAGGTAAATCATATTTTTTAGCTGCCTCAGCATCTTCCTCCCCAAAAGCCGGAGCAATATGCACAATTCCTGTTCCATCTTCCATCGTAACATATTCATCACATATTACATAAAAAGCTTTCTTATCCGGTTTTATTTCGGGAATTAATTGTTCATATTCTGTATACTCTAATTCTTTTCCTTTAAAAGTTTCTAAAATTGTTGCTTCTTCTCCTAAAACTGTTGCAACCAAAGAAGATGCTAAAATAAACTTTGTACCCTTAGACATAACTAAAGCATAATCTTCATTTGGATTAACACATAAACCTACATTAGCAAGTAGTGTCCAAGGTGTTGTTGTCCAAACTAAAAAATAAATATCTTCATCTTTCTTTTTAAATGGTACATATACTGTTGTAACAGATTCATTAACATATTCTTGAGCTACCTCATGCGTTGCTAAACCTGTTCCACAATGAGGACAATAAGGTACTACTCTTGTTCCTTCATAAAACATATCTTCTTGAAAAAACTTCTTTAAAATCCACCATTCTGTTTCTATATATTCATTTTTATAAGTTAAATAAGGATTTTCAACATCTATAAATTGTCCCATTTTACTTGTTAAATCAGTAAAAGCCTCTTCATTTTCTCTAACACTTTTCCGACACTCATAATTAAACTTATCTATTCCTAAAGCTTCTATCTCTTTTTTAGAAGAAATACCTAACTTCTTTTCTACATGATTTTCAATTGGTAATCCATGAGTATCCCATCCTACTTTTCTTGTTACTTTATAACCTTTCATAACTTTATATTTACAAAAAGCATCTTTTAAATTTTTAGCTACCATATGATGAAGTCCTGGAAAACCATTAGCAAATGCTGGTCCATCATAAAATACAAATCTCTTATTATCGCATCTATTTTCAATTTGTCTTTTATTAATTGTATTTATTCCTCCCCAAGACTCTAAAATATCGGCCTCTACCTCTGGATAAGGTCTTTTATCAAGTTCTTTAAAATTTTTCATATAATCAATTCCTTTCTTAATTTTAAATACTTAAATATAAAAAAGGTGTATACCAAAGGGCGAATAAATCGCGGTACCACCTTAATTTCTAACTTTAACTCTTAACGCGAGCTACGTAATATTCTACTTAATTTCAAACATTAAACTCCCAAGCGATATCTTAAAAGCATCTTTATTAACTTCCACCAACCGTTAACTCTCTTTAAAAGAATTTCTTTTAAGCAACTTGTTCATTGTCTTTACTTTCATTTAAATAATTATTAGTAAATAAAGAAACTAATACTTTTAACAAAGTTTCATCTTTAACTTCTTCTACACTTACCTCTTCATTATCTAAAAACACTTTAAAATACTTATATTCATCTGTCGGTATTTCTTCTTCATCTATTCTAACTGTATATATATACTTATTATTACTAAAGTCTGTTATATCTAATATCAAATATTCTTTATTATCCCCAAAAGTTATAACATCATTTACATCCATTATAAGCTCCTTCCCCTTCTTATTTCACTATAATTTTTCTGTAATCTATCTAAATCTTTTTTAACTTGATAAGCATCAAAATTATTTGTCTTACTATCAAATAATGTTTGTAATTCAACTATTTTATCTTCCATTTTATTTATTAATTCATCTTTATCTAAACCATCAGGCACAATACCATCTAAATAATTATCTGATAGTGCAATTAACATTTCAGTTGAATCACTTGCAAGTATTTCATCGTCTTCTTCTCCCACTGTCCCAAACAAGTCTTTATTCTGTGCTGTAAACTCTTGAACTCGCTTCGCAATACGTGCTTGGGTATCTTTATCATCCGCTATAATTCTATCATTTTCTTCATCTTGTGCAAATGGGTCTCCAATATCATGAATTTCTTCATAAGGAGCATCAAATACCTGACTACCAGCCTTAAGAGGAAAAGAACTCTTTATTTTATCACTTACTACTTGACTTAAATCTTCAATTTCTGTCTTAATATTATATACTTTATTTCTAAGTGTTTTTGATATCCCAAAAATAGTATCTTTTACTTTAGCTTTCTGTTCTTTAAGACGATAAGCTCCATCTTTTTTCTCTAAATCATATTTTTTATTAAGTTTACTTACAGTTGCAAATCCACCTTCAATTGCCACTAAAGCTCCAACACAAGTAAGTGTTGCTGTGGTTGCTTTTGTAGCTGCGGCACTTGCATTAATAATTTCTCCCGTGCTACTTAACCATGCACCATTTACAAAACTAATATTATTAACTCCGGCGATAACATTACTTAAAGTATTA
This sequence comes from uncultured Bacilli bacterium, assembly GCA_947581835.1. Classification (GTDB taxonomy): domain Bacteria; phylum Bacillota_I; class Bacilli_A; order RF39; family UBA660; genus Caccenecus. The sequence continues at coordinate 22,685 of CANPVV010000001.1, forward strand.
AACAATCCTGCAAGTCCTGGAAAAGCCATCGCATTACAACTATTAGCAAATATCAAAACCTCAGGTAAAGACGTAATCATTAAAGTTGAAACAACTCCCACCAAGCCCATTGCAATTAAAAGTTTTCTATGTTCTTTAATATATTCTTTAGCTTTCAAATTTTTAAGTTTTCGAACTGTTACTTTAAATCTATTATCATTACCTTTAATAGGCTCTTCTGGTTCATCAATTATAATAGGCTCTGCTAAAGCCAAAGATTCATTTGGAGCCACTCTTTTATTTCCATCATCTCTTAAAATAGCATCTACAACTGGCTCTTTATTACTTTCGTTTATTGAATCATTATTAACTGCTGGTGCTTCTACCTCTTCAATTACCAGTTTTTCTTGAGCTTTCTTATCAAATTCATCTTTTTTTAACTCTAAATTTTTCTTAATCTCTAAGATGCCTTCCTCTATCCTTTTATAATCTTCTATATAATCTGCCCCTAAATAAATATCATTATATGCTACTGGTTCAATTCCATTATTAACTGTTTTTTCAATAAAGCTTCCGAGTAATATCAAATTATTTTTATAATCACTAAGTAAACCAGAAACTACCTCATAAAATTCCTTATTATTTAAGGCTAAATCGGCGACTACTTTATCAAAATGTTCGCATCTTCTCTTATTTTCTTCTAATTTCTCTTTATCTGTTTTAACCCATAAAGCCTCTTCTAATAAAGGTATTGGAATAACACTTCCCTCTAAACTAATACTTTTATTTTCTTCTTGAGGTTCACTAACTTTATCTTGAAACCCAATATCAATATTATCATTTATATCTTGAGGCGTATTATCAACATTTTTATTTATATTTTCACTATCATTACTTTTACTATCCAAACTTATACTTTCTTCTACCTTTATCTCTTTCTCTTTTCTAAGTTCTTCCAATTCTCTTAAAGTCTCTAAATATTTATCAACATAAACACTTTCAATCTTAACTCCCGCTACTTCTTTTAAATCATCACTAGTTTTAGCATGATCTAAATAACTAAGTAAAACATTCATTAAATTAAATTCTTTTAAATCTTCTTCTAAAACATAAGTATTTTTGGCTAACCTTCCATCTTTAGTTTCTCTTGCTTTAATCATTAAATTTTTTAAATCTTCTTTAATTTCTTTTATTTTAACTTCATTCGCATCAATCTTTGGTACTTCTGCCTCAAAATATTTAGTCGCATTAACTAATTCTTTAAATTTAGTTATATTATCTACACTTACATTGGCAATATTCCAAACATTAACCATATTATTACTTGGTTCTTTAAGTATCTTCATTATTTCAATAATTCGATTAGCTTCCAAAATATCTTCTTCTAAAACAATCCAATTCTTATCTTCTATCTTTAAGGTCATAACTATTCTTGGATTACGTCCCCCAGTATCTTGACTAATCTTTTGCCCTAATTTATCTAAATAAGCCTCTAAATCACTAATCAAGCTATTAAGTTCTTCTTCAGGATTATTAAATACATTTTCTCTTTTTTCTTCTTGAGGCATTTCTTTTTCTAATCTATTAAATACCTGAGTTTTACTTAAATAATTTCTAAACTCTTTCTCATCACTAGCATTTATACATAAAAAATCATCTAATACTACCACATTTTCTTTATGTACTTTTCCTAACAATTCTTTTAAATTAAATAAACTATCATATTCTTCTTTATCTTTTGCTAAAATTGCTCTTCCATCTAAACCAAAATCAATCTTTGTTCCATATTTAGTCGCATGATAATCCTCTAAAAGTCTTTCCATTTCGGCATCTATAAACTTTTCAGCTCTCTTATTTATTATCTCGACTAAACTACCTATTTTCTCATCAATTGCTTCTTTATCTTCTAAAAGAGAATTTATTTCTTTATTTATTCTATCTAAAATAGACTTTTGCTCTAAAGTATTTCCTAAAGTTAAAGCTCTTTGTAAATCTTTAACTAACAAATTATAACTTTTATCTATCGCATTAGTATTTCCCATTAATGCTTTAAGTCTTTTTATATCTTCTTCACTAGCTTTTATAACGTCATAACTCTTAGATTCATAATACTCTCTATCTTCTAATTCTGCTTCTTTACTCAAAGTATTATAAACCTCTGTTATATAATCCATATCTTTTGTAACTAAGACATTATTTAAATGTTCAAAATAAATATAAGCTAAAGCTTGGAATTCTTGTTCTCTTCCCTTTTTAACCATTATCTTTGTATTAAATACGGGTTCTAAATCTTTTTCATCTAAGTTTTTAGCCTCTTTAATAATCTCTAAAAGTGTTGTTTTTATTAAATCATAGTTCATAAAACAGCCCTCTTTCACACCTAAAAATATAATTCTTAAATATTGTAACACACTTTTATGAATTTTACAATTTAAAATACTTGTAAAATAAATTAATTTAGAGCTACTAATAAAGACAAAAATATGGTATTATTATAATATATAGATAGAAAGAGGTTAATATGAATCCAAATATATTTAGAGAATATGATATCCGAGGAGTTTATCCTGAAACAATCAATGAAACTGTAGCTTACACGATTGGTCGAAGTTATGGTAGTTATTTAAGAGAAAAGCTTAATCAAACAACATGTATAGTATCTCATGATAATCGTCTTTCTAGCCCTTCTCTAGCTGCCTATCTAACCAAAGGTATTACCGATAGTGGTCTAAATGTCTACAATTATGGCTTAACTACCACTCCTATGCATTACTATGCGAGATACATTCATAATATTTATGGTATTATGATTACCGCCTCTCATAACCCCAAAGATGACAATGGCTTTAAGTTTTCTTTTGATAATTTAGCCAATGCCAGAGGCGATATGATTACTGATTTTAAAAACTATACTTTCGCGGGTAAATTCTTAACTGGAAATGGTACTGTCTCAAGTGGTAATATTACTGATAAATATGTCGAATTTATTAGATATGGTCTTGAATTTGGTCGTCGTAAAAGAAAAGTCGTAATTGATCTTGGAAATGGTACTACCTCAATTGTTGCTCGTAAGGTTTTTGAAAAAATAAATGTTGATTTTGAAATTCTTTATGAAGAAAGTGATGGTAGATTTCCAAATCACCACCCTGACCCAAGTGTTGAAGCTAATCTTGAAGCTTTAAAAAAACAAGTTTTAAAATCTAAAGCCGACTGTGGTATTGCTTTTGATGGTGATGGTGATAGATTAGGAATAGTTGATGACCAAGGTCATGTTGTACCAAGTGATCATTTCATGATTTTAATTATTCGTAATATTATCAATAATGTTAAAAATAAAACTTTCCTTTATGACGTTAAATGTAGTAAAGCTGTTGAAGATGAAATAAAACGTCTAGGTGGTACTCCTCTTTGCTACCGTACTGGAGCTAGTTTTACCCAAGCTAAAGTAAAAGAAGATGATCTTCCTTTTGGTGGCGAATATTCTGGCCATTTCTATTTTCGTGATAAAGTTGCCGACGTTGGCAGTGGTATCTATGCTGGTTTAAGACTTTTAGAAATTCTTAGTAAAACCCCTGCTTCCTTAAGTAAATTATTAAGTGATATTCCCAAATATTATAGTACTGCTGAAATTAAATTCCCTGCAAAAGACGAAACTAAATTTGACGTTGTAAAACAAATAATTGAATTTTGTGAAACTAAAAAATGGGTTTTAAACACAATTGATGGTGTTCGAGTAAACTTCAATAATGGTTGGGCTTTAGTAAGAGCTAGTAATACTGGTCCTAATATTATTATGAGATGCGAGGCTACAACCGAAGAAGGCTTAGAAAACTTAAAAACTATTTTCACTAATATAATTCATGCTTTTAACAAATAATTAACTAACAATCCAGTTAGTTTTTTATTTATTAAAATTTAATGTTTAAAATAATATCTTTAACCCATACTACTAACTAGGAGGAAATTTATGACACAAAAAGATTTACTTTACATGGAAGATGGTATCAATCATGAAGCTAATTTAGTTAGTATTTGTGAATATTATCTTGAAATAGCTGAAGATTCAAATCTCAAAAGTTTTATTAAAGCTCAAATTAAAAAACATTTAAACTTAAAAAACAAAATCTTAAAAACAATGGAGGATGTATCTAATGAATGATAAAACAATTCTTGAAAGTATTTTATTACTACTTAAAAGCACTATCGAAGTCTATGTTCATGGAACTTTAGAAAGTTCTAATAAAACTATTCAAAATACTTTAAAAAACTGTTTAGATGAAACTATAAAAATGCAATTTGAGACTTTTAATAAAATGAACGATTATGGTTATTATAAAATAACTAATCTTGATAATAAAACCATTATTCAAACTCTTCGTAAATTAGAAAGTAAATAATTAAAGCTCCTTTAACTTAAAGGAGCTTTAAAGCTTTTTAGAACAATCAACATTATACTTTTGATATAATTTATCTTTATATCTATTATTTAACTCTATACAAGTTTGAATTAAATCATTAGTTGAAATATTATCTAAATTTTTTAAATATAAACCAGATACACTACCCTCTAATCCTAATTTATAACCAATTATATTTTGAATAACATATTTCCTTAATAACTCTCTTTCTTTTTTAAGTTTCTCTAAATTCTCTTTCATATAATTCCTCATCTAAATATCTTCTAAATTCTTTAGGACACTTAGCAACAAATCGATACTTTTCCCCATGAATAATAATCTCTAAAACTGCTGCATGTAACCCCAACCTATTAATAGGATTACTCTTACTTTCATATTTTTTATCTCCAATTAAAGGATATCCTAAATCTTTAAGACCTACTCTTATTTGATTTTTTCTTCCTGTTATAATTTCAATTTTTAAAACTGTATTATTTTTAAGTCTATTTAAAACCTGATATCTACTCTCGGCATAATCTCCTCTTTTATCATTTACTGCATAAACCAAATGTGTTTTAGTCTCTTTTAAATATTCTTTAATAACTCCTTTATCATTATTTATTACTCCCTGAACTATCCCAACATAATATCTTTTAGATATATTCTGCCAATTATCTTGTAACTCTTTTTTTATTTTCTCATTTTTAGCGAAAAGAACAACTCCACTTGTATCTTTATCTAATCTATGAACTATAAATACTTTATTACTTTTATGCTGCTTTTTAACATAACTAGATGCTTTACTATATAAAGTATTTGTAGTTTTCCCATCACTTATTGTAAGCATTTTCGCAGGTTTATTAACCACCAATATTTCTTTATTCTCAAATATAATATCTAACTTTTCCACAAAATCACTTCCTAAAACTTAATAAATATTCTTTTGTACTAGCATCTACTCTATAACTATCTCTAATCTTACTAATAGTTTTATTAATTGTAAACTTATCTAAATTATTATTCTTAAAATAATTCATAGTATTATTAGGATACTTAATAAAACACTCACATAACAACCATGCTTTAGCCATATTAATATAATATAAGTCACTCTTAATATTATCTACTCTTTTAAATATATAATCTAAATACTCTTCTAAAACATAATAATCCAATAATAAAACTAAAGCTAATCTAACTCTATATTCTTTATCAGTATCAATTAACTTATCAATAACTTTTATAAAATAATCTATATTATTATTTACTATCTTTAAACTACTACAAAAGGTATCACAAATAGCCCAATTATCTATTAAATCTAAATAATCATTAAAATAACTATTAAATAAATCTATATCTTTAATATAACTTATAACTAAACCTCTAATCATAACTAATTCATAATATCTATTATCTAAAATATTTAAAAATGTTTTATAATCCCCATTATATATTTCTTTAGCAATTCTTCTTAAAACTGGTATCTTAATACCTAACATATCATATTTAGTATTTATTATTTTTTTATTAAACTCTTGATATTTATTATCTTTAATCTCTATTAAATAATTAATAAACTTATCATAATCTTCATTCCAATTAATAATTTTTAAATCCATTTAATTCACCTATCTAAGTATAACATTAAAAAAAAATTGAGTAAAGAATAAAACTTTACTCATGTAATATATTAAAAGGCCGTAAAGGGTTGGCCTCTTGCCCATATATGATATAGCAATATGGGCAAGATTTTTTTAATTTATATCAACTATATATGGATAATATATTGTGCCAAATCCTCCGGCTTTAAACTTTGTATCAGCCTTTAAATTTATAACTGGTCGAATACCACGACTTACATCTACATTACTAGTTGTAATAAGACCAGATGCATCTATAACAACCATGTACCCACTACTGCCACCAGCAAACAAACATGGAGACATTGTCCAATAAGCTTGTCCATTATATAACCAATATTTATGATTATATCGTCCTGCATATCCACCAGCAAATACTACTTCATCAGCAGTTATAAGGCCAACTGGTTTATCTAAATTTCCAATATCTACTGAATATTTATCTGAAACATAACATTTAAATGATGGCTTTTGAACGCTTGTTCCCAATGTTGAACCTTGCCCAAGCGTTCTTGTATATGCTCCGTAATATGTTGTATTTGTTCCTATTCCACTTCCATCACCTACCTCAGTTCCTGGAATTTCTCCTTTTTTATCTACATAATGTGTTCTATCATTGCAAAATGTTGCACTAGTGCTTATATATTTACCATAATCTTTTTCTAAGTTCTCAATATACCATTGCTCTAATTGCTGCATTGCATTACTTTTAATTGCTGTTTTATAATTACCAGGTCTTACTTTTCCATCTTCCCATGAAAACCCAAAATATTTATTATCTCTTTTCTCTGATGAAGCTAATTTGTACCATTGTTGATTCATCATTGCAATACTATCTGTTGTAATTTCTCCATTTTCATGAATAGTTGTTCCATCATAAATTAATCTAATTGTTCCATCACCATTTATTCGGATTATCCGCCAATACATTTCTTTTCCATCTTTATTTGTTCCAAATTGAACATAATTATTATTGACTGTTCCTCTAAAATAATATGTTGGTCCATCATCGTCTGTTCCTTTATACAAATCATTTTGTTTTAATGTACATCCACTATCACATGATGATCCTATAAAGCCCTCAGTTAATTCTTTTACATTATCCGCTAATATAATATCATCTAAAGAATTAGATTTATTAAAATATAAATAACAACTTGTTCCACTTTGTTTAAAATTTAGTATTAGTGGAGCCCAATTTTTACTATCCCATTGTACACTCGCTCCATTATTACATTTGCTTGTTTTTAATGTTAAACCACTTTCTCTTTGAGGTATTTCACTAGTTTGGGTATATTTTCCATCTTCATTTTCTACATATACTGCCATGATATTTATATCAGCATTTGTCTCACTTTTCTCTACTGTTACCTCTCCACTAAATTCTTCTCCTATATCTTGGTTTTGATTTTCTTCTATATCTTCATTGTTTGGATATTCTATTACTACATAATAATATACTTCTTTCCCTTCTTCTGTTGAAGTTATATATTCATCTTCTGCTAATATTACTTTTGTGTTTTCTTCACTTCTTCCTATTGTTCCTGTATATATTTCTTCTCCTAATTCTTGTAAATTATTTATATTACATACCTCATGCAATAATTGTTTTCCATCTACTATTTCTTTTCTCTTTTCACAACTTGCTGTAACTTCTATTTTTTTATCACTTCTATATACTTTATAATTCAAACTTGTGTATAAACTATTTATTCCTTTCCATATTAAATTATATGGAATAAGCTCATTATTACCTGTTGCTGTTACTTTAATACTTGATACTTTAGTATGTCCGGGATATATAAATCCATCATTAAAAAATAATTCCCCTTCTACTTCCATTTTAGTTCCATTTAAAGTTGCTGTCTTAACTGTTAAACTTGCACCACTACCAGAAGTTAGACTTCTACCTACAAAGTATGCAAAAGAAATGCTTACTCCAATTAATAATCCAAACACTACTAACAATACTTTTTTATTCTTCTTCATATTAACTACCTCTATGACAATATTATCACATAAAAATATGTTAGTCAATAGTTCACAATGATTTTTTGTGATTTATAAAATCACATATTTTTGTTAGGTGTTAGCTTACAATTATATTAGGTGATGAAAAATGGAACCTTTAGAATTTGATAATGATATATATAATACAATTAGAAAAAACATAAAAAAATATCGCAAAGAAAAAGGAATAACGGCAGCCCAATTAGCCGAAATGGTAGACCTATCTCATGATTTTATTAGACAAATTGAAAGTGAAAAAGTTGCTAATACCTTTTCAGTTGAAACTCTATATCGAATTTCTGTTGCGTTAAATACCAGCCTCGATAAATTAATCCAAAAATAAATGATAAACTCTTATGAGTTTATCACTTAAGCTTATTTTAAAGAATTAATTTCTTTTAAAGATAAGCCAGTACATTCTGATATGATATCAATAGATATTTGTTTATTTAGCATTTGTTTAGCAATTTCTAAAGCTTTTTCTTGAGATCCTTTATCTTCAGCAATCTTTTCTGCCCATTTCCCAAATATCTCTTGGGTTTCAAGATCATTTACATACATTTCAAGATTTTTATCTAATTCCATTAATAATTCATCTCCTTTGGCTGCTTCTGTTCGCTCTTCCGCAGTCTTTGCTCCAATGAACTTTAACCATTGAAACTTTTTGTTACCTAAATTGTACTTTATGCTTCTAGCTTTGTCAAGTTTAAAGTTTTTGCTTATAAATTTAAAAGCTCTTACCAATACTTGATAAGAACTTTTATTTTAACCTATTTTAAAGAATTAATTTCTTTTAAAGATAGACCTGTATATTTGGCTATACTTTTTAAAGGTAATGAATCTTTAAGCATTTGCTTAGCAATTTCTAAAGCTTTTTCTTGAGATCCTTGCTCTATTCCTTGCTCAATACCTTTATCTTCGGCAATTTTTTCTGCCCATTTTCCAAATATCTCTTGAGTTTCAAGATCATTTACATACATTTCGAGATTTTTATCTAATTCCATTAATAATTCATCTCCTTTGGCTGCTTCTTTTCTTTCTTCAGCAGTCTTGGCTCCAATGAACTTTAACCATTGAAGCTTTTTGTTACCTAAATTGTACTTTATGTGTCTTGCTTTGTCAAGTCTAAAACATTTGATAACAAATTCATCTGATAAAACTGTATCTTCTAAGTTTTTAGTATTAACTAACTTATAAGCAAATTCTAATTCATCAGGAAAAGAAGAAGAAACATTATCAATGAAGTTTAGTTGAATGACACTTTCACAAATATCATAAGAATTAGAGCCCCGAGAGTTTTGAGTTGAGAAGATACGCATAACATAAGTAGCACTCTTTTTAAAAGAGGCATCATTAAAACGAGAATAACATTCAAGATTAATCTTATAATTAGCAAATTCAATAACAACATCACCACGATAAGCTTTATCAAAATATTTAGTTTTATTAAAAATACTTTCATATTTAACACTGATATTAACATTAGATAGAAAATCTAGTGAAAAGTCAGTAAAACAAGAAAGAAAATAGACTAAAAATTTACGATTAGAGATATTAGAGAAGGTTTCTTTAAATAATAAATCATCACTCAAACTAATAAAAATTTTTTCTTTTGTTGGCATAAAAACTCCTTTCTAATTTCTTTTAAATAAAAGAAATGCCTTTACTATAACATAAGTCCAAGTCGAAAAATGTCGAACCGTGTCGACGATATTAAAAAAATTTAAAAAAATTTAAAAAAACTTAAAAAAAACTACATTTATTAAAAAAATATCCATAAAAACACCTAAAATACTAAAATCTTATTTTAAGAATGTCCAAACAATATTCTTTTTTTATTATAAATTTTTTTAATATTACCATATTAATAATGGTGAACTATTATATGAACGATTTTAATAAAGAACTATTAGAATTTTTAAAAACTGGTACCTGTGCCTATACCTGTATAAAAAAAATAAAAGAAATATTACTTGCTAATAATTATAACGAACTACGCGAAAACACTTCTTGGAACATTACTCCGGGTAAATATTTTGTAATTCGAAATGATGCATCCATCATCGCTTTTAATATTGACCCAAATTATGAAAACGCTTTTAATATCATCTGTACTCACTCAGATACTCCCACCTTTATAATTAAACCTAATCCTGATTACTATGAAAATGGCTATTTAAAATTAAGTATTGCTCCTTATGGAGGTATCTTAAACTATGGTTTTATGGACCGTCCCCTAAGTATTGCTGGTCGATTAATTATTAAAAATAAAAACCATTTAGAAAAGAAAATAATCGACTTAAAAGAAACTGTCGCGGTTATCCCTAGCCTTGCCATCCATCAAAATGACACTGCTAATACCAATCTCGATTTAAACGTTCATGATGATTTAATACCCATCATTTCTCTAAACAAAGACTCCAATTTAGAATCTTTAATCAAAGAAAAAATAAATCTAAACCCTCTTGAAGATTTTGATTTATTCTTATATAACAACGAAGAAAACTATCTTATCAATAATGAATTTATTTTATCTCCAAGAATTGATAACCTAACCTGTACTTATGCCTCACTTAAAGCTTTTCTAAACAATTTCAATTCTAAAATCAATGTTTTTGTAGCTTTTAACAGTGAAGAAATAGGCTCTAACACCTGTGAAGGAGCCGACTCTGATTTTTTAGTAGACACTCTAAAAAGAATCTGCTGTGACCTAAAACTATCTAGCTATGAAACCTTAGCTAACTCATTTATCATTAGTGCCGATAACACTCACGCCAAACACCCCTCTCACAATGAAAAATCTGATTACACCAATACTCCACCTTTAAATGGTGGTCTGTTAATTATAAGAGAAACCAATGGTACTACTACTAGTATTACCTCTTCAATATTTCGCTTTATCTGTGAAAAACTAAATCTTAACTGGTCTTATTACACCTCCCGTAATGACTTAAGTACTGGTTCTACTCAAGCTGGAGCTAGTCTTAAACACTTAAGTATTAACTCTCTTGATATTGGTCTACCTATGTTAGCCATGCACTCAAGTATGGAATTAATTGGTATAAAAGATACTTATCTTTTGTATCAAGCCATCCAAGAATTTTATCAAATAAAATTTTCTATTACCGAGAATAAAATAATCTTCAAATAATATAATTTAATATGAATATTATAAATTATATTGAAAAACATAAAAATGAAGATTTCAAAACTTTTAAATTTACTGAAGTAGATAATTTAATTCTAGCATTAATACCCTATTTAAATCTTACTAATATCATTCCCTCTCATAAAAAGAAAATAACTTTAAATACCATGGTCGAAAAACTAAATTTAAATAAAAAAAATTTAGATTTTTTTATTGGTAACACTTATAAAATGGTTAATATTATGAAAAATACTAAAAGATATGGTAATATCTTACTTTATAACTATCACAATATAAAAAGCCCTGAAATGCAATTTGGGGCTTTAACTATGAAATTAGATGACAAAAGTATTTATATTGCTTTCGCCGGTACTGATACCTCTATAATTGGTTGGAAAGAAAATTTTAAAATGATTTATCACTATCCAAATTTAAGTCAAAAATATGCTGGTACTTATCTTAATAAAACTATTCGTTTCTTTAATAAAAATATATATGTTGGAGGTCACTCTAAAGGTGGTAACTTAGCTATAACCGCAGCAATGCAAACTAAAAATCTAAATAAACTCAAAATAAAAGCTATTTATAACAATGATGGTCCCGGTCTATTAAAAGAACAAGTAGAATCTTCTGCTTATAAAAAAATTGAAAATAAAATAAAAATGTTTGTTCCTGAAGAAAGTATAATTGGCATGATTTTATATCACACTAACAATTATACTGTTGTTAAAGCTAAAAGTTTTAATATTCTTGAACATAATGCTTTTAATTGGCTTTGTACTAATAATGAATTTCTAAAAGCTAAACAAACCAAAAGAAGTAAACAATTAGAAAATAAATTAACTAAAAAATTAGAAAAACTCCCAATTCCTAAAAGAGTTAAATTAATAGAAGATTTATTTTCTTTATTTGAAACTAATAATATTAAAGATGTAAGAGAAGTTCACCTAAAAGAAATATTTATTCTTATTAAAAGTTTTCATAAAATTGATAAAGAAACTCAAAACCTTTTATTAGAACTTATACTAACTATTTTTATTAAGTAAAAAAGCCTTTTATTACAATTTTAAAAGGCTTTTCCATGTATATTTCTTAGCTGTAATAATTCCATCTATCAATTTATCTGATAACTTAACTACCTCTTTTTGATATTGTTTAACTATTTTCTCCATTTGAGGCCCAAATACTCCATCTATTCCATAACTTCCTAAATCATAACCTAATTCTTGGAAATATATTTGTAACACTTTTACTAATCCATTTTTTCTATTTATATTTTTCGATATTGTAATAGTATTATTTAAAGTATCTTCTCCGGCAATTCCTGAAACTTCCACTCCCACCAGAGCTTGAACACTCTTAACAAATGTTGTATAGAAATCATCTAAAACAGTGCATCCCTTTATATTAAAAGGATCATCATTCATTAAATAAGGTAATGGATCTACATAACCATTTTTATATATTGCAAAATGAACATTATAACCTGTCGCATTTCCTGTTTCCCCCATTGTAGCAATTACTTCACCCTTTTTAACTTTATCATTTACTTTAACTTTAGTAGTATTATTTGCTAAATGAAAATATCTATGCTCTATCCCATTTGTTTTAATACTTATCCAATTACCTCCTCCTCCTTTATCATATCCTACATAATTTACTACTCCATCTTCTATTGCCACTATATCATCTTGTTTTACTGAGCCTACAAAATCCATACCATTATGAGTACTTCTATTTTCATTTCTACTTTTATAATCACTAGTTAGATAATGAACTCCCCTCTTTAGAATCTTGTTTTTCACTAAGAGTTTCTTCGCCATCTTCTTCCTCCTTCAACTCTTTTAAAACACTAAACATTTTATGAGGAAGTGCAATGCCTATTTTCGCCCATGCTTCCATAACATTAATTCCAATACTAGCAACAAAAAAATAAACTATCATTTGCCGCATCATACTTTCTTTAACTAAAATCTTATCAATTACTTCAGCAAAGACTAATATTAAAAAATATCCTCCAACTTTAATAAAATACTTTAAATTAATAATTTTACTATTCTTCTTTTGATAAATATTAACACATATATTAGTTAAAAAATCTATTATTAAAACAATTACCAAAACAAAAAAGGTTTCATCAAATCCCCCTATAATATAAGATAGAATATTTATAATACCTTTAAGCATATCATATCACTTCCTACTTATAATTTATGTTGAAATTCTAAGAAACCTCATAATAGAAACCTAAATATATCTTTTCCTAATATATAAAATAATAAATACGCCTCCAAACATTCCCCCTATAACTAAATAATTCTTATAATTTTTACTAACATTTATAATTACTTCTCTTTTATCGGGTATAGCATCTTTAATTTCTATATCATCAATTGGCTCTTCTTCAACTATATAATTACTATCCATATAATCAATAATTGTCAAATGATCTTTTAAATTATAAAATTCATCTCTAATATAAGGAGCATTTATTGTAATAATTAATATCTCTTCATTTCCAACATTTACTAATGAGGCTAAACAAAGACCCGCATAATCTGTAAAACCTGTTTTACTTCCTAAAATTCTTCCTGCATCTATCTCTAATTTTTGCTCATAACCACTTATAGTTGATAAAACTTCTAATCCATTAGTTAAAACATAACTTTTAGTAGTAAAAACCTCTCTAAAAGTTTCATTATCTAAAGCATACTTAAGCAATTTTAAAACATCGTTGGCCGTACTATACTGTCCTGTAATATCTAAACCTGAAGTATTTTTAAAATAAGAATTATTCATTCCAATTTTTTTCGCCATATTATTCATTTCTAAAACAAAATTATCAATAGAACCACACAAAGATATAGCTAAACTTTGAGTTGCATCGGCTCCACTTGGAAGCAAAGAAGCATAAAGTAAATCTAAATAAGTTACCTCATCTCCTTCTTTTAAACCTGCGACTGATGCATTAAAATGTATTCCCTTAAGCATTTCTTTAGTAATAACTACCTTTTCATCTAAATTATTTATTTTTTCTATCGCTGTAATAGAAGTAAGTATTTTTGTAAGGGAGGCAATTGGTGTCTTCTCATCAATATTTCTAGCATATAATACCTCATCTTGTGTTAAATCATAAACTAACGCATACTTAGAATAAAGTTCTGGTAAATCTAATTCTATTGCTTTAACTTTTATAGGTATCAATAATACTAAAAATATCCCTATTAATACCATTTTCCTAACACTATTCACTACTAATCACCTATTTGAATAATTATATCATAAAAATTTATTAAAAAAAACTATAATATTTTTCTTAATTATAGTTTTATATTTTAAAATCATCTAAAAAGTCTTCCATCGATAAAGCCTTTATCTCTCCTTCTTTTTCCTTTATAACTTTATCTTTTTCTTCACTATCTTTATCACTTTTTAAATTAAACTTTTCCATCATTGCAACTAAACTAGCTAAATCTAATTTATATTTACTAATATTTGAACCAGTTGATGCTAAATCCATAATAGCTATATCACTATTTTTAATTATATTTATTTCATTATCTGCTTTAGTTAAAACCAAATCTTTACTATTACTTACAAAAGCTCTTAAAACTTGATAAGTAACTGTTTTAGTTTTCTTTAAAAGTAAACTTCCTTTTTTAGCTCGACTATGAATATCTAATTCACTAATTTTTATTCTTTTAGCTGTTTTATTATTAGTAAATACTGTTAAATATTCACTTGCCTCATTATAACTATCCATACTAACTAATTCGTCATCTTTTAAACTAATGCCTTTAACTCCTCCTGCTTTTGCACCCACGATTGGTAATTCTTCACTTTTATAATTTAAATAATAACCATTTGCACTAACCATTAAAACATTGCCTAAATCTTTAGTAACTTGTACTAACTCATCATTTTCTTTTAATTTCATACCCACGATTGGTTTAGTGCATCTACTAACTTCATAATCTTTCATTAAAGTTCTCTTAGCCATTCCTGCTTTAGTTGCTAATATTAAAGTCTCATGAGGATTATACATTAAAGAGGCAATAACTTTTTCATTCGTATTAAGCATAATTATATTACTTACATGTTTACCTAAATCTTTCCACTTAACATCTGGAATCTTATAAACTGGAATAAATAAATAATTACCAAAATTCGTAAATATAACTATTGTATCTAAGGTATTACACTCATATAAACTGGTAATAAAATCTCCTGGTTTTAAAGTAGTATCTTCATTTGATGCCGCATAACTCTTAGCACTTACTCTTTTTATATAACCCTCATTAGTTACAACTACTACCACATTTTCTTTAGGTATCATTTCTTTCATATCTAATTTTATTTCTTGAGCTACTTCTAAAATCTCTGTTTTTCTTGGAGTTGCATACTCTTTCTTAATCATTCTAAGTTCTTTTTTCATCACATATTTTAAAGCTTCTTCATCACTTAATATCGCTTTTAATCCCTCAATCAGTTTTTTTAACTTCTCCATTTCTTCTTCAAGTTCCACAACGTCTGTATTAGTAAGTCTATATAACTGTAACATTACAATTGCTTTTGCTTGTTCCATTGTAAAATCAAATTCTTTTACTAAATTAGCTTCGGCATCACTCTTATTTTTACTTGCTCTAATAACCCTTATAACTTCATCTAATATTGATAAACATTTAATTAAACCCAAAACTATATGTTCTCTGGCCTCATATGTTGCTAAATCAAACTTACTTCTTAAAGTTATAACTTCCTTTTGATGAGCAATGTAAGCATCAAGTATTTCTAATATTCCTAAAGTTTTAGGTACTCGATTAACTATTGCCACCATATTATAATTATAAGATATTTGTAAATCTGTATTTTTAAATAAATAATTAAGTATTAAATCACTATTAGCTCCTGCCTTTAAATCAATTACAATTCTAAGTCCTTCTCTATCTGATTCATCTCTAACTTCAGCCATACCATCTATTTTTTTATCAATTCTAATCGCATCAATTCGGTTAACTAATAAAGCTTTATTAACGTCAAAAGGAATTTCAGAAATAACTATTTTTTCTTTACCCTTTTCTTTTACTATTTCATATTTAGATTTAACAATAACTCTACCCTTACCTGTTTTAAAAGCTTCTCTAATTCCTTCAATTCCACAAGCTATACCTCCCGTTGGAAAATCTGGACCTTTAACAATTTCTAAAATTGTATCTAACTTACAATTAGGCACTTCTATTCTTTTAACAGTCGCATCTATTATTTCTCCTAAATTATGAGGTGGTATATTGGTGGCATATCCAGCACTTATTCCCATTGTTCCATTAACAAGTAAATTTGGAAACTTGGCGGGTAGTACTGTTGGTTCTAACAATCTATCATCAAAATTAGGGGCAAATTTTACAGTATTCTTATCTAAATCTCCCAATAATTCTTCACTAATTTTAGATAAACGTGCTTCTGTATAACGATAAGCTGCCGCTGGGTCTCCATCCATTGACCCATTATTACCTTTCATATCTACTAAAATTGTACTTTGTTTCCACCACTGGCTCATTCTAACCATCGCATCATACACCGAAGAATCTCCATGAGGATGATATTTACCTAAAACGTCTCCAACAGTCGCAGCACTCTTAATATACTTTTTATCATACGTATTTCCTGCTTTATACATAGCAAATAAAATTCTTCTTTGTACTGGTTTAAGCCCATCTCTAACGTCAGGAATAGCTCTATCTTGAATAATTTCTTTCGCATAAGAACCAAATCTTAAACCCATTATTTCTTCTAAAGCATAATCTTCTATTTTCTTTAATATTTCTTGCATATCAATTCACCTAATTCTAATATTAAAATTATCCTACTTGATAATCATCTTCCATTGTAAATATAATATTTTCCTCTATCCATTCCTTACGTGGTTCAACTTTATCTCCCATTAAAACTGAAACTCTTTTCTCCGCTAAAGCTGCATCATATATATTTACTCTAATTAAACTTCTAGTATCAGGATTCATTGTAGTATCCCAAAGTTCCTCAGCATTCATCTCCCCTAAACCTTTATTCCGTGATATATCTGGCTTTCCAGCATTATCATTAACAATTTGAAATCTCTCTTCATCAGAATATGCATAAAAATGTTTTTTACCATAATCAATTTTATATAAAGGTGGTTTAGCAATATAAAGTTTTCCCGCCTCAATTAAAGGTCGCATAAACCGATAAAAGAAAGTTAATAATAAAATTTGAATATGTGAACCATCAACATCGGCATCAGTCATAATTATAACTTTATCATAATTAGAATCTTTGGCCTCAAACTCAGGACCAACTCCCGCTCCAATTGTATGTATAATAGTATTTATCTCTTCATTTTTAAGTATATCTGCAACATTTGCTTTCTCGGAATTAATAACTTTACCTCTTAATGGTAATATAGCTTGAAATCTTCTATTTCTACCCCCCTTTGCTGAACCTCCAGCCGAATCTCCCTCGACTAAAAAAAGTTCATTAATCTTTGGATTTTTTGTTGATGCTGGAGCAAATTTTCCAGATAAATTTTTTTCTAACTTAGCTTTTCCTTTTCCATTTCTTGCTTCTTCTCTAGCTTTTCTAGCCGCTTCTCTAGCAAGTTTACTTTTACTTGCTTTATCTATTATATTTAAAGCAATTTCTTTATTCTCTTCTAAGAAAAACTTTAAATTCTCATAAGTTATAGCTTCCGTTATACTTCTTGCCTCCGGTGTTCCAAGTTTACCTTTAGTCTGTCCTTCAAATTGGAGTAATGCCTCAGGTATCTTTAAATTAATAACTGCACTTAAACCTTCTCTAACGTCTGTTCCTTCAAAAGTTGCATCTTTCCCCTTTAAAATATTATTATTTTTAACATAATCATTAAAAGCTTTAGTAATACCTGTTTTAAATCCTACTTCATGCGTTCCTCCATCAATAGTTTTAACATTATTTACAAATGATAAAATATTTTCATTATAAGTATCTGTATACTGCATCGCCACGTCAACTTCAATATTTCCTTTAGTTGATGCAAAATTAATAACTTTATGTAAAGCCTCTTTATCTTCATTAATATATTCTACAAAATTAACTAACCCATTCTCATAATGATATTTAACTTGTCTATTATTATCTTCATCAATAACCTCAATTGTTACACTAGGAATTAAAAAAGCACTTTCCTGCATTCTCTCTGTAATAGTTGTATAAGAAAAAGCACAATTTTTAAATACATCATAATCTGGTAAAAAGGTTACAATCGTACCTGTTTTATTCGTAGTACCAATCTTTTTTAAAGGACTTTCTACTTTTCCTCCATCACAAAACCGAATATTACTAATTTCTCCATCACGGTAAATTATAACGTCCATTTTCTTTGATAAAGCATTAACAACCGAACCACCTACCCCGTGTAATCCTCCACTTACTTTATAATTTCCTTCTTCAAACTTTCCTCCTGCATGCAAAACTGTATAAATAACCTCTGGGGTAGTTTTCCCAGATTCATGCATACCAGTTGGAACTCCTCGTCCATTATCCGCGATAGTTATTGACCCATCTTTATGCATCACTATTTTTATATAATTACCATGTCCATTAATAATCTCATCAATTGAATTATCAACAATTTCCCAAACTAAATGATGAAGACCTCTTTTATCAGTTGAACCAATATACATACCTGGTCTTTTTCTAACTGCTTCTAATCCTTCTAAGATTTTTATTGATGATGCATCATATTTATCTTTCATCTTTATTATTCACCCTATCATTCATTATACCAAAATCCTTAAAAAATGTAAAATAACTTAACATTATTTTACATTTTAGTTTTTGGATATATCACTTCTAATTTTTTATTATCATCTATTTTTTTCTTTAAACTTAACACCAGTGGCTTAAATTTCTCTTCTTCTTCCCCACTAAGTAAAGCACTCTTTTCCCCCTTAATCAAATAAGTTCCATACAAAGTACATAAATCTATATATTGATTATCTTTATATACTTGAAAAACCTTTATTCTTTCTTCTTCAGAAAAATCATAATTTTCTAATATCTGTCTAACATATCTTGAGCCCTTAAGTAAAAATCCATATATTTCTTCTTTACTTAACTTATAACTACAAGTATAAGCCAAAAATAAAATTTTATCCATAACATTTTGATCAAAAAGATTATAATGATCTGAAATATACTGCTTAAATTTCTGTTTTTCTAATTTAGACTTACCCATCAATATTCTTGTTGTAATATAATTAATATATGATTTATCAAACGCATTAAACAAAACTGGTAAATTATCATAATCTAACATTATTTTATCTAAGATCTGATAATTATAAGAACATAAACTATTAGAAACCCAAACTATTAAAGCCTCTTTATTATTAGCATCTTCAATTTTTTTAGCAATATAATTTAAATCTTCTTTAGTAAAAAAATCATTATTATTTAAATCATTAAATATACTTTGAAGAAACTCTACTATATCACTTTTAGAATTTTTATTCGCATCATTAAGCCCCATCTCTCTTGACTTAGCAACAACTATATCTGAGATAGCCTCTAAAATATCCTCTTTAGATGCAAATCCTCTGCAATTTGTTAAAACTTTAATTACCTCATGATTATGATTACTATAATTTAATAAATAAGTTTTAATATCTTCAAAAGAATAATAATCAGTTATATCTGCATTTAAATAATCTTGTAAATAATACCAATAATCTTTACTTTCCAAAATTAAATCTATACTCTCAACTTGAAGTAATTTATAAGCAACCGTTGATGCATTAGATGCCATAACATAATCTCTTACTAAATCTTTTAAAGCATCTATATTAGAAATATTATTTATAATTTCATTAATAAAAGCCTCATCACCAAAAGAACTTAAATAAGCATCAATTAAATCTACTCGTCCTTTATCACTCATAGTCTTAAAAAACTTACTTGGCCTAATTAACTCCGCATAAAATTCTCCCGTAGTTTTACTATCATCTAAATAATTTAAAAAAGCAAAATTATTATCTCTTTCTTGATATTCATGATCTAAATATTTTCTAATAAATCTCACTGTTTGACTATAAGACTTATTCTCAAAATACCCTTCATGTTTAGCTAAAAAACTATCTACCCCTTCAATTCCTTTAAACTTTAATATTAAACTTGCTATCATAATAATAACCTTTCTTCTTTAATTCTATCACTTTACTTAAAATCGTGCAAGAACTTCTTGAAATTATAATAAATTTTATATATAATAATATCGAGGTAATTTTTATGGAAAAAATTAAAAAAAATATTGTTCCAATTACACTTGGAATACTTTTAATCTTAACTGTTGTTGCTAGTGCTTTATACTACAATAACCAAAAAAATCGTGATTTTAAAGAACCAACTGAAACTAACACCGAGGCTCAAAGCGAATATGATAAACAAAAAGAACTGTTAACTACTGTTGATAAAGACGATGCTAACAATGCTAAAAATATTGTTACTGTCTATCTTCTTCATGCTAGTTACTGTCCTCATTGTAAAAAAGCTCATACTTGGCTTCAAGATTTAGTAAATGATTATGATTATCTATCTGTTAAAGCTTATGAAATATCTGATGATGATAGTAAAGATAATCGTAAATTATATCAAGCCGTAGGTAAATATTTTAATGATGACGTTAGATATATACCTTACATTATTGTTGGTGATATCTATCATGATACTGGTTTTGGTACTTCTAAACAAGAATTAATTAAACTAGCCATTGAAAAATCTCATACTAGTACTAAATATCATGACGTTGTTTCTGAGGTAATTGCTACTAATAAAGATTTAGATTTAAATGAAGAGGCAATTGAAAGAGCTGAATAGCTCTTTTTTAATGTCTTTTATTAACGCTTATAAGTTCCATATCTTCTGTAAGTTGTTTAATTCTCTCAATTATTCTTTTAGCTTTTAACTTATCAACATTATTTTTAGTTGTAGCTAAATGATTTTCTAATTCTTCAATAGTTAAATTCGAAGTAAAAAAAGTAGTTAATTCATTATTCATTCTATTTTGAAGAATTGTTCCTAAAACTTCATCACGTCCCCAATCACTTACTGTCTCTGCTCCAATATCATCTAATAAAAGAATTGGAACTGTACTATATAAATTAATCTTTTCATTGTAAGTATCCCAGTCATCTTTTAAAGTTCTAAGTACTTCTGGAAAATATAAAGCTACATAATCTACCCTTTTATTTTTCTTAAGTTCATTTAATAAAGCATAAATTAAATAAGTTTTCCCAGCCCCAAAAGAACCATGCAAATATAATCCTTTCATACCGGTTATACCATCATATTTATCAAAAAAATTCTTTAACCATTTAATAACTAAAACTCTTTTTTTATCATCTACAATAATATCTTTAAAATATGCATTAGCAAGTTCTTTAGCATTTGTTTTTCTATTCTCCATCAATTTTTCTTGTTCTATCTTATACTTACAAGCTTTATAACCTATATCAACATTATTATCTACAACTTTTGGATACATTGTATAACCCATAACTTTATTGGCACATAAAAATAATCCTTTACAATTTGTACAATGCTCTAATTCCAAAGCTGAATCCATTATTCTTGAATTATTAACCATCCCAACTTCTGGCTTAATCTTTAACTTAACCACTAATTCCCGAAATATAGGATTTTCTAAACTATTTTTATATTCCTTTTTTAAATCTATATCTATTTTTTCTTTTAAATTTTTAACTGCTTGCATTCTAACCTCCTACAAATTTTTAAGTAATTCTTCTAACTCTTTCTTTTCTTCTTCACTTACTTCTTCACTTTCTATTTTTTTATCAAACCAAACTGGCACTTGCCTCTCCTTAACTAAATCTTTCTTCGTCTTATTACCTTTTTGAAGTTTCTTATGCTCTTTTTCGGCAAATTCCATTGCTTCTCTTGCTGTCTTAAGTCCCGCTCTTTTCCATTGTCCTGCTAAAGTTTCTACATAACTACTATTAAGCCGATTATTATTCTTTCTTAAAATATAATCAATTAACACATTAACAACTGCTGGATTTAATTCTAAATCAATAATTAAAGACTCTAATAACTTTAAATCTCTAGGTGTCGGTGTCGCTCCTTTATATTTACTCTTTAAAAAATCATATGGACTAGTATTTTCAAAAACAGCAATAATTCTCCCTCTTTTAGAATTATCTCCCATTGGCATCTTAAGATAATCAGGTTGGGTTCTATATACTAAAGTTGGCAAAGTTCCATTATTAAATTGATAATATTTTCTTGTATTTTTTCTTAAACTTTCTTTATCAATAAACCCTTGTTCATTAATACTTGTTCTAATAAGTTCTACTAATTTTAAATTATCTAAATCATATATAAAACTTAAATTAACAATTAATTCTCTAACCTTTTTATTAAATGCCTTAGGATTGATTATTCCTTTTGGAATACTACTAATTAAAAAATCAAAATCAATTTCACTAGTAATATTAAGAGGTAAAGTCTCTCTTGCTCTAGCCTCTACTACTGGCATACTTGTTGCCTCAAATGTCTCATTAAGGGACTGAGTAATATCTACAAATTCTTTTAAATCAAGATTAATTTTCCGATACATTTTTTTTAAATCATTATATTCTTTCTCCCCTATATTATTATATAAAACAATATTTAAAATCGGATTATTAAAAAATTCTAAAGCACTCAAAGGCGAATAAAGCTCATAAACATATGAATTAATATCTCCCTCTTTTACATAAGTTTTCATTAATCCTACTGCTTCTAAAGCATTTCTTGCGTGTTTAATTGTCTCTAAATCACACTTTAAAATACTCATTAAATGATGATGATTAAAATCTTTACTAATTAGCTCTAATCTATCTAAATCACTCCATAAAGTAAGATATAAACTAACTGCCCCAAACCCAATAATAGGTTCATATAAATTAATTAAGTTTTTCTTATCTATTTCTGTTAGGATACTTTTATTAACTACTAAATATTGGTCTGCTGGTAAAAGAGTAATTAATTTCATAGTATCCCTCCTAATATGTACTAATATTATAAAATATATTTTTATTTAAAACAATAAGATAACTTTAAGTTTATACCATAAAAAATAGAAAACTCCAAATAAAGAATTTTCTAACATTTACCTTCGGAATCATTTATCACCCGCGCCATCCGTAAGCGAGAACATTTACCTTCGGAATCATTTATCACCCGCACCATCCGTAAGCGAGTCTTTTACAAATTAATATTACAATATTTTTAACTAGTTGTCAAATACTTTTTAATTATTTCAACCTTATCTAATTTCTCCCATGTTAAATTATCTTTCCCAAAATGCGAATATAAAGTAGTATCAGTATATCTAACATTTTTTAAATCTAATTCTTTAATAATATTTTGACAACTAAAATCAAATACTTTATTTACTATCTCTAATATTTTATCTTCCTCTAATTTTCCCGTACCCATTGTATCAATCTGAACCATAAGAGGCTTCGTAACTCCAATCGCATAAGCAACACTTATTAAACATTTACTTGCAAGCCCACTTGCAACAATATTTTTAGCTACATATCTAGCATAATAAGCTCCACTTCTATCAACCTTTGTATAATCCTTTCCACTAAAAGCTCCTCCTCCATGAGCTACTATTCCCCCATAAGTATCAACTTCTACTTTTCTTCCCGTTAAACCTGAATCTGAAGCAGGCCCTCCAATTACAAACCTACCTGTAGGATTTATCAATATTTTTACCTCATCATCAAGCATTTCTGGTGGTATAACTTTTAAAATAACCTCTTTTTTTATTTCTTCTCTTAATTTTTCTAAGTCTTTATCATCATCATGGCAACATGAGACAACGACTGCTTTAACCTTTCTTTTATCGCCATCTTCCTCTAAAGTAACCTGAACTTTTCCATCTACTCTTAATCCCTTAACAATCTTTTTTACTCGCACTATCTCCAGTCTCTTAGCCAAACTACAACTTAAATTATGAACTAAAGGCATATAATTTTTACTCTCATCTGTTGCATACCCATACATAATTCCCTGGTCTCCTGCCCCTACTTCTTTTTTATTTACTACTCTTGCTATATCTAAAGACTGTTTATTTATATCAACAATAATCTCTACTGTATCTCCATTAAATAACAATGCATCTTTATCATAACCAATTTCTTTAATAGTTTTTCTAACTATACTTTGAATATCAACTTCACCCTTACTTGTAATTTCTCCCATTACCAATACTTTATTTTTACTAATAGCAACCTCACAAGCGCATCTCGCATTTTTATCAATTGCCAAATAAGCATCTAAAATACTATCTGCGATTAAATCTGCCATTTTATCTGGATGTCCTGCCAAAACTGCCTCTGTTGTAAATAATTTTTTCATCTAAATTCCTCCTTTTAATTTACCTTAAAAAGAAGAAAAACACCTAAAGATAATCTTTAAGTGTCAAACTATCCTCATCTTTCGGTTACCATAACCGTAGGATTTAGCACCTAATTAAATAGGTTGCTGGACTTCACTGGGCCTATTCCCTCCATCACTCTTAATAAGGTAAATATCTAAAATTATTTATAAACTAATTATATCTAATTTCTATCAAATTGTAAACTTCTAATTCTTCATTTTTTAAATTTTATTTATTATCATTTGAAATTCCTTCTTTATAAAAAACTCCAATAAATCTAACTATATATAACTTTTAAAAATCAATTACATTTTCTATATAATCTTTTAATTCCTCTATCTTTAAAGTAACCTGTTCCATTGTATCTCTATTTCTCACTGTAACTGTTCCATTATTAATAGTTTCATCATCAACCGTTACACATAAAGGTGTCCCTACTGCATCACTTCTTCTATATCTTTTTCCAATTGAACCCGCCATATCTATACTACACATAAAATTCTTTGATAATTCTCCATATAAATCCATTGCTTTATCCCCATGCACTTTTTTAATCAAAGGCAAAATTGTAACTTTTATAGGGGCTAAATAAGGATGTAATTTTAAAACCTGTCTTTCTTCATTATTCTCTAAAATATCTACATGATAAGCATCTGTAATTATAGCAAATAATAATCTATCTAATCCCACACTAGGTTCAATAACATATGGTAAATATCTTTCATTAGTATCTGGATCTAAATAACTAAGTGAGGTATTTGAGTGTTCTTGATGCACTGTTAAATCATAATCTGTTCTATCCGCTATACCCCAAAGCTCTCCCCAACCCATTGGAAACTTATATTCAATATCTGTAGTTGCTTTACTATAAAAAGATAATTCTTCTTTCGAATGGTCTCTATATCTTAAATTATCTTTATCTAAACCTAAAGACTTTAAAAAATCTAAACAAAAATTCTTCCAATAACCAAACCATTCTAAATCATCACCAGGTTTACAGAAAAACTCTAATTCCATTTGTTCAAATTCTCTTGTTCTAAAAATAAAATTTCCTGGTGTAATTTCATTTCTAAAACTTTTACCTGTCTGACAAACTCCAAAAGGAACTTTAAGTCTCATACTTCTTTGAACATTTAAGAAATTAACAAATATACCTTGAGCTGTTTCTCCTCTTAAATATACTTTAGCTTTAGCATCTTCTGTTACTCCCATATGAGTTTCAAATAATAAATTAAACTTTCTAATTGGAGTAAAATCACTCTTTCCACACCTAGGACAAACAATTTTATTATCACTTATATATTTTTCTAATTCTTCATTACTCCAACCATCACCAGTTATTTTACCTTTAGTAAAATCTTCAATTAATTTATCCGCTCTATGTCTTGCTTTACAAGCCTTACAATCTATTAATGGATCATTAAAATTTGTTACATGACCACTTGCAACCCACACCTCTGGATTCATTAAAATAGCACTATCAAGCCCATAATTATAAGGATTTTCTTGAACAAACTTCTTCCACCAAGCTTTTCTTAAATTATTTTTAAGTTCTACTCCTAAAGGACCATAATCCCATGTATTAGCAAGCCCTCCATATATTTCACTACCCTGAAATATAAAACCATATTGTTTACAATAATTTACTAATTCATCTTGTGTTACTTTCATTTTTTCTCCTCCTAAAAAAAACTCTAAAAGAAACTATAGGGACGAATTATTTTTCGCGGTTCCACCCTACTTATTTCCTTTAGAGAAATCACCTTATTTTTTATATAGCTCCAGATTTGCCAAATCCTTCATCACTTGTATGTACATATTATATGCTAAAAATATAATTTTCGCAAGTCTTATTTTTTAAAAGTATATGTATCTGTATAAGTTTTACCTTTTTCTACAACTGATGCCGTAAATTCATAACTATATCCTTTTGTAGGATTAAGAAGTAAACAACCAACTACATTATCAACTTCATTAACAAGCATTTCTTTAGAAGTTTTAAATTTAGGATCATCACTATCTTTAAGATCTATTGTTACTTCATCAAAAACTCCATCTCCCCCTAAACCTTCAACACATACTAATTGATAAGTTACGCCATCTCCATCTAATGGTTCACTTGTAATTTCTATATCTTCTAATTCTTCTGGATACTTCAAATTAAGTGTTAAATACTCTTCTCCAGTAACATTATTTTCTTTATCTACTACTCGCATATAAATATAATATTTACCTTCCTCAAATTCATAAGAAAAATCATAATTTATTCCTGTTATATCTTTATCTATTACTTTTAAATATAAATCACTATCTAAATTACTTGTATCTTTTATTTCTTTATCACTTATAATTAAAGTAACTCTATATTTAGTACTTCCCATAAATATTGATGATATCTTTAAAGTACTATCCCAACCTAAAGTAATATCTTTATCTGTACTCATTTTAAGATTATTATTAGAAAGTTTATGACTAAGATTAAGTAATCCTGTTGTTTTAAAATCCCATTCAAATTTTTTATCTTTATTTAATTCTTCGGTATTATTAGGCACAACCTCTATATTTTTACTTACCTTTACTTTAAGGGTTGCAACTCCTTCATTATCTGAACTATCTTTAACTTTATAAATAACCTCATATTCCCCTTCTTTTTTATTATCTACTTGACTATCTATTAAAATATCTTCAACACTCAAAGTATCATAATTATCTGTTACCTCTTCTATATAATCCTCTGGCTTAAACTCTTCATTAGGTTTTATAATCTCTACTAAATTTTTCAAAGTAATTTTCGGAGATTCTCTATCTACTACTTCTACCTTAAATGTTTTATTATACTCTTTTCCATCATATTTTATATTTAAAGTAATATCTTGTTTCCCTAAAGTATCTACTTCACTAAAACTATAAACAACTTCTTTTTTCTTATAAGTACAACCTTTACTATTACAAGCTATATCTTGCACCACAAAATCATTAATATTATAATCATTATAATCAACTTTAACTACATTTTTATACTTAAAAGCATCAGTATTCATATTTTTAATTAAAAAATATCCCCCAATACCAAAACCAATAACCACTACTAAAAA
Source organism: uncultured Bacilli bacterium (assembly GCA_947581835.1). GTDB lineage: Bacteria > Bacillota_I > Bacilli_A > RF39 > UBA660 > Caccenecus. Next base: position 50,419 of record CANPVV010000001.1, read on the forward strand.
AACTAACCATCCAATAAAATACTTCATAAAACACCTCTACTATAATAGAAGTATACCATATATTTTATTTTAAGTCTATCTTGCCCAAGCAATTTGATTTTTAATATTCTCTAATACTAAAGACATATCACTAAATAATTTCTTAACCTCTATACTTGTCATATCACTTTCCATAATACTCATAACGTCATCATATATAAGTGATAATGTATCTACTTCACATAAAGTAAGTCTTGCAAAAATATTAATAATATATATAAGTACTCTTGCAACAGCATCACTACTACCAAGCTCATTTTCTTCAGTTATACTATACATATCATCTATACTTTCTAATACTAAAATACTTTTATCTATATAGGAATATGCTGGTAAATCTCCTGTTCTATAACTATCTGTTTTTAAACTTAAAGAACTATTAAGATTTCCCATAATAAAATCATCTTCTACTTGTGCATTCATAAATATTAAATTATATTTATATAAAACTAAACTTTGTTTTATATCTTTATAATAAGGATTATTTATTAAATAATCTAAAAACTTTAAAATAATATTACTTATATCTGTTCTAAGAACACTTGCATAATCTAAATAATCATCTCCACTCATATCATCTAACATATGTAATATCCGGTAATTATAAGCATCAGTTAAATATCCTAAAGATATAAGTAATTCTTTCTTTGAATATTTATTCTTTAAAACAACTTTTTTAATTTCACTATTAGAATACTCACTACCCATATTAACCAATATTTGTTTTTCTCTTCCCATTAAATTAATTAGTTCTTGAAAATAATACTCATAATCATTAGTTAACTGTAAATCCCGAGTTTCTAATTCTGAAAGTTTTAAATAAACTTCCTCAATTTGTTCTTCTATTTCTTTTAAATTTAATAAATAACTTTTTAATTTCATAACCTAAACCACCCTCAAAAAAAGTATAGCATAAACAACCATCTAATAAAAGTGTTTATTATTAAAAACTAAAAGATAGCCTTAAAAAATAAGACTATCCAATATAAAAATATAAAAACTTGCCTCTAGTTAGAGATAATAGAAAAGCACTAAAGGCAAGAAAATATTAATTAAGTTTTACTGTAAATGGGTGTTCTGCAGAACCATCTCCACCTTCTTCAAATGGCGTATCAGCTTTTAAATTTATTACAGGACGAACACCAAAAGTGTCAGGCACAAATGTACTGTCGAGATTGCCATTTTTAGTTACACAGTACATCATAGCATAATCATTTACAAAGTAATATGGAGACATAGTCCAATAGGGTTTTCCTGTGAATAAATAATAATCTGCATTTTCTCGAGATTCATATGCTCCTGCATATATCACTTCATCGGCTGTTATTAATCCTATTGGATAATCTAAAGCTTGATTTCCAATTCCTTTGTCATTAGTTGTTGTAAATAAATCTTGTTCTTTTTGTGGACATTTAAATATTGGCTTATGCGTTATCCATGCTCTTAGATATGGTCCATAATATGTTGTAATTCTTGCATAACCATAGGCACTTGTATCCACTATAGAAGTATTGCTACTTCCATTATATGGTGTTCTATCATTGCAAAAGCCTGTCGCCCCATCTAAAGCGTTTTTATATTGTTCTAAATTTTTTAAATACCAAGTATCTAACTCTTTGAGTATATGACTTTTGTTTGTATTTTTATGAGCTTCGTCATATGAACTTGCATTAGCTGTACCATACATAAATCCTACATAGGTATTATCAGTACGAGGATTATTATAATAAATTTCTGAGTTGGTAATATCACTTTCACTTATAACATTTTCAGAATAAATTAATCTTATTGTTCCATCACCATTTATTCGGATTATTCGCCACAATTTATCAGCAAATTTTACCCAATTCTTAATATTGGTTTTACTCCCTCTAAAGTAATAAGTATCTCCATAATCATCTTGACCTTTACAAAGTAAAGCATTAGTTGTTTCTAAACTATATATTGATGCTTCACCTGTAGCTTCATCTATTGTTGGACAACTATTTCCAGATAATTTTAAATTAGGAAATTTTGCCAACGTATCCTCTGCTGTGGGTAGTTTTACTTTCTTCAAATAAACAAAACATTTTAATCCACTACTATCTGCTTTTATATATACTTTATTATCCTTATATTCCATTGTTGTAGTTATATGTTCTGTACTATTTCCTTTTGTACAATAACTTTGTGAATCTACTTCATAATTTCCTTTAGGAATACTATCAGTTTCTTGATAATTTTCTTCTTCACTATCTTTATAAAGTATAGCAACTCCTTTACTTTCTACTTCTTCTAAATTATTACTACTATCTAACTCAAAAACTTCTTCTCTTTTATTATTTATCAATTTTATTGATAATATAATTGCAACTAAAAACACCCCTATTACTACTATACTTTTATTACTTTTTTTCATTTTTCTTCTCCTATCATAGAAATTCCTAGTTTATAAATAAATTATAATCTGTGATAGTCTAAAAGTCAAGTAAAAGTTCGGCATTTAGAGCATATAATTTTCTTAAAACTAAATAAATGAGACAATACTTCTGGTGAAATATATGAATTATGGAGAAAAAATGAAACAAATAAGAGAAACAAATAATGTTTCTCAAGAACAAATTGCTAACATATTAAATATAAAAAGATCTACTTATGGTCATTATGAAACAGAATACCAAACTATTCCTATAAACCATTTAATAAACTTTTGTAAATATTTTAAAATATCAATTGATTATCTTTTTAATTTTACTGAAAATCAAACTTCCACAAATTATCAAGACATTAATAATGAAAAAGCTAGCATTCGTCTAAAAGAATTTCGAAAAGAAAATGACTTAACCCAAAAAGCTTTAGGCATAGACCTAAATACTACTAAAACTGTTATAAGTGGCTATGAACATGGAAGATATTTGATTGCTACTCCATTTCTTTATACTATCTGTAAAAAATACAACTATTCTGCTGACTATCTCTTAGGTTTAACTGATAAACCTAAATATATCAAACTAAAATAAAATTAATTAACTATAACTGAATCTTTTTCTATTTTCTCTATTAAACTATCAATTGCATCTTTAGGTATTCTAGTTGATGAATTATTTTTTAAAAGATTACACGCTTTAACTGCTATATCACTTGCAATAATCTTATTTTCATACATTAATTCAACTATCCTCAAAGTTCTTATAACCTCTATTCCATGCTTTTCTGAATATACCTTTAAATCATTATCTCCTGTAGCCAAAATACAATCATTATCTCTAGCAATTATATAATTTAGTGCATCATATATAGATAACCTTGGCTTTTCTAATCTAACTGAATTTATCTCTAATAATTGTTTTTCTGTTGCTTCAATTACTTTAAACTTATCAATAACTTTTATATCTCCAGTATCAGAATTAATTTCATCATACTTTAATAAATCACTTATAAATACATTATCTAATTCTACAAATTGTGCTAAAATTTTAGCATTATTTAAATCTGTAATTATATTAGTATCCGTAATTATTATTTTCGCTGTTATATTCATTTGCTGTTACTCCTAAAAATTCACAAGCTTTATTAAGTGATATAATATTATCTATCTCTAATTTATGCACAATTCTTTTAAATTGATAAGTTTCTTCTGGAACTATTAATATTGGTTCCTCTTTTTTACCAAATATTTTATTCAAACTAATATTTAAATTTCTATAAGTATATTCAGTTATTATATTTAAATCCTTCAATCTATAAATTGTAGCTGCCATACTAACTTTATATTCTCTTTTAAAAGCCATAAGTTCATATAAACTAATATTATTTCTTGAAACCCCAAATTCATTTATTACTGCATCTTTTGGCATTAACAAACTACTAGCAAATCTATTACATAATTTTTCTTCATCTAAATCATCATTACTAAAATTTAATATTAAATGTCCAAGTTCATGAGCAATCGTAAATCTTTGTCTAGCACCATCACTAATCCCATCTAATAAAACAATAACTGGTATATTATTAACAAATTCACTTAACCCATCAAAATCATTAAACATACCATTTTGATTATTTATTTTAATTATAATTATACCTAAATTTTCTAAAGTATTAATTAAATCTGATATAGGTAATAACATTGAATATTTTATATCATTTCTAAACTTTTCTGCTGCAAGCTCTGCTTCCTCTAAATTACTACAATTATATCTTTTAATTCTTTTATTATTACTAAAATTATTCATTTCCATAACTTCTAAATACTTTGCTACTTCATTTTGAATAACTTCTTTTAATAACTCTAAATTTTGTCCTTTAAGTCTCTTTCTTTTTCTAAAAGAAGTAAACTTCATATTGGGAACTTGATATGATTTTAAAAGTTCAATAACTTTTACATTATAAGCATTAGCAAATTCTATTAACTTTTTAGAATTAGGATTAATCTCCCCTTTTTCATATTTAGCTACTGCTGGAGCTGACATATTTAATAATAATCCAACATCTTTTAAAGACAAATTTTTTAAAAGTCTAATTCTTCTCAAATTATTTCCAATTTCATTCATAATTATTACTCCTTTTATTTAGTTAATATTTTAACATAAAATTTTAGAAATGTAAACCAAAAAAGATAGCCTTAAATCTAAGACTATCCAATATAAAAATATAAAACTTGCCTCTAGTTAGAGATAATAGAAAAGCACTAAAGGCAAGATAATATTAATCTAGTTTTACTGTAAATGGTTTAGAAGAAGTACCATCTCCACCTTCTTCAAATGTAACATTAGCTTTTAAATTTATTACCGGACGGACACCACGAGTATCATTAACATAACCATGTTCAAGCCAACCTTCATCACTTATATAAGAAACATAAGCATGACCATTATAACAATTTGGAGTCATAGCCCAATAATTATAAGCATTGTACAAATAATAAGCATAATTGTCTGTGCCATATATGCCTCCAGCAAACATTATTTCATCAGCTGTGATTAACCCTACAGGAATAGGTAACTTTTCATTTCCTCTTTTACTTCCAAAAATAGTATATAAATCTTGTTCTTTTTGTGGACACTTAAATGTTGCTTTTTTACTATGCATCACTCGTATATTTCCTTCATAATAAGTGGTCCCATTACTTTCAACATTACCATAACCCTTATTTACTCTATCTGGAATTCCTCCTGTAGATTCTGCATATGGTGTCCTATCTCCGCAAAATCCTGTATTTCCATCAAGATATTTTCTTACAATTTCAGATAAAAATTTAGAGTTAGTATACCAATAATTTATTTTTTCTAAAATATCACTGTTCGTTAAATTAGCATGAGTTGCTTTATAAGCAGCATCATCATCAGTAATTTTTATTTGACCTGGTATCCCATACATATAACCTACATATGCATTATCATCATAATTTAAATTATATGCAACATTTTCATTATTTCCACTACCTGAATCGTAAAATAGCATTGTATCCTTACCAACTTTATTTGTTGTATTTCCATTATATATTAATCTTATAGAACCATTCCCATTTATCCTGATTATTCGCCAATAGATATTATCTATTAATACCCAGTTATTTGGTGCTTGACCTCTAAAATAGTAAGTTTCGCCATCATCATCAACGCCTCTACATAATAATGTATTAGGTTCAATACTTCTGGTTTTTATAGATGCATATCCATTTTCATCAAAAATAGGACATTTACTACTATCATCACTTACAACTAAACCTGATAATTTTGCTAAAGTATCTTCTGCTGTTGGTTCTTTTATTTTCTTTAAATAAACAAAACATTTTAATCCACTACTATCTGCTTTTATATATACTTTATTATCTCTATATTCCATTGTAGTTTGTATATGTTCTTTACTTTCTCCCTTTGTACAATAACTATCTTCTGTTACTTCATAATTTCCAACAGGAACATTATCTGTATCTTTATATTCCTCATTATCACTATCTTTATAAAGTATAGCAACTCTTTTACCCTCTACCTCTTTTAAATTATTACTACTATCTAACTCATATACTTCTTCTCTTTTATTATTTATCAATCTTATTGATAATAAAATTGCAACTAAAAACACCCCTATTACTACTATACTTTTATTACTTTTTTTCATTTTCCTATTCTCCTATCATAGAAATTCCTAGTTTATAAATAAATTATAATCTGTGATAGTGTAAATGTCAAGAAAAATCTTCCAATAACAGTCAAAATATTTTTTCAATTATTTTAAGTGAGAAAATAGACATGGTGAAATATATGAATTATGGTGAAAAACTAAAAGAATTAAGAGAATATAATAATATAAATAGACGAGTTAGTCAAAAAGAAGTTGCTGAAGCAATAGGTATCAAAAGAAGTTCATATAATCAATTTGAACAACAATATGATATTATTCCTATTAAAAGATTAAATCAAATTGCCAATTTTTTTAATGTTTCTATTGATTATATTTTTGATTTAACTAAAGAATTAAACTATTCAAAAGTTAACTATAATATAGATTTAGAAAAATCTAGTCAAAGGTTAAAAGAATTTCGCAAAAATAATAAACTAACTCAAATAGAACTAGCAAAAATATTAAAAGTTTCTCCTTCTGTAATAATTCATCATGAAACCAAAAGAAATCCTTTAGGTACCCCTTTTCTTTATGAGTTATGTTTTAAATATAATATCTCTGCTGATTATTTATTAGGAAGAATTGATTATCCTAAAAATTTTAAGTGATAGATTTGGTGAAATATATGAACTATGAAAGTAATCTAAAAAAATTAAGAGAAATAAATAATCTAACTCAAGAAGAACTTGCCGAAATTCTAAATATTAATAGAACAACCTATAATCATTATGAAAATAACTATGTAACCATACCAATTAAACACTTAATAAAAATAAGTGAATACTTTAAAATCTCAATAAACTACTTATTAGGTTTTACCAATGATTTAGATAAATCTACCATAACCAATAAAACAAATTTAAATATTTTTAAAGAAAGACTAAAAGAATTTAGAAAAACAGAAAATTTAAAACAAGAAAATCTTGCTCAAATACTAAACACCACTCAAGGAGTTATAGCTAACTATGAACGAGGCAGAAACTATATTGCCACTCCCTTTTTATTTGATTTATGTAAAAAATACAATTATTCTGCTGACTATCTCTTAGGTTTAACTGATAAGCCTAAATATATCAAAATAAAAGAAAACTAATTATTTAATTAAAAAATACTAGCTTTAACTTCTTAACTTTTCTAGTATTTTTTTATATAAAAAGAAGAAAACAATTATTCTTCGTTTTCTTCTTCTAAATTCTCATCATCAGTTAAATCATCAAATGTTATTGGAGCATTTTCTTCAATAGTCTCTTCTTCTTTTTCTTGTGTATCTATTGTTTGTTCTTCGCTATTACCTTCTTGATTATTTTCTGTATTTTCAATTGGTGCTCCATTTTCATCTAACAATTTATCTTCTAAAAATTCAGCGGCATCATTATCCATAAATTCTTTCTCAAGATAAATATCAATATCGCTATATTCTTTAGCTCCTGTACCTGCTGGAATAAGTTTTCCAATAATAACATTTTCTTTTAATCCTCGCAAGTAATCAACTCTACCTTTAATTGCTGCATCTGTTAATACTCTAGTTGTCTCTTGGAATGATGCAGCAGATAAATAACTATCAGTCTCTAAAGATGATTTAGTAATACCAAGCATTATAGGTCTACCAGTCGCTGGTATTCCCCCTCTTAATATTACTGGTTTATTACCTTCTGTAAAATCATGCATTGAAACAGTAAGGCCCTCTACAAAATCTGAATCTCCAGCATCAACAATTCTAACTTTATTAATCATTCTCTTAACAATAATTTCTACGTGTTTATCGTTAATATCAACACCTTGTAATTTATATACTGATTGAATTTCTTTTAAGATATATTCTTCAGCAGTAAGTGGGTCAGTAACCGCTAGTAATTCTTTAGGTGCAATTGAACCTTCTGTTAATTTTTCACCAGCTACTACAGTATCCCCAACTTCAACTCTAAGTTTAGTATTATAGTTAGTTATGTGTTCTCTAACACCAGCTTCATTTTCAACTACAACTTTATGTTTTCCACCTTGATCTTCAATATGAATAACTTTACCATTAATTTCTGATATAGTTGCTTTATATTTAGGAGTTCTAGCCTCAAATAACTCTTCAACTCTTGGAAGACCTTGAGTAATATCGTCTCCTCCCGCAACACCACCAGTATGGAATGTTCTCATGGTAAGCTGAGTACCAGGTTCTCCAATAGATTGAGCTGCCATAATTCCGACTGCTTCTCCAGTTTCAACTAAATTACCAGTCGCAAGATTTCTTCCATAACATTTTTGGCAAACTCCATTTTGAGTCTTACAAGTAAGTACACTTCTAATTTCAACCTTTTTAACTCCGGCTTTAATAATCTTAGCGGCGATATTTTCTGTTATTAATTCATCTTTATCTACAATCATTTCTTTAGTTTCTGGATTAATAACTTTTTTCGCTGTATATCTACCTAAAATTCTTTCACTAAGTGATTCAATTACGGAACCATCTTTATCATTAACTAAATCATATACTTCTACACCTGAGATTGTACCACAATCAAATTCTTTAACAATTATATCTTGGGCAACATCTACTAAACGACGTGTTAAATAACCTGAATCGGCTGTTCTTAACGCTGTATCAGCTGAACCTTTTCTTGAACCATGAGTTGATAAGAAGAACTCTGATACATCTAATCCTTCAATAAAACATGAAGTAATTGGAATTTCAACTGTTGAACCATCTGGCTTAGCCATTAATCCACGCATACCTGCAAGTTGGGTAAAATTCGAAATAGAACCACGCGCATTAGAATTCATCATCATAAATATTGGATTATCAAAATCATTTGCTGATATTTCTTGAAGTTCTTTCTTAACTTCATCATTAGCTTCTGTCCAAATCTGAATAACACTATTATAACGCTCTTCCTCAGTTATTAAACCTCTCTTAAATTGTTTATTAACCTTTTCAACTTTTTCTTGAGCATTCTTAATAATTTCACCCTTTTTACTACTTCTAACTATATCTGATACAGAAACTGTAATACCCGCAACCGTTGAATATTTAAATCCTAAATCTTTCAATTTATCAAGCATTATAGATGTTTCTGTAGTTTTATATCTCTTAAATACTTGAGCAATAATCCATTCTAAAGTTTTCTTAACAAATGGTTTTGATAATTCCATACCCTTTATTACTTCTGGAATATTCTCTCCCATCGAAATAAAAAACTTATTAGGTGTAATCCCTTCAATATTTTCTTTAGTTCCTTCATTAACATATGGAAAACTATCTGGCAATATTTCATTAAATATAATCTTACCTACAGTTGTAACTAAATACTTATCTTGTTGTTCTTCAGTAAATAATTTATATTTAAAAGATCTAACAGGAATAGCAATTCTTGTATGTAAAGTAACTTCTCTTCTCTCATATGCCATTAAAGCTTCATTTGTATTCTTAAATACTTTACCCTCATTTTCTTCATTAGCTTTTTCAATTGTTAAATAACAATTTCCTAAAACCATATCTTGTGAAGGTGTAACAATAGGTTTACCATCTTTAGGATTTAAAATATTACTTGCTGAAAGCATTAATATTCTAGCTTCCGCTTTAGCTTCTTCTGAAAGAGGTATATGAACTGCCATTTGATCTCCATCAAAATCCGCATTAAAACCTGTACAAACTAAAGGATGCAATCTTATCGCTTTACCACCAACTAATTTTGGTTCAAAAGCTTGAATACCTAATCTATGTAATGTTGGTGCTCTATTAAGTAATACAGGATGCTCAGTAATAACATCTTCTACAATATCCCAAACACATTCATCTCTTGTATCAATTAACTTTTTAGCTCCCTTAATATTATGAGCAAGACCTCTTTCTACTAAACCATGAATAACATGAGGTTTAAATAACTCTAAAGCCATCTCTTTAGGAAGTCCACATTGATACATTTTTAAATTAGGTCCAACAACTATAACAGAACGTCCAGAATAATCAACTCTTTTACCTAATAAATTTTGACGAAAACGTCCTTGTTTACCTTTAAGCATACTAGATAAACTCTTTAAAGGTCTATTTCCTGCCGCAGTTATAGAACGTCCTCTTCTTCCATTATCAAATAAAGAATCAACTGCTTCTTGAAGCATTCTCTTTTCATTTTGAACAATTATTGTTGGTGCTCCTAACTCCAATAATTTTCTTAATCTATTATTTCTATTGATAATTCTTCGATATAAATCATTTAAATCAGAAGTTGCAAATCTTCCTCCATCAAGTTGAATCATTGGTCTTAATTCTGGTGGAATAACTGGAAGTACATCTAAAACCATCCATTCTGGTTTATTTCCTGATTCTTGAAAAGCAACTAAACAATCTAAACGCTTAACTAATCTAATTCTTTTTTGACCAGTCGCATTCTCTAATTCTTTTCTTAAATCTGCTACTTCTTTATCTATATCAACCATACTAAGAAGCTCTTTAATAGCTTCTGCACCCATTCCAACTTTAAAGGAATTACCATATTTCTCGTAATAAGCCCGATATTCTTTATCAGATAAAGTTTGCTTTTGTTCTAAAGGTGCATTTCCAGGATCAATTACTACATATGATACAAAATATAATACTTCTTCTAAGTCTCTTGGTGACATATCAAGAACAAGCCCCATCTTTGAAGGTACACCTTTAAAGAACCAAATATGAGAGCAAGGAGCAGCAAGTTCAATATGTCCCATTCTCTCTCTTCTTACTCTTGATTTTGTAACTTCAACCCCGCATCTATCACATATAACATTTTTATATCTTAAACGTTTATATTTCCCACAGCTACATTCATAATCTTTAGTAGGTCCAAAGATTTTTTCACAGAATAAGCCTCCTCTTTCCGGTTTTAAAGTTCGATAATTAATTGTCTCTGGTTTTTCTACTTCCCCATAAGACCAACTTCGAATTTTCTCTGGTGATGCAATACCTATTTTAATACCTTTGAAATTATTAACATCTATCATTATTACACCTCTTCCCCTAGAGTTTCATCTTCTATATCTTGTAAATCCTCATCATCTGGTTCTTCTTCATCAAAGTCATCATCGTCAAACTCATCGTCATCTTCATCAATTGAATCATAATCTTCTTCCGGCATATCTTCTAAAATATCTTCATTTTTAAGTTCTATTTCACCATCACGTATACTTGCCTCAGCATCTATTTCTTCAATTTTTAAAGTATCTTCTTTATCTTCTTCTTCCTCTAACTCTTTAAATTCAATTACTTTATCATCTTTATCAATAATTTGCATATCTAAACCTAAAGCTTGGAATTCTTTAATTAATACTCTAAATGACTCTGGCACTCCTGCTTGATTAACTGTTTTACCTTTAACTAAAGCCTCATACACTTTAACTCTACCAATAATATCATCGGCTTTAACTGTTAAAATTTCTTGTAAAACATGTGCTGCTCCATAAGCATATAATGCCCAAACTTCCATTTCTCCAAATCTTTGACCACCAAATTGTGCTTTACCACCAAGAGGCTGCTGTGTAACTAAAGAATAAGGTCCGGTTGCTCTCGCATGTAACTTATCATCAACCATGTGATGCAATTTAAGCATATACATAACTCCAACACTTATTCTGTGATCAAATGGTTCTCCAGTTCGACCATTATAAAGAATAGTTTTTCCATCAGGCTCCATACCTGCGGTATCCATTTCTTCTCTTATATCTTCCCAAGTTGCACTATCAAATACTGGTGTTGCATAATGTACTCCTTGCATTTTACCAGCCATACCTAAATGCAACTCTAAAATTTGACCGATATTCATACGAGATGGTACACCTAATGGATTAAGCATTACATCAACTGGTCTTCCATTTGGTAAATAAGGCATATCTTCTTCTGGAAGTACCAACGAAATAACACCTTTATTACCATGACGACCTGACATTTTATCTCCAACTTGAATTTTTCTCTTTTGAATAATATAAACTCTTATTATCTTTGAAACACCTGCTGGAAGTTCATCTGAATTTTCTTTAGTATATATTTTAACATCATGAACAATACCCGCTGCTCCATGTTCTACTCTTAAAGAAGTATCTCTAACTTCTCTTGTCTTTTCACCAAATATCGCATGTAATAATTTTTCTTCACTCGTAAGTTCTTGAACCCCTTTAGGAGTTACTTTACCAACTAAAATATCTCCTTCTTTAACTTCTGTTCCAATTCTAACTATACCATTAGAATCTAAGTTCTTTCTTGCTTCTTCTCCTACATTTGGAATATCTCTTGTAATCTCTTCTGGTCCAAGTTTTGTATCACGACAATCAATATCATAATGCTCTAAATGTAAAGAAGTATAAACGTCATCTTTAACTAATCTTTCATTTAAAATTACTGCATCCTCATAGTTATAGCCATTAAATGTCATGAACGCTACTGTCATATTCTTACCTAAAGCAAGTTCACCTTTTTCTGTAGAAGGTCCATCCGCAATAACTTCACCCCTGTGAACTTTATCACCTTTTCTAACAATTGGATTATGATTTAAAGCAGTAGATGCATTAGTTCTTTCAAAATCAGCTAAATAATAAGTATCTTTACCTTTAGCATTCTTAACAATAATTTTCTTAGCATCAACATATTGAACTACTCCATCCGCTTTACAAACTACAGTTGAACCTGAATCACGAGCCGCAATATATTCTACTCCTGTTCCAACAATTGGTGCTTCACTAGTTAAAAGAGGTACTGCTTGACGTTGCATATTAGCACCCATCAAAGTACGGTTTGCATCATCATATTCTAGGAATGGAATACAACTTGTTGTAATTGCAACAATTTGACTAGGAGCAACATCAACAAAGTTAACACTTTCTCTTTTAGCCATAACATTATCGCCATTTAAACGACACAAAATTTCATCATTAATAATTCTATTTTTATCATCTAATTTAACTGTAGCTTGCGAAATATAATAATCATGTTCTTCATCAGCAGTCATATATACAACCTCATCAGTTACTACTCCATTTAAAACTTTTCTATAAGGAGTCATGATAAAGCCATATTCATTAATTTTAGCATACCCAGCAAGAGAAGTTATAAGTCCAATATTTTGACCTTCTGGAGATTCAATAGGACATATTCTTCCATAGTGAGATGCATTAACGTCTCTAACATCCATACCCGCTCTATCTCGAGAAAGTCCTCCAGGTCCTAAACTAGATAAACGTCTTTTATCTGTAAGTTCTGCGATAGGATTTATTTGATCCATGAATTTTGATAATTGTGAAGAACCAAAAAATTCTTTTAAAGCCGCAGTAACTGGTCTAATATTTATTAATGTTTTTGGTGTAACTGAATCAAGCTCTTGAGTTGTCATTCTCTCTCGAATAACTCTCTCCATTCTTGACATACCAGTTCTAAAAACATTTTGGATTAATTCTCCAACTTGTCTTACACGGCGATTTCCTAAATTATCAATCTCATCTGTACTTCCAATATTATCATGTAAATTTAAATAATAAGATATAGATGCATAAATATCCGGTATAGTTAAACGTCTAACATCTGTTGCTTGGTCATTACCTATTATCTTAATTATTCTTTGTGGATTTTCTTTATCATATACTAAAACCTCTTGAATTTTATCATATTCATCAAGTTCTTCATTAATAATCGTTTTCTTTAAATTATACCCACCTGCAAATATAGGTTTTAAAACTTCTAAAACTTCTTTAGTAACTAAAGTTCCAGCTTTAACTACAACCTCTTTACCATCTTTAATATCTTCTGCTAAAGTACAACCTAATAATCTATCTACTACATTTAATTTTTTATTAAATTTATAACGTCCAACTTTAGCTAAATCATAACGAAATCTATCAAAAAATCTTGTTACTAATTGGTTTTTACTACTATCAAGCGTTGCTGGTTCCCCTGGTCTTAATTTTTCATAAATTTCAATTAATGCTTCATCTGTATTTCGAGTTGAATCTTTTTCAATTGTATTAGTTAAATAATCATTTTCTCCAAATACTTGATAAATATCTTCATCACTTGATAAACCAATAGCTCTTAAAAAGGTTGTAACTGGCACTTTTCTAGTTCTATCAATTCTAACATACATGATATTTCTTGCATCAACTTCATACTCTAACCAAGTACCTTTATTAGGTATTACTTCCCCACTTATTATCCTTCTACCATTTTTATCAATTTCTCTTTTAAAATAAATAGATGGACTTCTAACTAATTGAGAAACAATTACTCTTTCGGCACCATTAATAATAAATGTTCCTGAATCCGTCATAAGTGGCATATCGCCTAAGAATATTTCCTGTTCTTTAACTTCACCTGTCTCGTGAATAAATACTCTTGCTTGAACCTTTAAAGGTGCTGCATAATTTACCATTCTTTCCTTTGCTTCTTTTACAGAATATCTAGGTACATCAAAAGAATATTCGCCAAATTCTAGCGAAATATTACCAGTAAAAGATTCAACTGGGAATAAATCATCAAATACCTCTTTAATACCCACTTCCAAGAATTCTTGATAACTCTTTTTTTGAATTTCAAGTAAATCTTGCAACTCCATAGTGTTTCGACTTCTAGAGAAGGTTCTTCTTTCTCTATGGTCTCCAAATTTTTCAACTTTATAAGCCACGATTTCACCCCAATATCTAAATTTTTTTTAGTGCTCATTTAAAGAAAAAACAAATACGTCACCAATTTAAAATTGTAGCAACATTTCCTAAACTTGTCAATTATTTTTTAAAACAAAAATATAAAAACCTTTACTTTTTTCTTTAATTTCTACCTTATAAGAACAATCTAATTCCTTTAAAATACTTTTAACCCCTTGATCTTTTCTTATAACGCCCCAAACTTCACCATCTTCCCTTAAAAACTTTTTCGCACTCTTAAGTATTTCTAATACTACTTTTTTACCTGCTCTAATAGGTGGATTAGTAATTATTAAATCATACTTACCTTGAACTTTATCATATATATCACTCTCTTTAAATGAGACACTTACATTATTTAATTTAGCATTTTCGCTCGCTAACTTAATAGCTCTTTTATTTATATCTACGCCTATTCCTTCAATATTTAACTCTCTACTTAAAACAATACTTAAAAAACCATAACCACAACCCACGTCTAAAAAATTAGTTATTTTTCTTTTATTCTTTAAATAAGTCTCTACTAATAATATACTTCCATAATCTATCTTATTTTTTGAAAATACTCCATTATCACTTATAAATTCATAATCATAAGAATTATAATTATATTTTATAACTCTCTTCTCACTTTTAATATTTTCATTATTAATAAAATAGTGGTTCAAATTCCTATCCCCTTTGTCGTACACTTTTAGTATATCAAATTATAAAAAATAGTCAAGAAAAATCTTGACATTTTAAAAAGATATTTTATAGTCCATTGGATAATATTCAGTAATCATAATTTTATTTTGGTCTTTATCAATTATATTATAAACTACTTCTCCATCACTTTCTTTTTTAGCATAACTAAAAATATTTGTACTAATTCTCGCTCTAATATCATTAGCACTCTCTAAAAAAGCCTCATAAGATGGATAAATATCTTTCATCTCCTCATCTAATCTTTCATAAGCAAGTCTCGGATTAAAATAAATTAAATTTACAAAATCACTTATATATGATGCTAATATATTTTCTTCTAAAGCACTATAAATTCTAAAAGTATTTCCCTTTTCAATTTTTTTAAATTCTAACTTATAACTAGATGCATAACTTTTAATATTTACTTCACTATTTATAGGTCGAACAACAAATCTATTTCCATCACTAATTACTAAATAATTAACATTATCTATAAAAAGAGGATTTTCTCCTAGCATATCTGTATTCATAAAATACCCATTAACAAAATAATAAGTTAATGAACTACCCGCATTATAATATATTTCTCTTGCTAAATAAGAGGTCGAACTATAATTATTAGGAAAAAAAGTTAAAACATTATTAATAGTAATGTTATTCTCTTCTATATATTTAGAATCAAGTATATTATATAATTTATCCTGATTAGCTAAAGTTAAAACATTATAAAAATCATTAATAGCTAATTGAACTCTAAA
Source organism: uncultured Bacilli bacterium (assembly GCA_947581835.1). Taxonomy (GTDB): domain Bacteria; phylum Bacillota_I; class Bacilli_A; order RF39; family UBA660; genus Caccenecus. The sequence continues at coordinate 66,654 of CANPVV010000001.1, forward strand.
AAATTCTTCTCTCTTATCTAATCTTGTAATACTTGTTTTAAAATTTTGACTTTCTTGTAAGTTTCCTGGATCAGGATCTACTTCATTAGGAAAACTTACCGCATTATTATTATTATTATTATTTCCTACCTCATCATCATTTTTAAGAAAACTTAAAATTAAAACCAAAAGTGTAATCAAAGCTAAAATTATTGCTACCAAAAAAATCATTTTCTTTTTTGCTTTATCCATGAATTATCCTCCTATTTACAACCATTATTAACATATGTAGTATAAGTATCTAAATATAAACCAATTCTTTCTTCACAATGATATGCCGCTGGATTTTCAAATTGAACACAAAATTGATAAGCCATATCTCTTGGTGAATGATTCTCTAACATATATTTATAAATTTCTTTATAAGTTTTAAATTCATCATAAAATCTTTGGGTTTGCATCTTTAAATCTCCAATTGAAACTTTATTTGCCTTCGCAAAATCATATAAAGCTTGTTTTCTTGACGAATAAGTCCACTGAATAAGACCATATCCTGCTGAATCATGTACAAAACTATGCTCAGAATAAGTCCCATCATCTACTGCTTTAGTATAACTACTATCACTATAACCTAACTTATTTTCATATTTACCTTCCAAATTTATTGGATTAAAACTACTTTCGGCTTGAATATTTACCATCATACCAATTACAGCATTTTTAGAAAAACCACTTGCAAGCATGGTATTACATACATAATTTTTAGCATCACTTGCATTTCCCTGAGCCATAAAAGTTCCATCAACTCCAATTGGTCTTGGATTATCTGGCGAAACATAATCTAAAGGATCAACTTTTGTTCCATTAACTCTTACCTCAAAATGTAAATGTGGTCCTGATGTATTACCCGTATTATCTGAATATGCAATAATCTGTCCTGTTACAACACTATCTCCAACTTTTACTAATGGTTCAAGTAAATGACCATATCTCGTCTCATAACCATCACCATGATCTATAAAAACATAATTTCCTAAACGGCCTCCACAAGCACTATCTCCTTCTTTACACCCACTGTTTACTTGAGTTACTGTTCCATTTCTAGCAGCAATAATAGGTGTACCTGTTGCAGTTCCAATATCTATTGCCCCATGATTAGTTGATGCTCCTGGTACTGGTGCACTTCTTGGCCCAAAAGTTGATGTTACTCTAACTGAAACAGGAGTTCCCCCATAAATATTTCCTTCACTTGGATTTGCACTTCCAATCGGCCACCACCAAGCATTATAACCTGCTAAAGTATAATAAGTACAATAATCACTTAAATTATATAAACTAAGTTTTGAACTATTACTTTTATTAACTCTTGAACTTATAATGCTAAATATATTTTTATAATCTTGATTACCATAATGAATACCTTCACTATCATAATTACTTATCGCAGTCTCTGTAAAATTTAAATTAATATACTTTAAATTTTTTATTCCCCCATTATTTATTAAAGCACCCAATTCTTTATTAAAATTATTTATTCCTTCATTATCTACATAAACTGCTTTACTATCTAAAACTGGTCCTACCGAAACAACATAAATATTATGATTACGCCACTCATTACTTGCTAAACTAGCATATCTACTATAATAAGTATCAGCATTATAAGTTGTATAATCATTTACTCCTAACCAAATAACTATATTATAATTACCACTTCCCATTAAACTATTAAGACCATTTATTCCCCCACTTGTCGCATTTGTTTTACTACTATCAAAGCTTCCTCTTCCCACTAACCAATCATAACCATAACCAACTCCATAAATTGTATGACTATTATTAATAACTCCACTATTAAGTATTCCAAGCATTCTTGAATCACCTAAATAAAAAGTTTCTCTTTTATCTATACTTGTATCTTCATCTACTTTACTATTTTTAAATAAACCATCCAAAATACTTTCATAATTTTTAGTTTTAGCATCTTCTTCCATCCTACTTAAAATGGAATCTGAAAAATCTAAGGCATTATCCATACTTAAAGATGCAATTTCACTTTGATATGATTCTGCTACATAAATATAATTACTTATATCCGAATATAAATTATTTAATTTACTTATATATGAACTATCTGCCACTCCTAAAGTAGAACAACCAACCTCAGGATTACAATAAGAAACTTCTCCTGCACAGCCATCAAGTTCTATATTTTTAGAACTACTATTATAATTACCATAACTTAAAGCATTAGTCTTTATTAAAATCATAAGTGCTTTTAATGCTTCATCACTATAAGTTGCCCCTTTAGTATAATAATATGTAGAACCAATAACAAACTCTTGCAAAGTAAGTTTACTCTGATTTCCATCACAAGTATCAATATTTACAGCCGTTTCATTATAATTACAAGCATTATCAAAATAACCATTAAACGCGAAAGGATCTTTCTTTCGAGAAGAATTAATAATTATTATTAGAAAAAGAAGTAAAACAAAAATCCCCAACAATAAAGCTCCAATAATAAGCATCTTTTTAAGATTACTCTTTCCTAGTATTTCTTCTACTAGTCCACTACTTAAATTATCGCTTTTGCCTTCTTGACTTTCTGTACCTCCAGGGTTTTCTACAGTGTTATTATCTAAACCTGGATTAACGCTTTCACTATCCAAAGAGGTTTCTACTTCATTAGTATCTATATCGTTACTACCTTCTACTTGGTTATCTAAAGTATTCTCTTCTTCCGCAATTTCACTTTCATTATTAAAAATATTTCTAATATTCCCTCGAAAACCATTTTTTGGAGTATTTTCTTTAGGACTTGCCTCGCCCTGATTACTTCGCCATCTATTAATTTTATTATGAGTACTACCTAAATTATCTAATTCATTACTATTATTTTCTTCATCACTTGAATTATTAGATTTATCTCCAACTTCCATTTCTCCATCTATACTATTATCTTTATTACTATCTCCAACATTATAATCATTATAATTATTATTATTTTCTTCTTCTCTTCTATTTTCTGTTTTATCATTGGTGTTTAAATTTTCTTGTTTATTTTCTCTTTCTTTTCTAACATTTCCACTCTCATTGGTAATATCTTCTATTTTATTACTAGAAGAATTTAAATTTGGTCTAAATCTTCTTCCAATTTGCTCACCCTTATTTAAAGTTTTATCAACCTTTTCTTTTGCATCATCATAATTTTTTGGAGTATCATCTGAAACTAAAGATTTTTCTTTTACTTCTTCATCCTTATTTAAAATATCATTAATTCTTTTTCTATTATTACGATTTTGATTATTATTAAAGTTTAAATTGGGGCGATTAGGATTATACCTATAAGCATCTAAATTCTCTTTATGATTATCATTATCGTTCATGCTACTTCACCCGTCTTATTTTTAAATTATAACATAAAAAAACATAAAAAAAAAGGATAGAACAAAGCACTATTTTAATTATTTATCATAAATTAATAATGAGAATACATGAAAGGGTGAATAATATGAATAATAACGGTAACAATACCTCAGGAAATTGCATCAATGAAATATTAAGTGTTATTTTTGTTTTACAACAAAATGCTTGTCCTGAAACCTGCCTAGATGCCTGTGATAGACCTGTCTTAGGTGGCGGTCCTAACTGTTTAATATGTAATACTAGACCTGTTATGCTTTATACCTGCAGCAGTAATGGTACTCCTTGGAGTATGCCTACTGTAAAAGATAATACTGTAACTTGTACAGGTACTACAAGTGCCGATTGTTCTACTATCTTTAGAGTTGAAAAAATTGAAGGAAATTGCTGTACCTTTAGAGTTCTTGCCGATAATCCTGATCCAACTAGCTTAAATCCATATGTTGCCACTAATTCTTTCTTTACTATGGACTGTGGTTGTTTATGCGCCATCAGATGTTTAAGTGACACTTATGTTGATTGTGTTTGCTAAAAACATAAAAACCTCTATCAATGAGGTTTTTTCTTGTGTTTAATTATTAAAACTTAATATCTCTCTTAATGTTTCTGCCTCTTCTTGAGGTATTAAAAATCTTACCAATTTATTTTCTATTTCATAACTAAAATATAATTCTTCTTGAATATCTAAAATTTTATATTTCTCTCCATCAACCATTAAAGTTTCTAAATAATTACTATCATTATTATCTGTTTCATAATTATCTCGATATTTATAAATTATTTTTCTAATCTTATCCGCCTTACTTTTCATTATATCTATAGTTATTTTTTTATTTTCACTTTCTTTAGTATAAACAATATCACTTCTTTGACAAATATTATTTAAATTAACTAAATCCTGCCCAATATGTATATCTTTATTATCTTTAGTATTACATTTTATAACTTGCATATTATAACAATTTCTCTTTCCACATTTATCTTGATAAAAAACTAAATCCTCATCTTTATATTTATCTTTAATTTCTAAATTATCAATTATCTTATCTAATATAGTATTATCTTTATCTAACCAATTTTTAAGATTATCTTGAATACTATCTTTTTTTATTAAAATATCTTTAGCATTATGTAAATAAATATAATTATCTCCTATACTATCATAATAATTAATCATATAAGAATTAATTCCACCACCATAATAATTAAACTTAATCTCATAATCACCAATTTTAAAACTAGCCTTTACTTCTTTTTTTTCATCATTAAAAATTATAAATATTAAAATTCCTAAACCAATTATTACTACACCTATACCTATTTTTTTAATCATCATCTTCACCTTCCATTATTATTCCTAATATCTTTAATATATCCTCTTTTACCTTTATTTTTTTATCATTAACTGTATAATTTTTATCACTAACACCATTAGCTTCAACTACTTCATCCGTAGGATTAATATCTTTTAAAACTACCTCTGTATCCATAACATTTTGACTTCTAACATATATTCTATAATCATTTTTATCTACTATTCCTATTCCTATAATAATACCTACAATAATTAATATTACTATAGATATCATATACTTTTCATTTCTCTTCTCAATCTTATCAATCACTTTATTATAAATATCTTCTTTATTTATTTTACTTTCATATATCCCTTTAATATCTTTCATAAACTTACCTTTCTATATATTTATTTAACTCTTCTAAAGTTCGATAAATATAATGTTTAACATTAGATTCTGTTAAATTAAGTAAATCTGCAATTTCTCTAATCTTCATCTCTTCCATATAATATAAATAAAATATTTTAGCAATTATCACATTTTTTTTCTTCAAATATTTCCAAACTAAATTTATATCATACTTTAAAGACAAATCCAACTTTAAGTCTTTACTCTCAATTAAATCCATATCTTCTTTATAAACTGTATTTAAATGAAATTTATAAAAAAATCGATAATAATCTTTTATTTTCTTTTTAACAATTCCCCATATATAAGCTTTATTTATCTCTTTATTTTTTAAAATACTTTTATATACTCCCACATATATATTTTGAACTATATCTGAAACGTCACTAATATTAGCCACATTTAAAACTACATACCTAGTAATTTCGGCATAAGTATCCTCATATATTTTATTAAATAAATCTAAGGCTTCTTGACTAGTCATATCTCCACCTCAATTTTTATATCGTAAAAACATTTTAAAAAGTTCCACAAAACAATTTTTTTTATTATAACAAATTATTTATCGCATTAAAACCCAATACTTAACCAAAATATCTTGACTTTAAAACTTCTTTTTGATATTATTAAAGCACATGGCGATGTAGCTCAGCTGGCTAGAGCGACCGGTTCATACCCGGTAGGTCGGGGGTTCGATCCCCTCCGTCGCTACCATTTATTAGGCTTAAACACTAGGAATTAATCTAGTGCTTTTTATTTAGAAATAGTAAAAAATTAAGTGCGTGGCTAACAAGTGGCTAACAAGTGGCTAACAATTATTCATTGCGTATTTCTAGCAAAGAAATACATTAAATGAAAATTGTAAAATTATGTAGATATTTATTTATATGTATATTATAATATTGGTGATGCATCTAAATGTTAGGTGTTTTTACCTCAGTCCTGGTTTAAGAAATTAGGCTATGGAAGGAGGTGGTCCTATGAAAGGAAATTTTCTTGGATATTTTATATCTGATAGTGATTTTAATAATCCTATCGAAAATTTACGAAAAGAAAGACTAAAAAAAGCACCTACTCAGCTGATGAATAGGTGCCTCACCGGAAAAATTTCGGACTGAGAACACCTAACTGATATTTAGATGCATCTCTTTTTTAGTCCTATGAAATAGAAAGAAAGGAATTAATTATTTTCTTTCTATTATTATTATATACATATTTTTCTGTAAAATGCAATATAAATAAGTGCTTTTATAAAATATGTGTAATACTTATTATATACTTTTTTAATATTTTGTCAACACTAACACTATAATTGTGTTAATCCTTTAGAAATGTCACCATATCATTAATTAAAATGTCACCACCATTATTTAATGTTTAACAAACTAATACTATAATACCAAAAAATCATAAAACTTAATTATGATTTTTTAAATATTTAAATAAAATTACTCTATATAGCTTTACTCTCCCCTGTTTTATAATCAATTTCTACTCCATCCTCAACATTATAAATATAAACATGAAATTCTACTCCTGCCCCCTCATCTTCAATTGATTTAGCTTCCATTTCAATTCCACTAGCCACCAAATTTGTCCCCTCATATATTGGTGTTACTCGGTAAAGCACATGATTTTTAGTTTCTTTTACATATTTTGCCACTTCATTTTCAAAATCAAGCATTGCTCCCGTATTAGCACTTCTAGTACAAGTAATTAAATTCTTTTCATTCGCATTTTCCCCAGTTAATTGAAAACCAATTAAATGACAACGATTATATAAATATTTTCCATCAACAAAATCATACTTAACTGTATGCCACCCAGTTGGTTTAACTGACCCAATACTTCCCCTTTCTTCTGTAGGCATAGTCTCTATTCCAACTTTCGCTATAGCAACCCTTGCTCTTCCTAAATAATCTAAAGAACTATATTTTTCTTGTTCTTTAATATTTAAATCTTCTTCACTAAAATTAGGCACATTATCATTTAAATAAACATAAGGATTACCATCATATTTAGGTATTTCACTAATTGCCGAATAAGATTCATTAAATACATGTAAATCTAAATATCTTTCAATATCATCTTGAAAATAACTACCTATTAAAATAAATACTACTAAAACTATTGTTAACCATAAACTATTTTTTTTTGTCTTTTTTCTTCTACTCATAATACTTCCCTTTTCTTCTACTATTATAACACTTTTATCTCAAATTTCCAATCATTCACTCTTCGTAATTAACCCACTTTCTTTCTCAATAACCCCATTATAAAAACTAGGCACTTCCCCCTCAATCATCATACTAGCAATAATTGTATCATATTCCATATCTATTTTCTTTCTCTTAAAAGGACTAATTATTTCATTTTCAAACTTAATATAAACAAACAATTCTACTAAAGCATTATTAAGCCCATAATTAGTAACCTTTGTCTCTAAATTAGTCAATATTGTTCCTAAAAAATTAATTTTAATCGGTATTTTAGGTCCCAAATTATAAAAATATGTACTCTTAAATAAACTTCCCATTGGAATATTTAAAACAAAACCGTTAAAACTATGCGATAAATCTTTATCTAAATAAGCTATACTAATATCACTATCTGCAATATTTTTATATGTATCACTTAAAACATTTGTAACTTTATCAAGTACTTTATAAGCTTTATCTAAATCAAAATCTACATATAATATTTCTTTTTTATCATTTTTATATATTAATAATATATCTTTTAAAGTATCTTTATTTAAAATATTATTTGTAATCTTATCATTAATTAAATCATAAGTTAATCTTTTTATTTCTATTTCACTTAAATCTTCAACTGTCTTATTAATACCTCTATTAAACTTTACAATTAAAAAAAAAGTCAAACCTATAATTAAAATAATTGTCCCCAAAATTATTAATCTAAACATTCCCTTATAAGTTTTCCTTTTAAATTTCTTTTTCATATTAAATTATATGAATTAAAACAAACCAATATTTAAAAAACTATTTAAAAATATCACAACTCCTGCGATTAATATTAAACTAACCAAAACAATAACCACATATATTAAAGCTCTACTAGATTTAACCTCTTTTTTTAAATCATTAAAGTCATCAAAATCACTTTGAGTAAATGAAAGAGTATTACTTAAATCTTGACTTTCTTCTTCTTTTAATCTTTTTTCTTCCTGCTCTTTAACCTCATCAGCCTCTTTTTTAGCTAAAGTCGCTTCTTCTAAACTCATAATTGGTGAAGTTTCATTAACACTTTCCTCTTCTTTTACTCCCCCAATAACAACGGTATCATCGCTTCCCTTTAAATCTGTCAAAATATCTAATGGATCCATCTCTTTATTAGGATTAGATTCTCTCATTGTTATAGTATTAATTAAATCCATTAGTTCAGTATCTTCTTTAGCTTTACTTTCTTCTTCCTCTTCTTTATCTTTTATATCTAAACTATTTAAAATATCAAATTGTGTATCTCTTATCTTTTTAAGTCTATCTTTTTCATAATCAACTTCTTTTTCACTTCTAGCTTTCTCTAATATAGCATTTATATCATATTCTCTAGTCTCATCTAAATTTATCTTTTCCTCATTCTCATCTTCTTCAATTTGAATACTTTTTCTTTTCGGTTCTTTATTATACTTCGTATCTAATATTTTCTTTATTCTCTCAACATCTATTTCTTGCGCATTTGAATCCAATAAAGTAGCATTTGAATCTAACTTATAATCTATATCTTCATAATTATTTATATTTTCATACAATGATTCATTCTTACGTTGTCTTAAAGGTGGATTACTATCATTATCCTCATAATACTTTTGCATTCTCGTTTGCATACTATCACTTTCCTATCTTTAATAATATCATATTTTTTTTATATTTAAAAGCTTTATGTTTGCAATTTCTAAAAGTTTTGTTATAATTATATTGATAAGGAGATTGAATATGAAAAAGATTAATGTAAATGATGAAGCTTGCATTGGCTGTGGAGCTTGTGTATCTCTTGATGAAGAACACTTTGCTTTTAATGATGAAGGTTTATCACACCCAATATCCCAAGATAATTTAAATAGTGAAAACCTAAAAAATGCCATCGAAAGTTGTCCAACAAGTGCCATAAGTTTAACTGAAAATAGTTCTGATAACGATGAAACCTCAATTGAAGATGATGAAGATTGTTGTTGCACTTCTTGTGATGGACATTGCGGATGTGAAGAAAACGAAGCCTAATAAGACTTCTTTTTTGATGGCCTAATTTTATAATTAACCTTAAACTTAACCTTTTAATTAACACCAACCGACAGCATTTTTAGTTTTATAAGTATTTAAAACTCTATAACTAAAACTATTATTATTAATACTATATTCTCTTTCTTCAATTGTACCATCATCACAACTAACATTTGAATCAGAAAAATAAACTAGAGAATATATTTTATTATTTTCAATTTTAACTCGTATTTGATTATTATCAATATTAAACTTACTAGAATACCAAAAATCACCCATATTATTACATTCATAATCTAAGCATAAACTTTGAATATCAACTGCTCCAATAAAGCCATTCCAATCATTAATATTTTGAAGTTTAATGCCAAGATGGTTATATAAATTTTCAGTAGGTTTTATTTCTTGAAGGTTATCATTTAAAATATGTATAGTATAGCTACTAGTATCAAGATAAACAGAATCAGGTTTATCAATATTAAGATTAAAACTATGAATTGCTAAATAATTTTTATTATCTAAACCTTTAATAATTTCAAAATTCTTTTCATTAAATTTACTATTTATATATTGAGAACTTAAATTGTCAGGCGAAGAATATTCATCACTACAATTAGAATAATACAAACTGTCAATGCAATAATAAGGATCTTCATACCCAGTATCATAAGTAGCTATTTTATAATCAATATCTATTATATTTTTATTACCATTTAAAACAATTTCATATTCTTGTACTATTTTATCATTTTCTTTTGTTGTATTAAGAAGTTTTACACCATCCTCCATTTTTTCATTATTCTCTTCCAAATCATTATTTTCTTCACTATTTTTTTGTTCATCATCACTTTTATCTTTATCATTATTCAAATCTTTATCTTTAATAGAACCATTATCTACTACGTTTCTATCCTGATAATTATTATATAAAATATAACCTTCAACTCCTAAAACACCTAAAACTAATGCCATTATTACATACAATATACTAGTTTTCATAACTTTTCCTCTTTTCCATTAATAACATGAACCGGCACCACCTGTAACTTGATATTTATTAATAACTTCATAAGATAGCTTATTATCCTTTATTATGTATATTCTTTCTTCTAATATTCCACCATCACAAATATAATCATTATTGCCTAATGCTTTCAAAACATATATTTGATTATTTTCTATTTTAACTCTAATTTGGTCAGCTTCATCCCTTACTTTAAATTTATTTTCATACCATACATCACTTTTATAAGTACAATGATTTTTATTCAAACAATCTTCTTCATCTATTGATAAAAGTTGTCCTTCATTATTAATTAAAATTTCTTCATTTTGATTTAATAAATCTAAATTATCATTATAAATATATAAATTAGTATCTCCATATACTTCTGCTTCACTAACATAATTATATATTGCTAAATAATTTTTATTATCTTCTCCTTTTATAATAATAAAATTATCTTCATTAAAATAATTTTTTATATAATCTATTTGAAATGCCTCATCAGAACTTAAAGTTGCTTCTTCATCAAATTCTGGATTATATTTACCAAAATCATAAAAATTAACATTATTATAAACACAAGTAATATGATAAAAATACTCATTTTTTTCTAATTCAAAATACAATTTTAAAATATTTATCTTCCCATTTAAAACAATTTCATATTCTTGTACTATTTTATCATTTTCTTTTGTTGTATTAAGAAGTTTTACACCATCCTCCGTTTTTTCATTATTCTCTTCCAAATTATTATTTTCTTCATTATTATTTTGTTCATCATCACTTTTATCTATATCATTATCTGTATCATTATCCAAATCTTTATCATTAATAGAACTATTATCTACTACGTTTTTATTCTGATAACTATTATACAAAAAATAACCTTCAACTCCTAATAAAATAAAAATTAAAGTTAATATTACATACAATATACCAGTTTTCATAACTTTTCCTCTTTCTATCTATTATTTTTATAATAAACTAACACCAGCCGTTTCCACCTTCCATCCGATAAGTATTTATAACTCTATAACTAAAACTATTATTATTAATTTTATATTCCCTTTCTTCAACTGTACCTGGTCCACAATCATAATCTGAAATATAAACAAGAACATATATTTTATTATCTTTAATTTTAGCCCTTATTTGCTCTGCATCTTCAAGTTCTCTAAATTTACTCTGATACCAAAAGTCTCCAAAATCTCTGCATTCAGTATCCACACATAACCCAGAAACAGCCGTATAACCTAAAAAGCCTTGCCAATCATCAATATCCATTTTATCTCCTAATTGATCATATAAATTAGTTGTAGGTTTTATTTCTTGTAAATTATCATTTAAAATATGTAAATCATAACTACTCATATCTTCATATATAGAATTAAAATAAAAACTATGAACAACTAAATAATTTTTATTATCTTCACCCTTAATAATCTCAAAATTTCTTTCACTAAATATACTATTTACATATCTTGTATTTAAATATTGTTCAGCATTTTCTCCAAAATTACAATCAGTATAATATAAACTATTTAAACAATAACCATTAGTATCATCTAAAGTATCAACCTCTTTCAAACTAAACTCAATATTTAAATAATTTTCTTTACCATTTAAAATTACTTCATATTCCTGTACTATTTTATCCTCTTCAGCTTTAGTAAGAACAAGTTTTATTCCATCATTTGCCCAAATATCTATCTCACTTCTATCCCGAATTTTATCTAATACTGAAAAACTATCTTTTCCCACAATTCCTAAAAACATTAATAAAATAATATATAACACACTTGTTTTCATAATCCACCTTCATATTTTATATTAATATTATACCATATCTTTAATTAAAAAAATTTTCATAAGTTAAATAGTTGTCAACCTACTGTCTAATTTAACAAAAAAATAAGCCTCTCTTAAAGACTTATCTTCATAAAAATTTATTTTAAACTATATAATTTCTTAATTTCTTTTAACTTTAAAGGCCGATATTCTCCTATCTTTAATCCTTCTAAATTTAAAAATGCAATCTTAGTTCTTTTTAATTTTAAAACTTTATGATTTAAACTTGCAAATATTCTCTTAACAATATGATTTCTTCCCTCTACAATGGTTAATTCTACTACCGAAGTTTTTTTATCAAAATTCTTATCTCTAATCTTAAAATCCTCAATTAAAACTTTTCTACCATCAATATTTATTCCATATTTTAATCTTTCTATATCATCTTTATTAAGAAAACCATCTATTCTAGCCAAATAAGTTTTAGGTATCTTATTAGTTGGATGCATAAGAATATTAGCTAGTTCTCCATCATTTGTTAATATTAAAGCTCCAGTTGTATCATAATCAAGTCTCCCCACTGGATATATTCTTGCCTCAGTATCTATTAAATCAACAACTGTCTTCCTTCCCTTCTCATCACTTGTACTTGTAATAACCCTACTTGGTTTATAAAGTAAATAATATTCCTTTTTTATCTCTTTATTTATAATTTTATCTAATACCTCAATTATATCTGTATCACTTACTTTATAACCTAACTCTGTAATTACCTCTCCATTAACTTTTACTTTTCCCTCATTTATCAACTCTTCTGCTTTTCTTCTTGATGTAACCCCTAAATTCGCTATTACCTTTTGTAATCTTTCCATATTATCTCCAAAGCATATATGCCAAAAATGCTACCAATATAATTAAAACTATTGAACCATTTATTTGATCACTTTTTCTATTTTTACCCGGTACTCCCAAAGCCATAGTAATTAAATAACCCCCAACTAAACCTCCAATATGGGCAAAATTATCAATTCCAGGAAGTCTAAAACCTATAATTAAATTAATTATTATAATCGGTATTACTTGAGTTCTTAAAACACTACCTAAATACAAACGATAATGATATCCAAAATATAACAAAGAACCTAAAAGTCCAAATATTGCTCCTGATGCTCCGACTGAACTAACTGAATGCATTACACATGAAAATAAAGAACCAACAATCCCACTAACTAAAAAAACAATCAAGTACTTCGTCTTTCCTAAAAAAGTTTCTAACTGTCCTCCAATTACATAAAGAGAATACATATTAACTAATAAATGTAATATATCAACGTGTAAAAAAATCGAAGTTAAAAGTCTCCATACCTCTCCTGCTCTAACTAAAGCTTGAGAATTAGCTCCAAACAGAAGTAAAGTATAAACACCTTCACTTCCCCTACCAAATATATAAGTAAGAATAAACATAATAACACATATTCCTATTAATAAAGGTGTTACCACTATTCTTTTAGGACTAAATATCTTTGAATATTCTTCATTATTTTTAATTGTTTTAGCATTTATATCATTAGTTACATTAACAATTAATTCAATGCCCTCTTTATCTTTAATTAATTTGCTTTTAATCTTAGGAAATAACTCTACAATATTTTTATCATCAACTAACTTAGAAACATCATCTAAAACAATTGAAGATATATTCTTATTATCTTGTTTTATCTTTAAATTATCTTCCACATTAACTAAAATATTTAAAGCATTAACCTTTAATGATAAAGTCTTTTTCTTAATCTGTTCCATTACTCTGGAAGTTTTAAACAAATCAAAATTATACTGTTCTTCATTATGTATATGATTAGAATTAATCCTAATAATTCGATAAGGCCCCTCTACATTTTCTAACCATATTTCATCTTTAACCCCTTTTACCATTATTGGAGTATAATCCTCTTCTGTAATAAAGTAATGAACTAAAGCCATAACTACTTCATCATTTTTACTTGTTATACTGTAATTCACTAAAAATCACCTCAAGTACTATTATTTTATAACAAATCATATATTTAGTAAAGAGGTGTTTAAATGTCTTTATTATTTTTTCTTACATTTCTAATTCTCTTATTTAGCATTATTTATTATTTTATTTATCTAAATAATTTAAATTTAGATAATATTTTTATTATAATTCTAAATCTAATATTTATAAATGTTTTACCTCTTTACTACTTTTATTTTACTAGTCTAATATATAGCTTAATAACTAGTTTCTTTCTCGTTATATCTGCTTTTTTCTTAAATTTAAAAATTAAAGAGCTATTCTATTGTCCTAAAATACCTCTTCTTTTTTATTTTATTCTAACTTTTTTTATTTTTAGTAATCTCTTTTTAAATATATTTACTTAAAAACTTGAATCCATTCCGGGAATATTACTTGAATCTTCTGTAACTGGACTAACCATACTATCTTTTCCATTATTTCCATTTCCCAAATTAAATATATTTGGATTAATACTCTGGCCAGCACTTGGATTAGGAACTTCTGTTACAGTCGGAGTTGGATTTTGATTACTTACCACATTTTGTGGAGTACCATTACTTACTGCTTTAACTGCTTGATTTACGTCAAAAATATTAGGTGCTGAATTTAAATTAGTCGTATTACTATCATTATTAGTATTATTATCTGTTGCTACAGTCTTACTAATCGCCTCTTTATATTGATTAGTAGTACTAACTCCTCCTAAACTCTTTCCATCTCCATTAATATCTTTACTAATATCACTCTTTGAATCCCAATAAGCCGAAACATCACAACTTGCTGAATAAGGCCTTGGATTAGGCATTTCTAACTTACAAATCATTGGAATCTTAAAAGCTGTTCCAAAAGCTACACAAGTACCAGGTTGTAATATCTTCATTTTTTCAATAACATCGGCACTAATATTAGGAAGCATCTCTTCAATATATTTAATATCCTTAGGGTGTGTCATTTTAAATATTAAAAAGTTTGAACACTGAGCTATAACTGTATCACTAATTTCTACTGGTCTTTGACTTATAATATCTAATATTACTCCATACTTACGCCCTTCCTTAGCCACTCTTTCAAATATATTATATCCAAGTAAAAATACGTCATTATCTTTTTGTACATATCTATGAGCCTCTTCTAAAAATAAATGAAAAGGAACTGTTGCTCTATTAGCATTATCTTTTGAAAAATCAAAAATAATTCTGGAATAAATCTTAACAATTGCTTTCGCATACGCATCATCTATAGTCTCTAAATTAATATTTATAATTTGTGATTTTTTATTATTACTACTAACTAAATTAGTAATAAACTTCGCTGGAGTTACAAATTCTTTACCTGTAAAAAACTCTCCTAATTCACTTCTTAAAATAGAACTTAAACGAACCTTTAAAAGTTGAGCATCATCATGCATATTTTTATTCTGATTAAATCCTTCACTTATCAAAGTAAAATCTAAAGCTTTAGCTAAACCCTGTAAAGTAAATACAGCCTCCTCCGGAGCTCTAATATCATCTAATCCTTCATCAATAAACTTTAAAATATACTCTGTAATTAAAACTTCTTCCCCAAAATGTCCTCTTGAATCAATTGAAAAACATTCACTAAAACTTCTTGTATAACCAAGTCCGGGAATTACAGTATCAAAACTAAATTCTTTAGTATGACAAGTATCAATAATTGTAAAAATATCATCTTTCTTCTGTCTTGTTGTACTTTGACTATATAAAATAGTAATTAAAGCATTTGCAATAATATTATTTTTATATTTATTAGCCTCCGGTGTATCAGTTGCAAATATCTTCGCATATTTAACCGCTCTATCAATAATAGTTAACTGAGAATGTTTATCAGCCTGTAATAAAATTCCAAAATCATCCACTTTCATTAAATTAAGTGGAATATCTATTTTTACATCTGTCTCATCTCTAGGATTAGCTGTTACAAACTTATAATTATAATAAGAATTTATACTACTAATACTTTTAAAGGCATTTTTATACTCTCCAAAAGAATCAAAAAATATTAAATTGGCATTATACGCTAAAGCATTTTTATTACTTAAAATATTTTGAACTACTCTCGAAACGCCACAAGATTTACCTGAACCTGAATTTCCAAATATACACATATGATTAGCAAATAAATCGTTAATATTTGGACAAACATTAAAATCTTTATATGTTGCACTCTTTCCTAACACAAAAGTTTTATTAGATTCTCTTCCCACTAATTCTAATAATTCTTCAGTATTTATAACTCTTATCTTACTATCTAAACTTGCTTTTCTTAAAATACCATTATTATATCTCCCATCAACAAATTCTCCTAAAAAACGAACTTCTATCTCTTTTTCTCTTATTTCAACTATTTCTCCCAATAATTTTTGATCTTCATGTTCAAATATAATATGTAAATTAAGTAAATCTCCTTTTAGTTCTTCAGATCCTGTATTCTCAATAAAAGCTTTATTATCACTAATATATAATATTTTTCCAAACATTTTATATCCTCCTAACTAAGTAACTTATCTACCCTTGTCTCATTATTACTTAAACTATTTTTCTTATTATTTATCTCTCTTTGAACAGCTTGATTAATTGAACCATCTGGCTTTCGCAGTCTAGCTTGTAAATTACTTATATCTTTTTCTAAAGTCTGACAATTAGTTATTAAATTTGCCGCTTCTTTTAATTTATCCAATTTATCTTTTAAAGTAGCAACACTTCCATTTAAAGCTTTAGAAGTATTTATATTATTTAAAGACTTAATTATTTTTTCTTTAACCGGCGAACTAAACACATCTTCTTTATTTAAAGTATTAGAAACATCAGTTAAATCATATTTTGATATTTCATTTAAGGCATTCATAACTGCGGTTAACAATGACCTAGCATTAACATTTGAATATCTGCCCATCTTAACCTCCAAAAGCTGAACCTAATTGTGCATCTAAATTCTTATAATTATTAATTACCATATCAACATATTGATTGATATTATTAAATTTATTATTAACAATATCAAAATTATTCTGTAAATTCTTATAAAGACTAAATAAATAATCTCTTGTTTCTGAATCCCACATATTTAAACTCATAATTGAATTCATTGAATCTTCAAAACTAGTAATAATCTTCGTTAAATTACCAAAATCTCTACTAAGTGTTCCTGCATAATTAGCTAAACTATTATAATCGCAAAACATTTAAATCCTCCTATTTTATTGTAATATTCTTATTACTATAATAAGAATTTAATTTATCCATTGCCTCTAAATATCCATTTATGAAAGCCTGATAAGTCTCCATCGATTGTTCTAATTCCAATAAATCACCTTGAAAATCATCCATCTTCTCAACAAAGTTTTTATAATCATTTCCTTGCCAAGCCGTACCTATACTATCAACTGTAGTTTTAATCGCATTTATTCCACTGTGAAAAGTCTTCATATCACTATTTACCTTTTGCAATTTAGAATTAATCGCATTACTATCTACAAAAACATACATAGCTTTGCTCCTTTCATAAATAAAACTTAAAATAAATATATTTTAAATTTTATTTATAAAAATCACTTTCGTGACTCTTATAATCTACTATCAAGATTTTGAGCTTCTTGAGCAGCTACACTTATATTACTAATGCAAACATTTAAATTCTCAAATATCTTTTCCATACCATTTTTTAAAATAGTAGTTAAACTTTCTTTACAATGACTAGCTCCTGTTCCATCCCACATTCCACTACCATTATCAAGATCATCAATTTTACTAGTTAACTTAGTTCTAACGTCTTCTAAAGTAGTTAAAATATTTTTAAGTTCACTACCAATTCCTGAAATAGTCGCATAATCATATCTAACTGTATCTTTATTGATATTCTCCTCAGATAAAGCAGTTAATTGGTCATATGTTAAAGTTCCAAAAGTTGATGCTACATTTGTATCAGCACCTAAATTTGCCATTTCTAAACTAGCAATACTCTTGTTTACTTCATTCATAGCCTCTTGATAAGCATTACCAAAATCATTGATAAATTTAATTAAACTTTGATGCGTCTCTAAAAAGTTTTGATAATTCTTTGCTGCTGCTGCACCTGTCCAAACATTAGGTTGAACTAATTTTTCAATTTGTTCACTAAATTTCTTTGAACAAGCTCCAACACTATCAGAACCTCCATTTAAAAATTCTATAATACTACTAGACCAACTTTTAGCAGCTTCTGGATTATAAGCAAATACTGACATAATATTACCTCCTTTATTTCTATATCATGTTCCCATGCTTCCAATTATAATATAGCATAAATGCTAAATATCGTCAATTTAATTTACATTATTTTACAAGTAAAACCCTATTTTATCTCAAAACTATTTAATAATTTAATCTTATAAAGTTTAGAAGTTTGAATTAAATAACCATATTCATTAGTAATTTCTTCTCTATCTTCCCTTTCAATTTTTGCTATTTTAAATATAGACTGTTCTGCAATTCCACTACCAATAAATATTCCTCTTGATGTATCAACTCCATTTTTAAACCAATCTTCATAAGCAAAAGTTCTAATTATATCCGGATTATCTACTAAAACAAATGATACTAACCCCATCTGATTATCAATCTTCATCATATTAGCAAGCTTCTTTTTAACGTCCTCACTTAATTTATTAATAAAATCATTTACTCCTAAAATTACAATCATATACTTCTTCTGTTTTAATATAACCTCATCATTAAAGTTATTAGAAGAATACACATTATATACATCATCTATATATTTAGCTATATTATTAATAGTTTCATCAAAATTATTAGTATACGTCTTATTAACTAAATTACTATTATTTAAATTAATATCAGTAGTATTAATACATAATAAATCATAATAATTAACATACTGTACTTCATTAACTAAAGCATTAACAAAAGTAACTGTATTCTCAATTTCATAAGAACAAACTAAATTAATCGCATTCTTTCTAAAGTTATACTTTTCACTAACTAACTTTTCTTTATTAATACCAACCACTAAATTAGGTGAATTAGTAATATCATTTTTAACTGCCTCATAATCAACAACTTTAGGTAATACTGGAATTCTTCTAGCTCGATATTCTGTTTTAATAGATATTTCTTTACAAAACTCTTTTAAATATCCAGTTTCATTATCTTCTTTAACATAAGCTGTCTGAAATTCATAAATACTATCTCTCTTAAATAAACCTCTACCCTTAAATTTAGCCGGTACTTTTCCTCTTATATTACCCAAAATATTCGCATAATCTGATTCACTATTCTGTTGTAAAACATATATTAAAGCAAAATTTTGTCTTGTCTTAATTCTAATACTACTCTCTGTACTAGCTGTCAAAATAAAGTAAATACCATATTTAAAAGCCTCTCTTGATAAAACATTTAAATCTTCTGTTATATCTTCATAATTTTCCATAAAAGTTTCATAATTATTTATAATTACAACAATATTTGGCATTAAGTCTTTACTACTTGCTATATAACTTTGAAAAGAACCTCCATAACTAGCAAACATTTCTTTACGTTTATTTAATTCTTCATAAAGCATTTTAAATAAATTATTTAATTTATCTGCCTCATCTGTAAATACTAAATCACCTACATAAGGAGAATCAGCAAAAACCCTCAAAGTTTCTGAACCAAAATCACAAATATAAAAATTAACCTCGCAAGGATCATAAGATTTCATACATGAATAAATTAAAGACGTAATAAAATTCTCTTTACCAGATCCTGTAATTCCATAAATAATAGCACTTCCCATTTTTGATAAAGGTACATTTAAAGCATTTTGATTTTGATTTGCTGGATCATCATATTCTCCAATAATTGGTTCTAATACATATGGAACTTTCTTATAATTATACTTGCTAAGAAGTGAATCAATATAAATTTTATCAGGTATTTTATCTAACCATAACTTTCTAATTTTAATATTATCTTTATTAGCTATATCACTTAAATATTTAACTACATTTGGTAATTCTTCTCCCAAAGGTTTAATTGTTTCTTGTACCTCATTATCTTTAGTAGTTGTTACAAAACCAATATTATTTATTACATTAACTGATGTATCAACATCCTTTTTAAAAGTTGTATTAGGAAAATACTGACCACCTGCCCAAGCAGATTGACCTAAAGTAAATACCTCATCAAAACCCACTTGTAAATAAAATCTTCCTGTTTTTTTAAGATAAGCTGCATCTGGTTTTTTTAAAACCTCTTGTGAATCACTTGTATCTTGAACTTTCAAACAAACTCTAAATCTTGTATTAGACCAAATTTGAGGATCAACTACTCCTCCCGGTTTTTGAGTAGCAAGTATCAAATGAATTCCCAAACTACGCCCAACTCTTGCCGCCGAAATTAATTTTTCCATAAATTCTGGCTGTTGCTCTTTTAACTCCGCAAACTCATCACTAATTATAAATAAATGTGCAATAGGCTCTTTATCTTTAAGTCTACCCTCTCGCCATAATTTTTGATATTTATAAATATCTATACTACTTTCATTAGTAATCTTTCTTGCCTCATTAAATTCCTTTTGTCTTCTTTTTATCTCACTTTCAATTGATGCTAAAGAACGATTAAGTTCATTACCATCTAAGTTAGTAATAGTTCCTGCTAAATGTGGTAATTGATAAGAATCACTATTAAAAGAACCCGCTAAACTACCACCTTTATAATCTATCAAAATAATTTGTACTTCATAAGGATGATAATTAACCGCTAAAGATAAAATATAAGTAATAATAAACTCAGACTTTCCAGAACCTGTAGTACCTGCAATTAAACCATGAGGCCCATGATATTTTTCATGTAAATCTAAAGTTAAAACCTCTCCACTTTTCCCAATCCCAATTGGTGCTTGTAAAGACAAAATTGGATTGCTCTTTTTCCATCTTTCTCGGGAATTTAATTGTTCTACTTTTCCTACTTGATACATTTCTAAAAATTGATATACATCCGGTAAACTAGCCTCTACCTCACTTTTGATATCAATTGGAATATTAGCTAATTCTCTAGCACAATTATATATCTCATCAATTGGTGAATAATCTATCTTAAACTTTTGAGACTCTAAATTAATAATACTACTATAAATAGAACATTCACTAGGACTAACATTAATAAAACTTTTACATTCATTAGGAAGTGCTGATACTTTATCAACTAACATAATAATACTAAACCCATAATTCTTTTTACTAGCCATCACATTTTTAATAAAGTCATAACCATCAATAGATTTAATCGCATCAGTTATAATAACATAATATGGAACATATCTAATATCCTCATCTATATTTTTTCTTTCATTAAATATTTTCTCTAATGTATAAATAATTTCTCTATAATCATCATTTGAAGAACCAAAAAATCTTAAATCATGATCATTTGACCAACTATGAGGCAATGTCTTAATATAATCCCAATCTGTTTCATTATTAGTTGACGTAAAAGTAACTATTTTAAGTTCATCATAACTATAATTAGCCATAATTTGTAATATTAATCTATCTATAAACTCTTTATTAGTTATAGCATCTCCCACAATTCCTGTAGTTTTATTTTTAAAAAAGGAAAAAGTAATTGGAACTGCCTCAAGTATTCTTGATTTTTTTCCTAAACTACGAGCTATATCTAATAAATTATCTTGTTCAAGCGAAAAATGTTCCTCAGGATAATTTATTTCCACTTGCATAGGTGTAGAGCCTATTCCAACTGGAAGAGTTAAAAAATCTTCATCTAATACCCTTCTTTGCCATAACTTTACATTATGTCCTCTTATAACATTTTGACAATCTTGAACTGTAAAATTATTACTTAATAAAGATTTTCTTTGTATTTCTAAATTTTCTTCTATTTCCTTTTCTTTTTTATCAATATATTTACGATATAATCTTTGTCTTTTCCTCTCATACATTTTCGCACTAAACTTTTGATATGCCCTAGTTAAAAGAGGCCAAAGTAAAGAACTTGCTAACATAGCTCCACACATTACAATTGAAGTAATAGAACTATTCCAATCTCTTTGCCCACTACTTACTTGATTTAAAGTAGACATAAGCATAACAACAGATGTCATAGCCATCGTTATCATCGGTCCAATTGTTAAAGCTGCGGGAGTGGAATCTTCTTCTTTTTTATTAGGTGGAACATCAACATTAACAACTAATTTTTCTAAAGTTTTATAAAAATGAGGTGCTCTATAAAAATAATTTTCTATCTTATACGCCGAATCATCTGTAAGTTCCATGTTATCTTCAACAAACCCATTTTCTCTTGGAACTACATTTACATAAGATGCATTAAACCCTAATAACCCTCCAGGATTATTAACTAATAAATAATCTCTTCCATCTTTCCTCATTAAAATTATTTTTAACCCAAATATAAAAATTATATCCCCAAATTCTAATCTCTTAACATTTAATATTCTTTTTTGATTAACATAAACACTTGCATTTCCATCTAGAACACTTAAATAATAATATCTATCTTTCTTTTCTATGCTAAAAGCCTTTTTAGAAACTCCTCCTAATTTATAACAAATATCACAAGAGTTATCACTTCCAACATATACTTTTTTCTCTATTCCTAACTCTTTATAACTATCATCATATACTGGTGAACAATATAAATAATATCTTTCATTTTTATAATTATTTTTAAGTAAATAAAAATTATACTCTTTTAAAAGGGCATAAGGAACCATTATATCATTATTATCAACAATAAAAGCATCATGATTACTAACTATATTCCACCCATCATCTTGAGCCTCAATATTTATTAAATTAATTTTTCTCCCATTTTCAAAATCAGTAATCCAATGACTACCTGTTATCTCTAAAGGTAAAGTAAAAATACTTAATTTATCTTTTTTTATAACTGTTATTTGCATATTTTCACTTCCTAACTCAATATAATATTAATTTTGAACCATTCTTAATTATACTTCCCTTAACAAACTGATTATCATCTAATAACTCTCCTGATAATTTATCATATAGCTTCTTAGTGTTATCATTAATGAAAGTTCCTTCACTTTCTTCTTCAACAATCTTTATAATTAAATTTTTAACCGTTCCAATTTTCTTAACTACCGGAATATACATATCATATTCTTTTTCAATCATCGGAACATACACAATAATTAATATCTTACTCTTCATATTAACCCTATAAAATAATAAATTTAATAATTAGAAAAACAACTATAATTAAAACTATAATTCCTCCACTTACTCCAATTATTAACTTTTTATAATCTTTCTTTTCTTCTTCTACTTGAATCTTGCTAACTTCAGGTGCTAAACTACTTGCAATAATACTTAACTTTGCCCCACAATTAATACAAACTTGATCTCCAGGGTTAGGTATAAATCCACATTTCTCGCATCTCATATCAATCACCCTCTATTATTAATAATTATAGCATGAAATATCTAAAATTAAAATAACTAAATTAAAAAAATGCTTACTTACTGTAATCATTTCTCTAAAATAAATTTAAAATACTATTTTTTATAAACTATTTATATTAATCATCTTGTTGTTCTAACATTTCATCAAACTTATTATCTACTAATTTATATTTTATCTGTAAAGGAACATACTCTAAATATCTTGATGCTACAACTACTTTTCTAAGATTAGTTAAATCATCAAAATATTTTCCATAATTTAATGGAATAGTTGTATCTAACAATGAAATATATTCTAATTTACTAAAACCAACTATCACTTTAAAATTATCTAACACTACTCTATCTAATACTAAATAAGTTAAATTTTTATTAGAAGACAAAACCTCTAAATTAAAAGTTGTATCATCATAAGGATTTATTACTTTAAACTCTTTTAAATTACTATATTTATTTAAAAATTCATAACTTGTCATACAACAATTATAAAACATTAAATTCTCTATATTCCTAAACTGTTCTAATCCCTCTTCATCATCAAAAACACATTTATAAAATTCAAGCGAAATAAGTTTACATTTTCCAATTATTTCTAAATCACTCATTGTTAATACTGCATTTCTTATAACTAATTCTTTTAAATTTAATGTATAATCTAAAATACTCAAATCTAATTTTTGATTTTCATCACCAACAATTGTAAGATTAGTTAATAAAGATAAATCTGATTCTTTAATTTGCGCTACTGGCTTATTAAATCTTGCTTCTAAATGTCGAACCATATTAATATCTACAATCTGCATTTACTTATCTCCCCTCATAACTATCTAAAAAATCTTTTATCTTATCAAAAGAAATATCTTTAATAATTTCTCTTGCATGATTTGTTCCTGTAATAAGTCTTTCATTACCACTACTTAAATATGCTTTTAACTGAGAAATTCCTGTCCCAACTCCATATTTCTGATCCATAATTTGAACTATATCATCTAACTTAGAATTAGTAATATTATCAAAATAATTTTGTACTGCTGAAATAGATAAATTACTAACATTATTACGCGCATTATTTGTACTAGTAATACAATTAATATTTCCTGTTTTTAAATACATACCAACTTGTCTAAACCCGGCTCCTGTTCCATATTTTATATCCATCACTCTTATTGCATCTTCAACTATTTCTTTAGGAAGCTCAATATCTAAGTAATCTTTTACCACACTCAAATCCAATTTTTCAACCATAGCCCGAGCATTACCATTTCTTGTTATGCAATCATAATTACCAGTATTCACTAATTTTCTCAAACTGTGAATACCACTTCCTTCTCCATATTTCTGTTCAATCGCAGCAATAACTGATTTAAGCACTTCTTTATTTGAACTACTAACTGCCTGAGAAACATTTTCTACTTCAACTTTTAAATCATAATTTTTAAACATTTCATCAATATCAGCAATATGACTTGATGCAAACTTAGAACTTCTACCAAACCAATCTGAACCCGAAGTAGCTTTCCAAGTAACGTCTACTGGTACATAATCTCCTCCATCAAAAACTACATTCCAAGCATGAGCACCTGACCCTGCACTAGTAACTCCAGTTCCTCTAATATAATCAACTGTAAGTCCACACCTTGTACATAATTCCTTAAAAGTTTGAGCATACCCAGCACATACTAAACCTTGTTTACCTATAGAGTTGTTATCAGTCAAACCTTTTAAACTTGCCGCAACTTCATGTCCACCTCGATAGTTAGCATAATCAAAACCTGGAGCAACATTTTCTGAAATAATATCATATATCTGTCTAGCTCTTTGAAGTGGAGGCAAATCCATATCAACCATACTTTCAAAAGACTCTAATTTTTGTAAAATAGAAAGAGCCTCATATCCACTATAAGTAATTCTATTTATGTATTTAGCACTATTATATTTTGGCTTAAAATTTCCATTTAAATCAGCAAACCCACCAAAAATCTGAATTTTAACGTCACTTAAATCATCGATATTTTCAAGTACAGCCGATGATATTTCAGACGTACTTCTAAATGCAAAAGTTTTTTCTCCTCTTGCTATTCTTCTTTTCATTTCATTAAGTAAATTCTGTTGTTCTGTCGATAAAGATTTAATTGAAGGCTTACTATCTTCATTTAACATTGATTTAAATTTATCTTTTATACTTTTGCCTGAAAATAAACCTTCCTCTTCTACATATATTGGTTCTACTAATTCTAAAGGTTGAGTAGCAATAAGATCTTCACTAATCTTCTCAAAGAAACCTCCTCCCTTTATCTCATATATCTCGTCCCCTATCTTAAATTCTACTTTCCCTAAATCTCCTTCCCCTAATTTCTTCATTAACTCTGGACTTATCTCACTTTTATCTGCTATCTCTATTACTGTTACTCCACTTCCACTCATCGCTTCTTCTATCTGTCTACTTAAACTATTATATCTCTTTATTCCTCCTATCCCATTTCCTAATGTCCCTAAAGCATTCGCTCCTCCTGCCATCGCTATCTGTAATATTAACCCATCTTCACTTGCATTCTTAATAAAACTCTCTTTAAAACTTTCTCCTTCTTCTTGTCTATATATCGCTGTATGAGCTATCTCATTTATTATTGGCTCTGATGATCCTACTCCAAAAGCCGCTAAAACTTTAGTACATATCTTCCCTAATCCACTACTTCCTTCTTTTGCTCCTATCGCTCTTGCTCCTGCATCTATCTTCCCTGATACAAATCCTGTTATCGCTCCAACACTCGCCGCTATTAATCCTACTTCTTCTGCCTCTTTTACTGTCGCTCCTCTTTGTAGTGCTGCTTCTCCTTCACTTCCCATGTTATTTAATGCTTGTATCCCTGCATTACTTACCGCTGTTACTGTTGATGCTGCCGCTGTCCCTGCTCCAAATACCTCTGCTGCTATTCCTCCTGTTAGTATACTTAATCCTACCATTCCTACTATATTCCCAGCCATTGAAAATACTTTCGCTGCTGTTCCATCAACATCCATGTATTTGTCTATTCCTAAATCCTTCATTGCCTCTTCATATTTCTCTTTTGATATATCTCTCGCAACAAATTCTCCTATTTCTTCGGCTCTCTCTTCATATCCTAATATACTACATGCCCCTGCTGCTAGCATTCCCCCTCCATCTACTAGCATCTCTACTAAATTTCCTAGTCCTTCCATAAAAGCTAATCCGCATCCTGCTACTGTCTCTAGTCCTCCTATGGCTCCTTCTACCATGCTCTTATGTCTTTCATCTCTTACATTTCCATATCCTTGTATTTGGAATACCTGACTTTCATCTATTTTTATATTCTTTACACTATTTTTCCATTTACTTACTTCACTACTTGCAGTTGGAGCTTTTACTACTCCTGCTCCCCCACTCATTTGTTTTTCTAAACCTTCTATATCTTCCGTATATTCTTTTAATACTTTATTTGTTTCTTTTAAATTACTTCCTATATCTTCATATACTTTCTGTAATTTTGTTAAAAACTGTCCTAACTTTCCTCCTGTTCCAAAGGCACTACTTGTAAATGTGCTTTTCTTCTTTGAGTAGTAATTACTTATACTTTCTATTCTCTCTCCACTTGATTTCATTGTTGCTGTATTTAATTTTATACTACTCATTCTTCCACCTTCTCTTATTTTCTCTTTACTTTATCTAAAATCTCTTTCTTTACACCCTCATCATCAATATTTAAAGTTAAATCTTTCATAAACTCTTCTTGTTCTTGATCTTTTAAACCTATCGCAATTATTTGTTTTATATCTTCATGATTAAATAAAATATTTATATCCGTTCTAACTATTCCCTCTGGATATAAACACCCTAAATAATCATATATTTCCTCTTTACTATCCATATCAATTGGTAAAAAACCCATTATCATAATTTTCTTCCAACCTTTTTTTAAAATAACTATTGAACCAAGAGGCAAATATTTAGGATATCTCTCTAATATTTCTTGCTGTTTTAATTCATTACCTTTATTTAAATTTTCTATTTCATATATATTATTATTTTCCATAAATTTTAACTTCCCATTTGCTCTTTAGTTTTTTCTAACATAACCTTAATATTTTCTGGTGTTAAAACTTCTTGTAACTTTTTATTATATTGAAGTTGCTCTTCATCCTTAAAACCAATACAATAAATCTTTTCAATATCACTATGATTAAAAAGTAAAGTTTTATCGGTTGATATTACTCCCTCTGGAAACATACAACCTGAATAATCATAAACCTTATCTCTCTTTTGCATATCAATCTGAGCATATCCTGTAACCATTAATCTTTTCTTTCCATTTTTAAGCATAACCACTGAACCTATTGGTAAATATTTTTCTTCCATTTTTAGACCTCCTATATTATATAACTAGTATATCACAATATTTTAAATAATTAAATATTTATCGCATTCTTCCAACTCTTAAACTCATATTATCAGTTAAACCAACTGCAAATTCAAAATCAAGAGTTGCCTCTGAAACATAACCATAAGCTTGCTGTCTATTAAAATCTCTTACTTTAGTTAAATATTCTTTCATATTTTCTTCATATTCTACAACTTCTTTTTTCGTTAACTTTATTTCACTATCTTTTCCTATTAATTTTAATGTTGCCGCCTCTAAAGCAATATTTGATAAATCTCTAATTTTATCCATCCATTCATCTTCTAAAATTAAAGCTTGTTTTATCACTTTACTCTTATCTGACCATTTCATATTCTCTAACTCTGTAAAATGATTAATTAATTCAGTCTCATCATCACTTAAATATAAACTATCTTCATAACAATCTCTTAAATATTTTTTATAAGCCTCTCTTACCTCTTCTTGTTCTTCATAAGTAAAATCTTTTAAAATCATATTAATTACATTTTCATAAACTTTATCTATAACCATATTACTTACCTCCATTTTTATTTAATCCTAAAGTTAAATCAGTTACAATCGTTGATAATGTTTTCGTATCTCCATTTATCGCATCATCAAATGCCTTAAATAATTTACTTCGTTTATTTATCCAATCAGGAACAAAAGAAAAAGACGAATTCAAATTATCAACCAAAATACCAATATCATTACTAAAATAAGCTCTTTTTAAAGAATCCATATTTATTGCTCCTTTTTTTACTAATAAATCTAGTTGCACTACTGCCTCATTATAGCCACATGGATTATCTATTCCTGAACTAATTTTAGATAAATATTCTGTAATAGATTCATTAATGCCAGCAAAATTTTTTCCCAAAAAATTGTTATTAGCATCATAAAAACAAACACATACCCCAGCATTATTAAAACTTGTTGCTCCTTCTAAATACTTTGTATCAAAAAGTAAAGAACCAGTAAAATTTCTAAAACTGTCATCTATCTTTTTGAGATATGAGGAACTAGATATTTGATGAATTGACTCATGATTAATAATACTTTCTAGCATTAAAGGAGCATCATCCATATACCCTATATTTATACAAGATCGTACTCCATTATTATATCCCATCGTATAAACAAGTCCACTATTTTTTAAAAAAACACTATTATCTTCTAAAAAAATTGAACCATTAATCTTTTTTCTTATTGTAGCCTCATCTACATAATCTCCAAATTCCCTCACAAAATTATCAAATATTTTACCTTGTGCATAATTAGAAGCGCTTTCAAGTTTACCCAATTGTTCTAAAGTTAAATTTTTAGTTTCCACATAATAAGATTTATATTTAGCCAAAAAATCAACTTCACTCAAATTCATAGATCGTCTTAAAAACTCATGTACTAAACGATTATAATTATCTTTTCCAATATCTAACTGATTATCTACAATTAACTCAATAGCATCATCATAACATGGCTTTAATTTCTTACAAAAATTATACAAACCTATCTCATTATTTTTTATAATATAACTTTTTAACTGTGGATCATTAACAATATCTAAATAATACTCTACTTCTTCATCAAATATTTTCAGAAATTTTTCAGAAGTAAAAACCTTATAATTTTTTGAAACAATATCATTATAAATCCAACTACTCTTAATTTGTTCAGCTGCATCTTTAACATAATAATCTTCAATTATATATTTTGCTCTTGCCATTGCTGAATCACTTAAATCTAAATCAATGTCATATTTATCTGCTACTTCCATTAGTTTTTTCAAAGCATTTTTAAACAATCGTTTAACATTTAATGACTTATTACATAAATTTCCAAACATATCACTATCATTTAATATTGAAAATAACAGATCTAAAGAAAAACCTTCACTAATATTTTTAGATAGATTCTCTAATATTAAAGCTTCATTTAAATTAATCGTTCCTTCTCCGGTTTTTATTTCATTCATCAAAATCTTAATACGATTATAATCTTCTAATAAATCATCACTTATTTCAACTTTATATCCATCTTGTTCAAAAATAATTCGTCGTAAATCATCATTACTATCTAATAACTCATTATATTCCGTCATCTTTAATTTTAATTCTTCTTCACTTAAATGCCTTATACCCCTTGTCGAACTTTTTATAACTGGAATTTCTTGAGTTATTTCTAAATCATCAACCTTACCATTTATATCATTTGCCAAATTACTTACAACCGGAATTTCTTGAGTTATTTCTAAACTATCAATCTTTTCAAAGAAACCTCCCCCCTTTATCTCATATATCTCATCCCCTATCTTAAATTCTACTTTCCCTAAATCTCCTTCCCCCAATTTCTTCATTAACTCTGGACTTATCTCACTTTTATCTGCTATCTCTATTACTGTTACTCCACTTCCACTCATCGC
>CANPVV010000002.1 GCA_947581835.1 uncultured Bacilli bacterium
CAAGTACCTTAAACTCTTGTATTTACTTACCAAAATAGTCATTTCTTCTATTTTTGGATTTAACCGATACCTCCATGCCCAGCATCTATAACCACCTTCTTAGTTGCTCTACCATTTACAAAATCCATGCTTATCACCTAATATAAAGTATGCATTAATTAATTTTAAGTGCTAATAAAAAATGTACAAATCATAGAATAACTTATTAATAAATTAATCTATTTTTTGTACATTTTCCCATCAATAAAATTGCAAGTACTTAACTGTTTCTACCTGTTCTTTACTTTCTAAGCTTCTTAATATTTATTAAACAAATACCTCCTGCAATAAATACTGTCGCTCCTAAAGCAATCCAAACAAGTTTATTATATTGTGTTGATTCTTCCGCAGATTCCTTCCTATCACCATTTCCTACATTCTTATCCCTATCCAGATTACTATCTAAATTATTACCATCTTGCTCATCTTTCTCATTAGAACTTTGATTAGTAGAATCTCCAGAATCATCATTAGATGCTCCATCAGAACTTTCTTCATTCGAACCATTCGGCTTTTCACTATTAGAACCACTAGTTTTATTCCCAGTCGAACCATTATTTTTATCTTTATCAGATTCACTAGGCTTTACTCCAGAAGACTCACTAGGATTCTTTTCAGTAGAACTATCTGGCTTATCTTTATTATTTTCATCAACTATAGGATCTTTTTCATCCTTATCTTTATTATTATTCGAACTATCACCATTACCATCTACTTTATTATTATCCTTACTTTTATCGTCATCTTCACTAGGTTTATTTTCAGGTTTACTAGCCTCTCCACTAGACTCTTCAATTTTATACACAAATTCTGTTTCCTCACCTAATACAATACTATCTTTATCAATTACCTGTGAATCCCAACTATTTCCAACAATCTTAAATGCCATCTCTTCCAATGTATAATTAACATTATTCTTTTCAGAAGAAGTAAACTCAATCGTTCCTAACACCAATTCTTTTTTATCATTAAGTAAATTATGACTAGCACCAATTCCTCCCGTTGTAACTTGAATACTTAAAACGTTCTTATCTTTATCATATTTATACTCACTATCATAATTACCAGAAACAATCTTATCAGCAAACCTAAAATCTTTAACATTTACATTACCTTTAATCTTTAAAGTAATATCAATTCCTCCAACAAACCCCTCTTCAAAATGCAAAGCCATATTTATCTGCCCATTACTGGTCTCTTTAAAATTAATTTTTGTTAAAGCTAAAACAGAAGAAGAGAAAGAAAACATACTTACTATCAAAGTTATAACAAACAACATTACTTTCTTCATATGTTCTTCCTCTTTCCTAATTACTATCTTTTACACTTGTAATTTCCATATAACTAAGTTCACTATATGGTTTTAAATCACTAATAACCTTAGAAGTACTAGTAAGCCTTTGTCCATCTAAAGTTTCAGCATCATTAACTCTATATAAATAAGCTCGAATACTCTTAGTTTCACTTATCATTTTTTCATAATCTTCTTTACTCATTATATATAGCCAACTACCACTTGCCACATCATAAACAGATTTATCACTATTTAACTCCGCAAAAATTAGAAATACTCCTTTATAAGGCTTTTTCTCATTATCAGCATCCGCAATTAACACATTATTAAATGATGGATTACCTCTATAATTTCCTTGAACAATAACTGAACCAGCTTTTATTAATTCTTCATCACTACAACCATCAGTCAAATAACAATAATCAGTTTTTAAAATACCAATAGAATTTTCACCAATATCCACATTATCACCTGGTGGCGCAATTATATCAATCTCTGAACCTGATAAACCATTTTTATTACCAACAGATTCAATTTTTACATATGCAACATCATTATAAGTCCATAACTGAGTTTCACTATCAGTTCCTTGACCCATAAAATATATAATTTCTTCTGGATTATCTGCTGTAACACTAAATGTTCCTGTTCTAGCAAGCGTCCATTCTTCACCATCACTACTTACATAAACATTATATTTTTTAATTGTATTTGAATCAAGTTCATTATCTTGTACCAATGCTCTATATTTAATACCACTTATAGCCATTGGATTATTTAAATTAATAATTACATAAGCATTACCATTATCAACGGAAATACTAGGTTTATCACTAGTTTGATTTAATACTTTAATTTTTTCTGTTCCTCTAAATCCTGTTAAAATATCCCCATCAATTAAATTATTAACTTTCAAACTTCCATAATCTATTTCTTCATTTTCATTATCAATAACTTCTCCTGCTTCTTTAACATTTGAAGTAATTGTAAATTTATCTTTCTTAACACTTCCATCATGAGTAATTTTTATCTCATCTAAAGTTACAACATTTGTTTTATTTAAATAATAATCATAAGCAACTACACTATAAATATAAGCTCTATTATTTTCTGCTCCAATAATATCTGTAAAAGAATTACTATCTGTAACAAATCCAATAGCTACTCCATTACGCATTATCTCATAACCTAATATCTTATCTTCCTCACTTGTAACTCCAAAATTTATAGTTACTCGTTTCTCTTCGTTACTTTGACTCTCGATACTAGCATCTAATATATCTTTATTTCCTAAAGCAGCACCATTACCTAATATGTATCTTCTAGCCTTATCATTTAAATAATATATTGCTCTATCTTCTTTTTCTAACTTTTTGCCATCAATTTCCATATTAGCAATTTCATCTTTTAAGTTTTGACTAGCTTTTAATCCCCAAATCTCAAAGAAGTCTGTTAAATCCTTACCTGCTGCCATACTAGCATATAGTATTGTTAACTCATCACGACCATATCTATCAACATTATTATAAGTTCTTGATATTCGATTAACTCTAGCCAATATAGAATCTTCATCATCAAAAGTTTTATTTTTATCATAAGCTAAATGTAATTGCCAGTACATACCTAACTGGACAAAAACATTTTGAGCTCTACCATTCGTATGACTAGTTACTTTATCATAAATCTTTTCATAAATATTACTAGATTCCAATCTTGATTCATCATTATCATTACTAGTTTGGGCAAGTAAAGCATAAATATTATTAGTAACCTCCGCAAAAACTGTATCTTTCTGATTTATCTGGTGGCCTATCTCATGACTAATTCCCCAACCAAAATAACCAGTCTTGTTATCTGTATTTCGAGATGCTTGAATAAGACCAGGAATAGAACCATACTCAATTCCAATATGATATCCTCCCGCATACATAAATGCACCATCAAACATTCTCATATAACGAATATTAATTCTTGCTTTTGGCATCTCATTTTTTGCATCTTCAGCTTGAACTTGCAAACCTTTCTGTCTATAAAATAATTCCATCATCTCATCAAATGCCTCTGTTGATTCATATAAAACTTTTACCTGTTCATTAATATCTGTAGCTTTAGAATCTAATGCCTCTTTAACAGCAGTCGCCGCAACAGAAAATATTCCATACTTTGTTACAATTTCAGTTGAATTAAGGGCACTTGTTTTCTTATCAAAAGTTTTACCTTCACTTGCATACTTACCATCTAATGAATCAGTATAATCACCTAATTTTTTAATATAATCATTTATTACTTCATTTTTCTTTTCTTCTGCTTCTAAAGATAAATCTAAAACCGGGATTTTTTCCCCACCACTAACTCTAACTTTAATCTGATTATTAGCACTAGGAGTAGACGTATATCTTACATAAACACTACCACCACGTTCACTAACAGCACTTCCAATCGCATCAATTGTAATTATATTCTGTCCTTTATTCAAATTATAAGTTTTACTCCAAGAGCCAGCCTCTGCATAAAATTGTGTATAAACCAGTTGAATATTAACATTACCAGTTGTACTACCTACATAAACATTTAAAGTATCTCCTGGTCTTGCTACAATTCCTAAAGGTTGATAATCATTTATTGTCATAGCGAATTTCAAATGTCCATTATAACTATTTGAAATATTTGGATTTACAAGTATTACATCATTTAAATTTTTATCATCTAATATTTTTTCTGCATAATCTAAATCATTTAATACGCTTTCCCGATAAGGAGAATATTCTCCATTATTCTTCATATTAGCTCTATTTCTTAAATCAGTAATAGTATCTATTGTAACTCCTTCTGCTAATTCTACTCTTAAATCATCAACAAACAATTTAGCAACATCATCCACTAAAGAATCATAATTATAAAACTTAACTTCATCAATCTGAATTAAACCACCATTATTTACTACTGTTAAACCAAATTGAATTGTATCAGCCTCAATCGGATTCTCTAATTTAAGCACATAATATTTTCTTCCATTTTCATCAGTTCTAGTTGATAATACACCATTTACAACTGACTTATTATCTTTTGTATGATTTTCTTGTTTATTCCAATAATACACCAAAGTATCATTATCTCCAGGATTATAAGATCCAGTTTTTAAACTATAAGGATAACTATCAGGAACTGTAATTACAAATTCATCCATTTTATAAGACTTATCTAACTCAAAAATTGGATAACCAATATCATAATAATGAGAACCACTTTGCCATGAATTTAACTCCCAATAAGTTTGATAGTTATCATCATACATAGCATAATCTCCACCAATCATACTACCTTGATTATAAGTTACTTTCTTAATATGACTAGTTCTACCCATTGCACTATCAAAATCATTAATTAAATTATATTTTGGAGTTATAGTTGCTGTCTCTTCTAAAGTTTTAACTTTAACTATTTGACTTTTATCTCCTTCTCCAAGTGGATTATTACCAGTAATATAAGCCTCATACTCAGTATTACCTTTTAGCCCTTTTAAAGTATATTTATTTGTTGAAATTTCATCAATTTTTATCCACTCTGAATCTCCTACCACATGATAATATATATTATAAGTAAGAGTATCATCCATATCTTTCCAACTAAATTCAATTCCCCCATAAAGAGCTTTAGTATTTACCATATCTGGAGCCGGAGGTTTTCTCGTAGCTTGTGGAGTTGCTTTAACTTCTTCACTAAAACCACTTCGCCACTCTTGATTAACAGATTGCACTCTAATTGAATATTCTGTGTAATTTTCCAAATCTTCAATTGTAAAAGTTGTATAAGTTGTTTGGAAAATTGTTCCTTTCATTTTTCCACCAGTAATTTCAATTTCATATCCTGTAACATTAGGAACACTATCAAAAGTTACTGTTAATTGTTCACTAACTGAACCATCTACTTTAACATGTTTTGGTGTATAAAAATTATCTGGTTCTTTAGTTTGAACTTTCACATTATTTAAAAATTCAACTTTGGCGATTTCAGCTAAATTGTTTTCTCCTGTTTCAGTAACAATAATTGTTACTTTTTTAACAGCTACTTGTTTACCTAAATCAACTTTAATTGTTCCTTCTTGAGCCTCATCCGTAAATAAATGAATATCTGCAGGCACATTAGAATTATTAGAAACCTCTTTAGTAATAATTTCGCCATCTTCAGTTTCTATCTGAAGTTTCATTCCAACTGGTGCATTTTCCCCAACTGTAATTCTAACCTCACTCATTTGAATAGACTCATTATTACTTTCTCCACTTAAATCAATACCAAGTTCGATATCTTCTTCTCCATTTTGTTGTAATTTAACAACACCATCATCAGTAAATAAAGCACTAACACTTGCACTATCCTCGGCAATAACACCTTCATTAATATCAAATGAAATATTTTCAGCCTTAACAATTGCACTTGTATCTTCTACTTTAACCTCACCTTTAGTTGAATTAAGTGATGCGGTAACATAATTTAAATCAGCAATATCAACAACACCATCTAAATTTAAATCATATTCTAAATTTTTTGATTCCAAATTATCACGTACTAAAACATAATCTTCCTCATCAACTACATTATCATTATTTACATCACCAATCGCAAATAGTCCTGCCTCATCACTAAGCATTACTCTTTTTGAATAATCATCTAAAGTAATATCAACACTATAAGTAGCAAAATGTTTACCACTAAATTCTAAGTTATAAGTTCCTTTATTAAGGTTATAAAGATTAATACTTATATAAACAACATTTTCACTATTATTTATTCCACTAAGTAAATGTCCATCTTTATCTCTTTCACTAGCACTAATCTCTAAAGTTTGACTACCTAAATCTAAACTAGTTCGATAATAACCATCTGCAGGTTTATTAACCTCATTTAAATTAATACTAGCACTATTTAAAGAATCATCCGAAATTTTAAAACTAATATCATTTCTCTCAACATTCCTTATCGGTAAAGCTAAATGTAATTCTACTTCTATATTACCTTTACTAACTATTTTATCCATGCTAACTTTTTCTAAGCTTTTCTCTTCTAAACTATCCGATGATAAAGCATAAACTAAATAAGGTGAAAAGTTATCAACTAAAATAGCCATTACCAACAATAAAGATATTACTTTATTAATTATTTTATTCATATTTCTTCCTCCTCCTTTTCTCAAATATTATATCAGTATTTTATTATTTTTGAAACAAAAAATTACCACTTTTACTATTTCTAAACAAAAATAATCAATCTCTAAAATTTTAATCAAATAAGTCTTCTCTATTTTTATAAAATCTAACTTAAAATCTAATAAAATAATCTCAATATCAAATCTCTATAATTACAACACATTTACTTAATCTACCATCCCCAAAAGACACACTTCACCTATTACTTCACCCATTATAATATGATTATCCAAATAAAAAGTGAAAACAACAATAAAATGTAAAAACAATATTTTTAAACTTTTAAAACCCCTCACCTAATTTAACCCAAACAAAAAAAGTGCAAAATTCAATCACATTACACAATCAAATAACGCACTTTTATCTAAAAACTATTTTTTAATAAAAACAAACATTTCTAAAATTTAATTTTAATTCAAATTAAATCATATCTTCTCTTAATCTTTTAAATGCATATCCAACTGATGCTGCACTAACAACCATTAAACCAGCAAAAGTCATAATGTTATCACCAGTTTTAGGTCCTTCTTCAAGAACATTATCTGGATTTAAAGCCTTATAAGTATCTTGATTCCATAAAACTGTATCAGTATCTTTAGCACTAAGTTCTATATTTGCTGGATTAATTAAAATAGTTACAATTTGATCATCAGT
Source organism: uncultured Bacilli bacterium (assembly GCA_947581835.1). Classification (GTDB taxonomy): domain Bacteria; phylum Bacillota_I; class Bacilli_A; order RF39; family UBA660; genus Caccenecus. The sequence continues at coordinate 7,192 of CANPVV010000002.1, forward strand.
ATCATCATTATTCCAGTCAAATATCCAAGAGTACTTAATCATTGTTCCTTCTTTAGTTGCTGATTTTAATATATCTTCTGTTACAGCCCCAAATACATTTATGTAATGATCATCACTTTCAGATTCACTCTTGGTACTATCTTGATTACTCCAAAAAGATTTTTCTGCTGATGATGGACCATTTTCATAGGTAGCTTGCTTTAAAGTAGCAATATCAATATCTTTAGGAGCCATTACTTTAACTCCAAGCCATGCGGCATCAATAGTTCTCCCAATTGTAGGATTTGCTGCCACAATTTTTAACTGAGCGGCATCAAAAGTAATAGTAACATTTTTACTTCCATTTCCCTCAATCTTAGGAGTTCCTCCTTTATAAGAATCACTATTGTTAAGTACTGATACATTTTCTAAAGTTAAAGCTTGAACCTGTGGTACCATAACTAAAAGAAATAATGTTAAAACCAAAAATAACCTTTTCATCTTTCGCCTCCTTCACCAACTGAGATTGTCTTTCCATCTCCACTTTTATTATGCTAATATTTGACATTTATATACATTTTTAAACAAATTATTCTTATTTTTATTAAAACTAAACTAAATACCAATTAAAACTTGTCCCTATAAAACCTTAAAATATTAAACTTTTAAAAAATAATACCAAAATCTTAAATAATAAAAAAGATAAACCCAACTATTCTAGGCTTATCCCAATAAATCTCTATCAACTATTTCCAAACAACTTTCATTCCCTATATCTAAAAATTTTTTAAACTGCCCTCCAAATAAAAACTATATACAACCTAACAATTTTTATTCTTCCTTATTTTCCTCCTTTTCCAAAGTATCTTTCCTTAATTTTTCTTCTTGAAACAACATTTTCATAGTTGGATTATTATAAGTTAATTTCTTAATAGTTAAATCTTCAACCTTATTATTAGCAAGTCTTAAATTATCATCTGTCTTAAGTAAATGTTCCTTAGTTTTTTGCAAATGTTCAATAGTTTTATCTATTTCCTCAATAGCTTTTTTAAATCTTTCACTAGCAAGCTGATAATTTCTATTAAATCCTTCTTTAAATACATTCATTTTTTCTTCAAAGTGGGTAATATCAACATTCTGATTTCTAACCAATTCTAACTGTTTTCGGTACTCCAAAGACTTACTAGCCAAATTCCTTATCAACGTAATTAAAGGAATAAAAAACTGCGGCCTAATAACATACATTTTATCATAATAATGACTTACATCTACAATTCCATCATTATAATAATCATTATTTGCCTCTAGCATTGAAACAAGTACTGCATACTCACAATTTTTCTCATTTCTATCTTTATTAAGTTCTTTTAAAAAGTCCTCATTTTTATGTTTAGAAAGTGTCTCATCTGCCTCATTTTTCATTTCAAACATAATTGATACAATTTCATTACCATCATCATCATAATCTCTAAAAATAAAATCCCCCTTAGAACCTTTACTCGCATCATTATCTTTTTCAAAATAAGCATTTTTAAATAAAGGTCGTAATCTATTAAATAAAATACTACAATGCTGTTCTAAAGATTCTCCAATCATTTTAGTAGACTGTTTAGACTTAAAATCTTTATAATACGCTATCTGTTCATCTTTATCTTTAATCTTAAGCTCATATGTTTCTTTTATTGATTTTTCTTTTAACTCAAATTCTTTATCTTTTAATTCTAACTCTCCATTTAAAGAATCAATTTTTTTATCTTTTTCCATAACTACTTGCTGCATTTTAAGCTTACTATTAGCCTCTTCTAACTCAATTTTCTTTTTTAAATCAGCAATTTCTAACATTTTTTTATTAATTTCTTCTTGATGCTCTTTTAAAAACTCAAGCTTTATCATTTCCTCTTTTGTTTTCAAATCTCCCTGTAGCTCTTTTATTTCCAAATCTTTCTTACTAATAGTCTCATTAAACTCATTTTGAAGATTAGCTATAGCAATTTTTACTGCATTTTCTTTATCCTTATTATATTGTTCTTCTCTTACTTTTAATTCCTTCTCAAACTCTTGATCTCTTAATTCTTTAACAATTAAATCATAATCACTTTCTTTAATTTTAAATATTGTTCCACATTTTGGACATTTAATTTCATTCATTTCTCTTACTTTCTTCCTTTCTTAAAATATTCTCCAACCTACTTTTTTCGTAAACAAATAACAAAAAAACCTTCATAATATCTATTTGGCTTAACTACCATTGCCCCTTTAATTTTTGACCTTAATTTTGGAATATCTTGAAATCTTTCTTCATCTATCGGTACCACTTCCAAATTAAATTCTTTCATACACTTTAAAATTATATCTTCATCTTCCCTTTTTAAAATCGAACAAGTTGCATAAACAAGTATCTGGTTATTCTTTATTATATTAAGAGCCTTTCTTAACAATATCTCCTGAATCTTCACACTTCTTTCTACAAGTTCCAAACTAAACTCATTAATACAACTACCATCTTCAATTTTTATGGTACCACTTCCACTACAAGGGGCATCTAAAAGTATCTTATCAAATATAAAACTTTCATTTAAATTTCGGGCATCTTCATTTAAAACACTAATCTTTTTAGCTCCTAATTTATCAATATTATACTTTAATCTTTCCCATCTAATCTTGTTTTTCTCTACTGCTGTAATCATAACTTTATTATTTCCAAATGCTGCCATTTGGGTAGTTTTACCACCTGGCGCCGCCGTCATATCCAAAATATTTTCGCCTTCTTTTGGATTTACAATTATAGCTGGTATCATAGAAGATAAACTCTGTAAATAAATTTCTCCCCTTTTATATATATCTAAATTTCTAATAAAATCCTCCCAAACATTTAAAATAACCAAAGCATCACTATACCAACTTACCTCTTGAAACAAAACATTATTATTTTTTAACTCTCGTATAACCTCATCTTTACTAGTTTTCAAAGTATTAACTCTTAATGTTACATATCTCTTAACCCTTAGACCCTCAACTATCTCTTCAGTTTCACTAACCCCATAATCCTGTTCCAACAATTTTTTTAACTCTTCTATTTCCATTTTATCAACTCCACGAAAAAAGCACTAATTAAAGTACTTTTATTCATCTTCTAATTTAATAACAACTCTTCTATTAGGTTCTTCTCCAATACTTTCAGTCCTAATTCCTTTAAAATCCGTCAAAATATTATGTACAATTCTTCTTTCATAAGAATTCATTGCATCCATTTCTACTGGCACTTTTGTTCTTTTAACCTCCCTTGCCAAATTTTTAGCCAATCTTTCTAACCTTTCAATCTGTCTATCCTTATAATCTTCCACATCTAATATAATCTTTGGCCCATTAATGGGAGCTAAATTCTTTACAAACTGTCTTGCTAAAACTGTCAAAGCTTCCAAATTTTGCCCATTTTTACCTATAACAATTGGATTATTAGAAGTATACATTTTAAAAGTAGTAACATTTTCTTTAGTGCTAACTTCCATTGAAACTTCTATTCCCATACCTTTAACAATTTCTTTTAAATAATTCTCTAAATCAGTTAAAATATCTACTTTTAAATATCCCAAACACTCATACTGTGTTCCTTTAAAAAGCCCACCTTTAATTTCTTCTAACTTATAAACTACTTCTTCATCACTAGCATTTAATTTAACAAGTACCCCATTTATTGCCTCTTCTTTTGTTTTTGCAACTACTTTTACTACATTCATGACTACTTTCCTTTCTCTTATTATCCCTTTTTCTCTTTCTTATTCTTTTTAGGTTTAATAACTATATCTTTATTTTCTTCTCTTTCATCTAACCATTTAAATAACCAATTTTGAATAACTACAAATCCATTTGTTGCTACCCAATAAAGAGCTATTGCTGTTGATAAATAAAGAGATGCCACCGATATCATAATAATCATAAACTTAAACATAAATTGCATTTGCTTATCAACCTCAGGATTACCTGAATTATTAGAAGACATTGCATTTTTAAATGATAAATAAGTTGTAAAAATAATTAACACAATAATTGCTATATAAGCCCATTCATGATATTCTAAAAGTCCTACAATCGGAGTTTTACCTAAAGTTAAACCAAAAAACTTATCCTCGAATATCGCTGGTGTTCTATTTATCGCTTGTAAAAAGGCAAAGAACAATGGAAGCTGAATGAAAGCAAGTAAACAACTACCAAAAGGACTAATATTATATTTCTTATAAACTAGCATCATTTCCTGTGATTTTTGAAGCATTGCCTCATTATCTGTTCTATTCTGATATTTTCTCTCAATTCTTGCTAATTCTGGTTGAGCTTTTTTCATATTTGAAGATTGTTTCATAGTCTTTCTTGATACTGGAAGTAATATCAATCTAATAAGTAATCCTATAATTATAACTGAAAAACCAAAATTATTTAATAAATAACCTAATTTCAAAATAATAAACGCTAAAGGTTTAACAAATATACCTTCCCAAATCCCTGATGATTTATTACTATTTAATTTAAAATCTGCACACTTAGGCAATTTTTCATAATCAATCTTTGTTTGATCTTTATACTTGGTATATAATTCATCTAATTCTTTATCTTCCGGCTTACATAATATATCTCTTTGTAATACCTGTCCTGTTGCTTTATTTTCAACTGGCTGCTTATCTTCCATAATATAATTGCTATTCCCACAACCTGTTACCAACATAAATACTACCAGAAGTATACCAATTTTAATTTTTTTCATGCTTTATTCCTTTCTCTAATAAATTTACTAACTCTTTTTCTTTTGTCTGAAAGTCTATTTTTAAAATATCCTTCCTTACCATTATAATATAATTCTTTCTATTTGAAAACAACTTTTTATTATTATCAATAATAACCCTAATCTGTCTTTTAAGTTTATTTCTTTCAACCGCATGACCAATACTTTTTGAAACCGCTATTCCAAATTTAGGAATATCTCCTAAACTATCCTTATAATATATACTATAATATTTTGATTTTAAATACTTACCTTTATTAATTATTTCATTAAAATCTGTATTCTTTTTTACAATTTCGTATTTTTTCAAATCTGTTCACTTTACTTTCAAAAAAAATACCACTCTAAAAAAGTGGTTATCTAGCTAATACTTTACGACCTTTCTTACGTCTACGACTTAATACATTAGATTCCTTTCGAGCAAAAAATCCATGTTTCTTAGCTTTTTTACGATTATTTGGTTGATATGTTCTCTTCATGAACTCCACCTCCTTAAAAATTTCAAGTATTTTAATTATAATATTTTATTTTCTAATAGTCAAGAAGTTTTACTCTTCTATTCCTAAAATAAAGCTTATTTACCTATTTATTTAACTATATTTGCTTTAAAAGTCTTATTATCAATCCAATATTTTAAATTTTCTAATACCTCATTTAACTTTAACTGTTTTAGTTTTATCTCAGCATCTATCACATGATTATCACTTTTAACTGTTACCACGCGAAGTATTCTACCTAAAAACAATATTTTTTTACCATCAACTATTTCATGTCCCCCTAAATATTCCTGCATCAAATAATTAAAAAAATCATATATTATAATAAAATATTGTGAACTTATTTTATTAACCATCAAATAAGCACTCAACCTTATTATATTATCACTATCCATCAAAACCCCTCCAACAATTTAATTATACTAAATTTTTCTCTAATTGTCAAAAAAGTTATCTCTAAAACCTAACACCAATACTTTACATAAAAACTGTTAACCAAAAAAGTTACTAACAATTTTTTGTGGATAATGTGTATAACTTTTTTAAAAACTATCTTATTAACAATGAGTAATTTCCAAAAACTTAACCTGGAATATCTTGTCAACACCTTTTTTTAAGTTTTTTGTTAATAATTAACCACTTATAAACAAATTACTAAAACCAATATTATAAGTAATAATCTAATCTAAACTCCAATTTTCTTAATTTATCAACACTTTCAACTTTTACTCTCTATTTTCCCATTGTTAATTGTGAATTACCCTTTGTTAGCAATTGTTTATAGTGTTAATATTTTTTAAACTCCCATAATTACTAGGGTAATCGTGTGTATAACTCTAATTTTATCAACATTTTGATTTTTTTCCCATTTTTAGCTTTTCTTCTTCTAATTTTTGCGATACAATTACTATACAAAAACATTTAAGACTGCGGGGTGAGGTTATTGGACAAAGAAGAATTACTAAAAAAATTCTTAGAAAATATCAAAAAAGAATTAAATCCGGCTTCCTTTACAGCTTGGTTCAATGATTTAAAAATATTTGATATAAAAAACACATCTATTACCTTTGAAGTCCCTATGGAGATTCATAAACGAATGCTTGGTGACAATTACTACAGTTTAATCAGTAAAACTCTCTCTAATATAACCAATATAGACTATGACATAGACTTTATTTTAAAAGAAGAAATAGCAACTACCCTAACTAAAAATGTCAATAACCCAGAAGTTATCCCCAATAATAACTATCAAACCAACTTAGATCCTAATCTAAATTTTGATAACTTTGTTGTAGGTGATACCAATCGTTTAGCTAAAGTCGCCGCGATGGCTGTTGCTGAAGCTCCAGGTCGTATCCATAATCCCCTATTTATCTATGGTAAAAGTGGACTTGGAAAAACCCATCTAATGCACGCGATAGGTAATTATATAGTAAACAGTTCTAATCGCAAAGTTCTATACTGTACCTGTGACGAATTTATGACCGAATACACCAATATAGCTAACCCAGACAACAAAAACACTTTAGAATATGCGGCCGATTTTAAAAATAAATATCGCAATGTCGATGTCTTAATAATAGATGATATCCAATATTTAGTTGGAGCCGAAAAAACTCAACAAGAATTTTTTAACACTTTCAATTATTTGCATCAATCAAATAAACAAATAATTATCAGTAGTGACCGTTCTCCCGACGATTTAAAAATATTAGAGGAGCGGCTTCGTTCCCGCTTTATGTGGGGCTTACCAGTAGATATTTTTCCTCCCGATTTTGATTTACGCTGTCGTATTATCAAAAAAAAGCTTGAAAACAGCAGTATTGCTAACCTAATAAAAGAAGAAAGTATCGAATATATTGCTAATGCCTGTCAAAATGACGTTAGATTTTTAGAAGGTGCTATAAATCGTCTAATGGCCTACACTGCTATGATAGTTCCCAAAGTTATAGACCTTGAATTTACCTGTGAAGCTCTTAAAGATTTTGTTAATAAAAACATTTATTCTAACAATAATATAACTAAAATCCAAAAAGCTGTCGCCGACCATTACAACATAACGGTAGATGATTTAAAAGGTAAAAAAAGAAACAACAAAGTTGCTCATCCTCGGCAATTAGCCATGTATTTATGCCGACTTGAAACTGACGAAACATTCCCTCGAATAGGCCTAGAATTTGGTGGTAGAGACCACTCAACTGTCATATTTGCTTGTGATAAAATTGAAAAAGAATTAATAACCAACACAGAACTTGAAAACGATATTAAAGAAATAAAATCTAAATTGTAAATAATATCTTAAAATAATGTGTATAAAATAGCAATTATAAACATTTTTAAAACTTAAATTCCCCTAAAATAAAGGGTAAAACAAACTTATAAACTTTACTAACAGTATAATAAATATTAATAATAAAAAGAAAGAAGGAATATATATGAAATTCACAATTGAAAAAAATGTAATCTTAGAAGGATTAAATAATGTTATTAGAGCTATCTCTACTAAAAATGTTATACCAGTTCTAAATGGTATTAAGTTTGAATTAAAAGAAGAAGGTTTATACTTAACTGCCAGTGACTCCGAACTAACCATCAAAGTCTTAATCGAATCTAAAGAAATTAAACAAGTTCATAATTTAGGTGGTATTATTATTCAAAGTAAATATATATTAGATATAGTTCGAAAAATGCCAAGTGATATTATCAACTTTGAAGTTATTGATGGTTTAAAAATTAAAATCTACACTGATAATAACCAATATAATTTAAATTGCTTAGATATAAATGATTACCCCGACGTTAAACTTGAAGTAAATAAAGACCCAATAATTATTGAAGGAACTGTCTTTAAAACTATAATCAATCAAACTGTTTTTGCTATCTCAACCCAAGAATTACGCCCAATTTTAACCGGAGTTAACTTTAAATTTAGTAAAAATAATCTTGAAGTAGTTGCCACTGATTCTTATCGTTTAGCCAAAAAAAATATTAAACTAGAAACACCTGTTGAAAAAGATGTCGAAATAGTTATTCCTGGTAAAAACATTATGGAATTAGAAAAAATAATAACTGATGAAGAAAATATAGAAATTCATATCTTTAATAATAAAGTCCTATTTAAGTATAAAAATGTTCATTTCCAAAGCAATTTATTAAGTGATAACTATCCAAATACTTCTAACCTTATCCCTAGTGAATTTGCTTATATTATCAAAGTTTCTAAAAAAGATTTCAATGATGCTATCGATCGTGCTGCACTATTAACTCTTGGTAAAGATAAAAATATTGTTAAAATGACTCTTGAAAATACTAAAATGGTTATCAATTCTTATGCATCTGAAATAGGTAAAGTAGAAGAACAACTAACAGTTGAAACTAATAATAAAGAAAAGCTTGAAATATCCTTCTCATCTAAATATATGCTTGAAGCTATAAAAACAATGCAAGAAGAGGAAATTTTACTTCTCTTAAATAGTGACGTTAAACCTTTAATTATTAAATCTTTAACTGACGAATCTCTAATTCAATTAATATTACCTATTAAGACCTATTAATATGTTAATAATCCCCTTTTTATTAACATTTTTTCCTTAAATATTCCAATAACTAAAAAAAATTTAACCTCATCGACACGGTTCGACAAATTTTGCTCCTTTTTTGTGATATAACATAGATATTTACACGAAAGGGGGCAATTTTATGTCTTATAAAATCACAAAAAAAACATATGCTTTAATCTCTAATAAAGATACAACTAAAGTAATTGAAGAAGAGCATATCGAAAATATAAGAGACGAATGTGTAAATATAATTAATGAAAACTGTTTTCATTATGGCTCAAGCCTAGAAGGTCGCCAGCAAGGAAGTGCTTATTTTTTAGGTAGTAATTATAAACCACCAATTATTTTAAATGAACACGAAAATATAATTTTAATACCTACCCATTCTATTCGCAATAATAAGTGCTGTTGGTTAGTCTTAGATAAAATTCTAAATTATTACCCAACCCTTAAAAATTGTACACAAATAGAATTTATCAATAATCAAAAAATCGACATTCCTCTAAGCTACACTGTTTTTGATAAACAAGTTCTGCGAGCCACTCGTCTGGAATCCATTTTAAGAGGACGAAATGTTCAAAAATACCTTTAAAAAGGTGTTTTTTTATGTTATAATATTTCTAGGTATAGGAGTACGTATTTACCTATAAAATTAAAATTAGACAAAGTAGGGGCGGAAAATGGAAATCTGTAATTTGAAATTATTAAATTTTCGGAATTATGAATCACTTGAAATAAAATTTAGTCCAACTACTAATATTATCTATGGTCAAAATGGCATGGGTAAAACCAATATTATAGAAGCAATATATATGCTGGCCTTAACTAAAACTTTTCGCTTAGGAAATGATAATGTAGTTATCAAAAAAGGCAAAAATATTGCTAAAATAGAGGGTTTAATTAAAGATAATATTTTAAATACTTATAAAATAATCATTAATGATACTGGCAAAAGAATTAAAATTGATAATAATAAAATATCTAAAGTAAGTGATTATATTACTAAAATCAATGTTGTTCTTTTTAACCCTGATGATTTAAAAATAATTAAAGATACTCCTATGACTAGACGAAAGCTTTTAAATATAGAAATCTCGGGTTTAAAGAAAGAATATGTTATTTACTTAAATAATTATAATAAAATCTTAAAACAACGAAATGCTTATCTAAAAGCTTTAAATAAAAAAAGTCTTGGTTCTTCTGATTTTCTAAATATTTTAACTGAAGAATTAGTTACTACTGGTTTAAAAATAATGTCTATTCGCGAAGAATTTATCAACAATATTAATAAATATATCTCTGACATTTATTATGAAATAACCAAAAAAGGTACTTTATCACTAAAATATAAGAGTGAATTTAAAGGCAAAACTAAAGACCAACTTCTAAAATTATACGCCAAAAATATTTCCCGGGAAATAATCATGGGTAAAACTCTCTTTGGCCCCCAACATGATGACGTTGAATTTATCGTAAATAATGAAGTTGTAAAAGTCTACTCCAGCATGGGGGAACAAAAAAACAGTGTTATTGCCTTTAAACTTGCCGAAATTAAAAACATAACCCACACTTTAAATCGCAAACCTATTCTAATATTAGATGATTTATTTAGTGAATTAGACCAAGAAAAGATTAATAACATCATTAACTTAATAGATATTGATGTCCAAACTTTTATAACTACTACTGAAATAGATTTTGTAAATAAAGATTTACTTGCTAAATCTACGATTTTTCACGTTATAAATGGTACTGTTAAGGAGGAAAAAACATATGGAAAATAATTATACAGATAGTGATATTCAAGTCTTAGAAGGCTTAGAGGCTGTTCGCAAACGCCCGGGTATGTATATAGGAACAACAAGTGAACGTGGCTTGCATCACCTCGTATGGGAAATTGTTGATAATGCCGTTGATGAGTCTCTCGCCGGTTTTTGTGACGATATAGAAGTAGTTGTCCACAATGATAATTCTGTTTCTGTCAAAGATGATGGTCGTGGAATGCCAACTGGTATTAATGAAAAAACTGGTTTATCTACCATTGAAACAATATTTACTGTCCTTCATGCTGGTGGTAAATTTGGTGGTGGTGGCTATAAAGTAAGTGGCGGCTTACATGGTGTTGGCGCAAGTGTTGTAAATGCCCTATCTACTTGGCTTGAAGTTCGTGTTTATCGTGATGGCGAAGTTCATTATGAACGCTTTGAAAATGGAGGCCACCCTTGTGCTCCTATGAAAGTTATTGATACTTGTTCTAAAGATCGAACTGGAACTACTGTGACTTTTAAAGCGGACCCAACTATTTTTAAAGAAACTACCGAATTTAACTATGAAACTTTAGCTACTCGTCTCCGGGAATTAGCCTTTTTAAATAAAGGTCTTCGCATTACTTTAATTGACGAACGAGTACCCGATAAAAAAGACGTCTTTTGCTATAATGGTGGAATTGTTGAATATGTAACCATGTTAAATAAAAACAAGCAACCTCTTCATGATGATATAATCTATGTAGAAGGAACTGTTGATAATATAAGTATTGAAGTTGCCATGCAATACAATGATTCTTATACTGCTAATCTCTACTCTTTCACCAACAATATTAATACATATGAAGGTGGAACTCATGAAGATGGGGTTAAAATTGCTTTAACGAGAATTATTAACAATTATGCTCGTGGTGCTAAATTATTAAAAGAAAAAGACGAAGCTTTAAGCGGAGATGATTGTCGTGAAGGACTTGCTATGATTATTTCTTGCAAGCACCCTGATCCCCAATTTGAAGGTCAAACTAAAACTAAATTAGGTAATAGTGAGGTTCGTAAAATTGCAAGTGATATTTTTGGTCAAGGACTCGAACGTTATTTAATGGAAAATCCTCAAGCCGCTCGTGCTATTATTGATAAATGTATGACTGCCTCTCGCGCCCGTATTGCTGCGAAAAAAGCTCGTGAGGCCACCCGTCGTAAAGGAGACTTAGACGTTACCAACTTTTTTGGTAAACTTGCCGATTGTAAAAGTAAAGATGCTACCATCAGTGAGATATTTCTAGTCGAGGGAGATTCAGCCGGAGGCTCTGCTATAAAAGGTCGAGATAGTATGACTCAAGCAATTCTTCCTTTAAGAGGTAAAATCTTAAATGTTGAAAAAGCTCGTTTAGATCGTGCTCTATCTAATGAAGAAATAAGAACCATTATAACTGCTTTTGGCACTGGAATTGGTGAAGATTTTAATTTAGATAAATTAAGATATCACAAAATTATTATTATGACCGATGCCGATGTTGATGGCTCTCATATTCGTGTCTTACTTTTAACCCTATTTTACCGCTTTTTTAAGCCTATTGTCGAGGCTGGCCATGTCTATGCTGCCCAACCACCATTATTCGTTATAAAACACGGTAAAACGATTAAATATGTCTTAAATGAACAAGAAAGAGATGAATATATCGCTAGTCTTTCACCTAATACTAAATATGATATTGCTCGTATGAAAGGTTTAGGTGAGATGGATGCCGAAGAATTAAATGAAACAACTATGGATATTAATAAACGTGTTCTTCGTCAAATCACCGTCGATGATGCTATCGCTGCTGATGAAATATTTAATAAATTAATGGGTGAAGAAGTTGAACCTCGTCGGGAATTTATTGAAACAAATGCTACTTATGTTGAAAATCTTGATATCTAGGAGGTGTAAATATGGATAGATTAGAAAAAAATAATATAGTTAAAGAAGTAAAAGACTCATTTCTTGAATATTCAATGAGTGTTATTGTAGCTCGTGCTCTTCCTGATTTACGAGATGGTCTAAAACCTGTTCATCGTCGTATTTTATATTCTATGTATGAATCTGGTTATACTCCAGATAAACCTCATAAAAAAAGTGCTCGTATAGTTGGGGATGTCATGGGTAAATATCACCCACATGGCGATTCAAGTATTTATGAGGCTATGGTTCGTATGGCCCAAGATTTTAGTTATCGTTATATGCTAGTCGATGGTCATGGTAATTTTGGTAATATTGAAGGCTATGGCGCCGCCGCTATGCGTTACACCGAATCTCGCTTATCCAAAATTTCTCTGGAATTACTTAGAGATATTCGCAAAGACACCGTTAATTTTACTCCCAACTTTGACGAATCAGAACAAGAACCAGAAATCCTCCCTTCTCGTTTTCCTAATATTTTAGTAAATGGAACAACGGGAATTGCTGTTGGTATGGCTACTAATATCCCTCCCCATAATCTAGGCGAAGTTATTGATGGCTGTGTTGCTTATATCGATAATCCTGAAATCGACACCATGGGTCTAATGCAATATATCAAAGGTCCAGATTTTCCAACCGGAGCAATAATCTTAGGTAATTCAGGTATTAAAAAAGCTTATGAAACCGGTCGTGGAACTATTACTATTCGTTCCCGTGCCCAAATAGAAGAAAAAAATGGTCGAGAATATATTGTAATCAATGAAGTCCCATATGGAGTAAATACTTTAGAATTAAAAAATAAAGTTGCCGAATTAGTTCATAATAAAATAATTGATGGTATAACTGATTATCACGTTGATTTAAAAGAAGGCGTAAAAATTACTATAACTCTTCGTAAAGACGCCAATGCCAGTGTTATTTTAAATAAATTATATAAACATACAGCCTTTCAAACAACTTATGGAATAATCTTCTTAATGCTTGATAATGGTGTACCTAAAACTTTAGGACTTAAAGATATTATTTCTAAATATATTGATTATCAAAAAGAAGTAATAATAAGACGAACTAAATTTGATTTAGATAAAGCTGAAAAACGTGTTCATATTTTACAAGGTTTAATGATTGCCTTAGATCATATTGATGAAGTTATTAAATTAATACGTGCCTCAAAAACTGATGAAGAAGCCAAAAATGGTTTAATGACTAAATTTAATCTCTCTAACGAACAAGCTGAAGCTATCCTAGAAATGCGTTTGAGACGTTTAACAGGCTTAGAAAGAGATAAAATTGAAGAAGAATTAAATGAATTATTAAAACTTATCGACGAACTTCGTAGCATTCTATCAAGTGAAGAAAAAGTTTTAAATATTATTAAAGAAGAACTATTAGAAATTAAAGATAAATATGGTGACAAACGCCGTACTGATATTGATATGAGTGCTATTGAATATATAGAAGACGAATCTTTAATCCCCGAAGAAGATATCCTTATTGCTTTAACAAATAAAGGTTATATTAAACGTACTACCAGTGATACTTTTAAAGTTCAAAAACGTGGTGGAATGGGCATTAAAGGTATGTCTACCAATGAAGAAGATTATGTCGAAGAAATGATTAATTTAGGTACTCATGATTACTTATTATTCTTTACTAATAAAGGTAAAGTATATCGCTTAAAAGGCTATGAAATACCAGAATTTAGTCGTCAATCTAAAGGTTTACCAATTATAAATCTTTTACAGTTAGAAAAAGACGAAAGTATCAATACTATGCTTAGTGTTAAAACAGACGAAGAAAATAAATATTTATTGTTTGTAACTAAAAATGGTTTGGTAAAACGTACTGCAATAAGCGAATTTGCAAACATACGTACGTCTGGAAAGATTTGCATAAGCCTAAAATCTAACGATGAACTCCTATCTGTTAAGAAAACTAATGGTGAAAATTATATTTTATTAGGTAGTGAAGAAGGACGCATGGTTAAATTCCAAGAAAATAATATAAGAACTATGGGTCGTACTGCCAGTGGAGTTAAAGGTATAAACTTAAGCGGATCTAAATGTGTTTGTGCTGAAGTAGTAACAGAACATGATAAAATATTGTTAGTAACTGAAAAAGGATATGGAAAAAAGACTTTAGTAAGTGATTTTAGAGAAACAAGTCGGGGAAGTAAAGGCGTAAAAGCACTTAATATTACCGAAAAAAATGGTAAAATAGCTTCTGTTAAAGTTGTTGATGAAGAAAAAGAATTAGTTATCATGACCAATACTGGTACCACAATGCGTATGTCTCTTGCTCAAATTAATACTTTAGGCCGCGTAACTCAAGGCGTAAGATTAATTAATCTAAAAGAAGGTCAATATGTAACTACTATTAGCTTAGTGGTAAAGCCAGAAGAAGAATCAGAACAACCAGAAAATTCTGAAGAAAGTAATGCTGAATAAGCATTATTTTTTTTATTCAAATTATTAAAATGACCTATAAATAAAAATGTTAGTAACTTAAAAAATATAGGAAAATTATAAAATGTTTCACGTGAAACATTACTCCCTCTCTTGAGATATTTAAAGAAATTACAATGTAATTAGCTTTATGTTTAATCTTATATTTAATTTAAATGTTAAAAGCAATATATTCAATCTATCTGCACAATAAATATATCTAAACCTAAAAATCCAAGAATCCTAAAATATAAAATCTAAATTAATTACAAATAAAACTATTTAAAAACAACTTATCAACACTCCAAAGGTTTCACGTGAAACATCGAATTCTGAAAAAAGAAAAAATAAAATTAAAAAATCAATTCAAAAAAGTTATAAACAATGTTTCACGTGAAACATTACAAACATAAAAACAATTTTTTACAAACTAAAACAAAATTTTAAAAGAAAAAACAATAAACTTTAGAATTTTAAAAAAGAAAATTAAAATTTTAAAAATAAATTACAAAAAATAATCAAAAATATTAACTTATCAACAATGTTTCACGTGAAACATTGTCATAATTTCTAAAAAATGTAAAATTTTATGTTTCACGTGAAACATATACTTGCCAAAACCTCAAAAATGTGGTAAATTAATATCGTGCAACAAATATATTGTAACCTGGTCAGAGTTGGAAAACAGCAGCCATATCAATCCCTATTTGTGTGCACATTTTTTATTGGAGGAAAATAAAATGCCAGAAAAATACTTTCAAATTCTTATGAAATTATGCCATAAAGCTATCAAACATAAAGAAGTTCCCATCGCTGCTATAATAGTCCATGAAAACAAGATTATTGCTAAAGCTTATAACACTAGAAAATCTAAAAATAATCCTCTGAATCATGCCGAAATGTTAGTAATTAAAAAAGCCAGCCAAAAATTAAAAAGTTGGCGTTTAAATAATTGTGATCTTTATGTAACTTTAAAACCCTGCTCAATGTGTGAATCTACTATTAAACAAGCTCGTTTATCTAATGTTTACTATTTATTAGAAAAACCAGAAAATAAAAAAGAATACTATAAAACCAATTTTTCAAAAGCAAACATACGTACGCAAAATGAAGAATATTCTCAATATTTAACAGACTTTTTTAAGAATTTAAGAGACAAAGCCTAATATCTATGCTATAATTAAAAAGGTGATAAAAATGGATTACAAAGTGCTATATCGTAAATACCGTCCTACAGATTTTTCAAATATAATTGGCCAAGATTATATTGTATCCATTTTAAAAAATGCTATATCTAAAAATAAAATTTCTCATGCCTATATTTTCTCTGGACCTCGTGGAACTGGTAAAACTAGTACAGCTAAAGTATTCGCTAAAGCTGTTAACTGCTTAGAACCAACCCCTCTAGGCCCCTGCCATAACTGCGAAAGCTGCTTAAATTTTAAAACCAATGCAGATATAATAGAAATAGATGCCGCCTCAAACAATGGTGTCGATGAAATTCGAGAAATAATAAACAATATCAAATTAGCCCCTGCTTATTCAAAATATAAGGTCTATATTATTGATGAGGTTCATATGCTTAGTACCAGTGCTTTTAATGCCCTCTTACTAACTTTAGAAGAGCCTCCTAAGCACGTTATTTTTATACTTGCTACGACTAATATTGAAGCTGTACCTATTACTATTTTATCTCGTTGCCAACGCTTTGATTTTCATAAAATAACCACTAAAGATATTTTAAATCGCCTTAATTATATAGCATCCAATGAAAATATTGACATTGAACCTGAAGCTTTAGAGGAAATTGCCTACATTAGTGATGGTGGTATGCGTGATGCTTTAAGTATTTTAGACCAATTATCAAGTAATACCTCCAAAGTTACAATAAATGACGTCATTTCCCACTTTGGTTCTGCCTCTAAAAAGCAAATTAACGATTTATTTAATAATATTTTAACCAACAATATCAGCAATTTTATTGATATGATCAACAATTTTAAAAACTTATCTATTGATTATAAACTATTAATCCGAAAATTACTTGAAAAAATCGAAGAAGAAGCCATAAATTCTAAAAAAGATTCTAATTATACCGGACTATCCTATGATTCTCTTCGCTCTATGGCATTTGAATTAGCAGATATTTCCAACTTTATCAACATTAATATTGACCCCTTTATTTTAATTGAAATAACTTTATTAAAATATTTTCCCGCCCAAAATGAAGAAACACTTTCCAAAACAAAAAATCTATCTTCTATAAATGATTCTAATACCACCCAAAACTCCCCTGTTACCACTCAATTAACCGAAAACTCTAAACCAACTTCTCCTCCTGTATCAACTAATGTTTCTAAAAATTTAGAAAAAGAAGAAGCCAAGCCTTCTAAACCCCATCAAGTTCGCCAACTAGATGAAAACTTAAAAGAACTAATCAAAATTCGCGTTAATAATTGCCTTTGTGAAGCCTCTAAAGAAAACCTTAAAACTATCCAACCTCTATGGCAAAAATTTCTTACAAATTTACCAAATAAAACCTTGCTTAATCTCATAATTGATAGTAATATAGTAGTAGCGAGCCCAACTCTTGCTATAATAACTGATAATATCGAAGGAACCGTTACTTTAATTAATAAAAATTTAGATACTTTAAGTACCGAATTTAATAATTTTTCTAAGTTATCATATAAGTTTGTCGCTCTAACAACTGAATCTTGGCAAGAAGAAAAAACAACTTATATTGCTAATCTGAAAAATAAAATAAGTTACACATTAATTCCCGAGCCAACCATAGAAGAAACCCCACTAACTCCTGAAATTAATGAATTTGAAAAAACAGCTTATGAAATATTTGATCAAGATAAAATAGAAATTATTTAAAAATAAAGAAAGAAGGAAAATAAAATGAATATGCAAAATTTACTTGCTCAAGCTCAAAGAGTTCAAAGAGAAATAAGTAAAAAGAAAGAAGCAATCGATAATACAACCTTTGAAGGTAAATCCGAATGGGTTACTGTAACTGTAAATGGCAAAAAGGAACTATTAGACATAAAAATAACTTATGCAAATTCTATTGAAGACGATGATAAAGAAGCCCTAGAAGATATGATAAAAATTGCCATCAATAAAGCTAATGCTGAAGTAGATAAAAAAGTAGATGCTGAAATGGGAGCCTATGGTAATTTAGGTGGCTTATTCTAATGAATTATCCCCATGATTTAGAAAAATTAATAAGCTATTATAATAAGTTACCCGGAATTGGTGAAAAAAGTGCCGAACGTCTTGCCATAGCCACTCTTGAATTTAAAGATGAAGAAATATCCGAATTTAGTGAAACTTTAAAAAATGCTAAAAAAAATCTAACGCGTTGTTCTATCTGTGGCCATTTAACTGATCAAGATATCTGTTCTATCTGTCAAGATGAAGTTCGCAATAAAAATGTTATCTGTGTTATTGAAGATTATAAAAGTGTTTTTGCTTTTGAAAAATCCGGAAAATTCAATGGTACGTATCATGTTTTAAATGGCCTAATCTCTCCCATAGATGATATTGGTCCCGAAGATATTAATTTAGAAAGTTTAGTAAAAAGAGTTTCCAAGCTTGATAATCCCGAACTTATTTTAGCTCTAAAACCTACTGTCGAAGGAGAAGCAACCACTTTATATATTAAAAAAATCCTCGAAAATCAAAAAGTAACTATTTCTCGCTTAGCTTATGGTATCCCAATTGGTGCCGAAATTGATTATTTAGATAATATTACTTTAGAAAAAGCTCTTGAAGACCGTAAAAAAATATCTGAATAAAAAAATGCCATTATCATATAATTTACTGTGATGAATATGGCCTCAAAAATATTAAAATTAGTAAAAAAATTATGTTTAGCCTTTGTAATGTTATATGGTTTAAATCTTATTTTAAATTCTGTTAATATTTTTATACCTATCAACATTATTTCTCTAATCTTAGTAACATTTCTAGGCGTACCAGGATTATTTAGTCTAATTGCAATTTTTTTTCTAATTTAGTCCAGGTGATAATATGTTAGAAAATACCATTTTAAATGAATTATTAAATAAATATCGTGAGAATAAATTAGCTCACGCTTATTTAATTGAAACTAACAATCTTGAAAAAGCTTTACTCGATTTAAAAGAACTAATAAAACATTTAAACTGTGAAAATTCCTATGCCTCCCCCTGTACTAAATGTAATTTATGTAATCTAATTACTCTAAACAATTTACCCAGTTTAAAAATAATTGAACCAGATGGCCAAACTATTAAAAAAAATCAAATAGAAGAATTAAAAACCGAATTCAGTACCATACCTATCTATAGTAAATTTAATATCTATATTCTTAAAAACGCTGAAAAATTAAATTCTAGCAGTGCTAATGCTATGCTTAAATTTGTTGAAGAGCCAACTCCTGGAATTTT
The DNA here is from genome assembly GCA_947581835.1 of uncultured Bacilli bacterium. Classification (GTDB taxonomy): domain Bacteria; phylum Bacillota_I; class Bacilli_A; order RF39; family UBA660; genus Caccenecus. Next base: position 26,590 of record CANPVV010000002.1, read on the forward strand.
AGGTTTTTTCTTAACTTCTAATAAAGATATTATGATTGATACAATAAAAAGTCGCTGTGAATTATACACTTTAACCTATCCTTCTGATTCTTTATGTACCACTCTAAATATTCCCCCTAATCTATATGCTGATTATTTAAAAATTATTCCTTCCTACCTAAGAGAAGTTTATTCTAATAAAATAATCAATCACAAAAAAACCATTTTAAATCTTTATCCTGAACGCAAAGACATTGAAAATATTTTCCAAATAATTCTCCACCTCTATCATAATTATTTTTTAAAACTAATCAATAAAGAATATGATAATACACTAATAAATATCTATCCTTTAACCGAAAATCTAACTCAAATCTCTCAAAAATTACAAATAATTACCCAAATTATAACCAATATGAGTTATAATATAAGTATCGAATTAATATTAGATAAATTTGTTTTAGAAATGCGAGGTTCTTATGAATAATTATTATATATATGGAGTTAATTTTAAAGACAATGGTAAAATCTATAATTTTAAAAGTACTATTAAATGCCCTTTAAATGTTACAGTTATTACTGAAACTGAAAAAGGTGAACAATTTGGTAAAGTAGTAAGTATCTTAGATAACACCACTATTCCTAACATTGATGAATTAAAAGATATTATTCGCATTTCTACTAAAAATGATTACGACCAACACTTAAAAAATCTTCGTGATGCTGAAAAAGCCCTAAGAGATTGTCGTAGTTTAGTAAAAGAACTAAATTTAGACATGAAAGTTATCAATGCCAATTTTACTTTTGATCGCAAACAACTAATATTCAATTTTTTAGCCGATGAACGTATAGATTTTAGAGAACTAGCCAAAAAACTTGCTGCTATCTACCGTACCCGTATTGAACTTCGCCAAATTGGAGCACGTGATAAAGCCCGAGAAATTGGTGGAGTTGGTGCATGTGGTAAAAAAATTTGCTGTGCTAGTTTTCTAAGTCATATTGATTCTGTTTCTATGAATATGGCCAAAAATCAAGGTTTAGCTTTAAATCCTTCCAAAATCAATGGTCTATGTGGTCGCCTTTTATGCTGTTTAACATATGAAGATGACGAATATATTAGATGCAGTGTTGGCCTCCCTGAAATTGGTGAAATAGTTGATACTCCGGAAGGACGTGGCCCAGTTGTTAGTAAGGATACGCTTAAAAGAAGTTATAAAGTCTTAGTTAATAATGAAAAAATAGAAATAAATCTTGGAGAATGTCATGGTTGTCCTAAATGATTTATTTGATTATAACTTAAAAATCTATCAAGACACTTCAAAATTTAAGTTTTCTCTTGATTCTCTTCTTTTAAGTGAATATGTTGAAATTAAAAAAAGTGATAAATTGCTTTTAGATTTATGTTCTGGAAATGCCCCACTTCCTCTTATTCTGGCATCCAAAAATGATATCCATATTACTGGTGTTGAAATTCAACCTGAAGTTTTTAATCTAGCCCTTAAAAGTATTCAATATAACCAATTAACTTCTAAAATAAATCTTCTAAATATCAACGCCTTAGACCTCCCCAATTATTTCCCGGGAAATAATTTTGACATAATCACCTGCAATCCTCCCTTTTTTAAAGTTACCGAAAAAAGCCTCTTAAATGCTGATTTAAGTAAAAGCTTATCTCGTCATGAACTAACCATAACTTTAGAAGATATTTTTAATCTAACCAAACTTTTATTAAAAGATAATGGCAAATTTTATTTAATTCACCGTCCTGAACGCTTAACGGAAATCTTAAATTTAGCTCAAAAAAACAATTTAGCCTTAAAAGAAATAGAGTTTATTTATTCTAAACCCGAAGAATGTGCTATAATGGTATTATTAAAATTTGTTAAAAACGGCAAAACCGGAACCAAAGTTTATAGTAAAACAATTAATCGTGATACTAAAACATATCAAAATATTTTTAAAAAATAAGAAGGTGTAAAATATGAAATTAATCGTAGGTTTAGGAAATCCTGGACCTGAATATACCAATACTCGTCACAATATTGGCTTTATGGTTTTAGATAATTATCTAACTAATTCCAATTGGCAATCTAAATTCCAAGCTCTATACCAAACTAAAAGTATAAACAATGAAAAAATAATCTTTGTAAAACCTACAACATATATGAATTTATCAGGAAATGCCGTTCAAGAATTTGTCCACTTTTATAAAATTTCTCCTGAAGATATCTTAATTATTCATGATGATTTAGACTTACCACTTGGGACTTATCGCCTAAAAACAAACAGTAGTGCCGGCGGCCACAATGGGATTAAATCAATAATCTCAAATTTACAAACAACTTCTTTTGCTCGCCTAAAAGTTGGTATCTCTAAAAATACTAACATTTCAACGAAAGACTATGTTTTAGGCCAATTTACACCTGAAGAATTAACCAAACTAAGCGAACTATATCCCACCTTTAATCATATAATTGATGATTTTATTAAAAATACTGATATAAATAAATTAATGAATACTTACAATCATAATAAATGAGGTTAAAATATGAATTTTTTAGATAAATACTTTAAATATGACAATAATTTAACTATAACCGGGCTAACTCCAACTTTAGCTCATTTTTACATATCTAAATTATTCACTGAAAAAGAAGAAAACATTATTGTCTTAACCTCCACCTTATATGAAGCTAATGAACTCTATCGTGGTATTAAAAACTTTCAAAATGCTACCTACCTTTTTCCTATGGACGACTTTCTAACCAGTGCCGCCTTAGCTATTTCTCCAGAACTAAAAACTAATCGTATTGAAACTCTTGAGGCAATAAAAAAAGAAAAAGGTATAATAATCACTAATCTTACAGGTTATCTAAAATTTTTAACTGATACCAATATTCAAAACAAACTTAATATTAAATTAGCTAAAAATACCAATATTAATCGTGATAAATTAATTGAAATCTTAAATGAACTTGACTATAAACGTGATACCATTGTAACTTCCACTGGTGAATATGCTGTTCGTGGTTTTGTTATAGATATTTTTATTACTTTAAGTGAACACCCCATCCGAATTGAATTTTTTGGTAACACTATCGATTCTATTCGCACCTTTGATGAATCAACTCAAATGTCTATCGAAGAACTAAAAGAAGTAACAATTATCCCTAATGGAGAAATTAAAAGTGAAAAAAAATCAAGTCTCTATGATTATGCTAAAAACCCCATCGTTGTTACTATCGATAATAATCGTCTTAAAGCTAGCTATCAAAAATTAGAAGAAGAAATGTTTGAATATCGTGTTGCCAAACAATTAGATTCTGATACTAAATTCATGTTTAGTATGTCTGATATTAATCCTAAATACAACATTTATCTAAATTTTTTAGATAATAAACCTGTCTCTTCTAATTCTCTTAACTTTTCTAGTAAAACCCTTACTAACTTTAATTCTGATTTTAAAAGATTAAATGAAGCAACCAAAGTCTGGTATAATAAAGGCTATGAAATAATATTTTATTTACCTAAAAAAAATCAAATTAAAATTCTAAAAGAAGAATTAGAAGTCCCATATAAAGTAATCGAAGAATCTCTTGCTCATGGTTTTATTTTTGATAAATATGTTGTTATTAGTGAATATGATATTGAAAATATTACTAAAACCGAAATAAAATATAAAAATTCCTACAAAATAGGTCGTAAAATTAAAGATTTAAATTCTCTAAATCCTGGAGATTATGTTGTTCATATGGCCCATGGTATCGGCATTTATAATGGAATTAAAACTTTAACTCAAAATGGTTTAGAAAAAGATTATATAGAAATATTATTTGATGGTAATGATAAAGTATATGTTCCTGTTGAAAAAATGAATACTATATTAAAATATGCCTCTCGTGATGGCTTAAAACCTAAAATAAGTAAATTAAATTCTACTTCTTGGGCTAAAACTAAAAGAAGTGTTGAAAAACGTATCAAAGATATATCTCAAGAATTATTAAAATTATATGCTGAACGTATGGCTATCAAAAGTGATGCTTATAAAACTTTTGCTATGGAAGATGAATTTGCCTCTACTTTTCCATATATCCCTACTAAAGACCAAATAAAAGCTATAAATGAAATAGATAATGATTTAAAAAATAGTGTTCCTATGGATCGTCTTTTATGTGGCGATGTTGGCTTTGGTAAAACTGAAGTTGCTTTTAGAGCTATATTTAAAACTGTATTAAATAATAAACAAGTATTTTATCTATGTCCAACTACTATTCTATCTAAACAACAATATACCTCAGCTTTATCCAGATTTAAAGACTATCCTTTAAATATTGCTCTTTTAAATCGTTTTACTTCTCCTAAAGATACTAAAAAAATTATAGAAGGTTTAGAAAAAGGTACAATAGATATTGTCTTTGGAACTCACCGTCTTTTAAGTAATGACGTTAAATTTCAAAAATTAGGCCTCCTTATCGTCGATGAAGAACAACGTTTTGGTGTAACTCATAAAGAAAAAATCAAAGAATTAAAAAATGACGTAAATGTTTTAACTTTATCTGCCACCCCAATTCCTCGAACTCTAAAAATGGCTATGTCTGGTCTAAGAGATTTATCAGTAATAGATACAGCCCCTACCAATCGTTATCCTATTCAAACTTATGTCTTAGAAGAAGAAGATTTAATCATAAAAGATGCCATATATAAAGAATTATCCCGTAATGGTCAAGTATTTGTTTTATATAATAATATTAATAATTTAGATAATATAGTCTTAAAGCTAAACAAACTAGTCCCTGAAGCTCGAATAATAAGTGCTCATGGTCGTATGACCAAACTTGAACTTGAAAATATTATGCAAGATTTTATTGATTATAAATATGATATCCTAGTCTGTACTACCATTATTGAAACCGGTATTGATATTCCAAATGCTAACACTTTAATTATCTATAATGCTGATCATTTTGGTTTATCTCAACTCTATCAAATACGTGGCCGAGTTGGTCGTTCTAATAAAATTGCTTATGCTTATCTATTATATAATAAAAGTAAAATATTAAACGACGTTGCTATAAAACGTCTTGAAGCCATTAAAGAATTTACTGAACTTGGAAGCGGTTATCGTATTGCTATGCGTGATTTAGCCATTCGTGGTGCCGGTGATATTTTAGGTAGTGAACAAGCAGGTTTTGTGGATTCTATTGGTATTAATCTTTATATTGAAATGATAGAAGAAGAAATGAGAAGATTAAAAGGTGAAGTTGTAAAAGAAGATACTAACCCAACCTCTCTCATAAATGTTTCCACCCATATAAGTGATGAATATGTAAAAGATGATGAAATAAAAATAGAAATTCATAATAAAATCAATGAAGTATCTAATGAAGAAAGCTTTGCAAAAATTAAAAATGAACTCGAAGATCGCTTTGGTAAAGTATCCGAAGATATGATAATTTATATGTATGAAGAATGGTTTGAAAAGTTAGCTAATACTTTAAATATCACCCGCGTAACTCAAACCAAAAGTTATGTTGAACTAAATCTCCCTGAAGAATTATCTAATAAACTCAAAGCTGATAAATTATTCTTAGAAAGTTATAACATTAATCCCAACTTAAAATTTAAATATCAAAATAAAATGATAAAAATATCTTTAATGTTAAAACAAAATGATAAGCATTTCCTTTATACATTTGTCCCATTACTAGAATTAATTAAAAGTGAAATAAATTCCTAACTAAAACCACGTCTAAAGGCGTGGTTAATTGTTTAATAAAAATCTTTTTCTAATTATCTAATAAATGCTGGAATATCATTATTAATTTCTCTAACCTGATAAGTATCTCTATCTAAAATAAATTGTAAATAATTTTTCTTACTTTTAACAAATACTCTTATTGTATCTTTATCTCCATTTAATACATTAATAAATTCATAATTATCATCTTGCAAATAACTTCCAATAATATCTCTTGTCTTTTTATCATAATCACTCTTAATCATTCCATAGCAGGCCATATTATAACCCAATAAAACAAGCACAATACTTCCAACTACAATCAATATTTTATTTTTCATAAATCCATTCCTAACTATTTTTAGTATATCATATTTTTTCCTAATAATAAATATATATGTAATATTTAGTACTTGACAAAACACAGTACTAGCTATATTATTAAAAAGAGAGGTGAAACATGAATACCCAATATAAAAAAGGTGTTTTAGAATTATTAATTTTAATTATGCTTGAAAAAAAAGACATGTATGGCTATGAATTAGTTGCCTCTGTAAGCAAAATAGTTAATGTTAATGAAGGAACTATATATCCTATTTTAAAACGACTAACCAATGAAAATTACTTTGAAACTTATACCCAAGAATCAACTGAAGGTCCTATTCGCAAATACTATCATTTAACCTCCTCTGGTAAACTTGTAAAAACCAAAAAACTAAAAGAATGGAAAGAGTTTTCCCAAAGTGTTAATGAATTTATAGAAAAGAGTGATATAAATGAATAAAGAAAAATTTTTAACTAAACTACGTCAAAGATTAAATGTTTTAGAAGACTCAGAAATAGAGGATATTGTAAGTGAATATGAAGGCTACATAGAAGAAAAAGTAGCCACTGGTATGACTGAAAAAGAAGCCGTAAAAGAATTAGGTGATTTTGAGGAAATAGTAAGTGATCTCTTAAGTGCTTACAAACTAAAAAATACCGAAGAAACTCCATCCAACCTAAATGGTCTTATAACTAAATTTACCAAATTTATCGAAAGTCTAAGCACTAAAAGTGGTAAAGAAATATTAGGCATTTTAATAGAAATAATATTAATTCTAATATTTTTAGGTTTTTTAAGACTACCTTTCTTACTAATAAGCGATTTAGGTGAAAATTTCTTTCATAATTTATCTATGCCTCTTACCGATATTTTTGAATCTATCTGGGAATTTATTATTGAACTAAGCTATATTATTTTATCAGTGATAATTTTTATTAAATTTCTTGAAAATCGCCTATTTGCCAAACTAAGTAATGAAATCTTATCTAACACTAAAAAAGTATCCCCAACCTCTAAAGAATTTAAAGAAGAACCATCTCTAAAAGAAGAAAGAGACAAAAATGCTCCATCTTTAAAATCCACCAATGTTGGAACTTATATTACTAATATTCTTCTAATATTTTTAAAATTTATCTGTATCTGCTTTTTAATAGGCCTATTCTTCTATATTTTAGGAATAACTATTGCCCTAAGTATCATGTTATATTTAATAATCAATAAAGTAAAATATTATGGTATTCTAATTCTTTTATTAAGTCTATTCTTTGGTGGTATCTATTTCTTAAAATTAGGTCTTAAATTTATCACCAATAAAAAAATAAAAGCCATTCCCGCGATTACTGAAATATTTATTATAATTATTTTTACCGCGATAGGTTTAACTATAAGTACAATTGAAATAACTAACACTGAAATAATCTATGCTAAAAACACTGAAAATTCTAAAGTCATAACCAAAACTATTCCCTACCAAGATAATCTAAAAATATATGGCTATGACGAAATAAAAATTGATGATACTTTAGACAATAATCTAAGAATTGAATACACCTATCCCGATATATTAAGTAACGCTCTAATTGAAATAGAATTAGACAACTGTGGTTATAACAATCTTTGCTTAGAAACCGATTTACAAGCTTTCTCTCTTAATAAAAATTTTTTTAACACTTTTATTACCAATTTAAAAGCTAACAAAATAATAATCTACAATAAATATAGTATTACTAAAACAGTCTATGCCTCTTTAGATAATTACAATAAATTAATAAATACTACCCCTAATATTCCTAATGAAGATATCCCCAATTATACTCCCCAAACTGAAAATCTAACCTACATTTATAAAATAATAAACATTACTACTAAAAACAATTATCAATATCTAACTTTAAAAACTATCTATAACAATGAAATCGAAACTATACGTCTAACTAAAACCTATCCTAACCTTGAAATCGGAAAAGAATATAAATTTACTTTTAGTAATCCCTATCATATTTATGATATACCTGATACTGATGATATAGATGATATATTTGAAGAATTTAATTTAATTTCTATTGAACCCAATATAAGCTAGTAATCTAGCTTTTTAACTCTTAAAATTCTTTTTTAAACTCTAAAAATATGCTATACTAATATATAGAAAGTAGGAAGGAAATAACCTATGGAAGAAATTAGTATGCTTACTCGCTATGGCGAAAACTTAACTGAAAAAGAATATATAACCGATCCCGCTATTGGTCGTGATAATGAAATTAAACAAATGATTTTGACTTTACTAACTCCCGAAAAAAGTGCTTTACTTGTAGGTAAACCAGGCATCGGAAAAACTGCCATTGTGGAAGGTCTTGCCTATCGCATTATAACCAAACAAGTTCCTGATGCCCTATTAAATTATCAAATAATCAAAATAAATATTACTAGTTTAATAGGTAGTACTACTATTGGTGGTGAATTAGAAAATCGAATTGATTTATTAGTAAGAGAATTATCAAAAGAAGACAATATTATTATCTTTATTGATGAAACCCATTTATTAGTTAATAAAGAAGGCGGAATGGACTTTGCTAATATGCTTAAAGCCGGTCTTGATCGTGGTACTATTAAAATGATTGGAGCGACTACTACCGAAGAATATGAACATTATATCTTAAGAGACCGAGCTTTTCTAAGACGTTTTGTTAAAATAGAAGTTTTAGAAGCCTCCAAAGAAACCACTGTTACAATTCTTTTAGGAACTCTTCCTAAAATAGAAAAAAAACTTGGAGTAAAATGCGAATATACCGACTTTATTAAAGAAAAAATCATGAAATTTATAGTAGAAATGACCGATGAATATAAACGAGTATATGAAATAGCATCTCGTTATCCTGATATTTGTTTAACTATCGTATCTAATGCTTATACTTATGCTTTATATGATAATAAAAAAAATGTTACTTTAAAACATTTTTATAAAGCAATTTGTAATGCTAAAAATATCTATGAAGATGCTAGAAATAAAGAAATAGAAAGATTTAAAATTGAATTTGCCGACATGATAAGAGAAGAAGGAGTTGATTTAAATGAAAAAAATTAAAGTATTTCAAATAGGTTGTGGCAAAATGAGTAAATATATCATGGAATATATTAGAAATTTAGGTGGCGAAATTGTCGGGGCTGTTGACATAAATGAAAAAATCATCGGAAAGGATATATGTACTATAATTGGTTGTGAAAAAACAGGAATAATTATTAAAGATATATCTAAATTAGAAGAATTACTTAATGAAACTAAACCCGATATCGCAGTTATAACTACTATGTCATACTTAAATGATGTCGCAGATAATATAAGAACTTGTATAACTAATGGTGTAAATGTCATAACTACCTCTGAAGAATGTTTTTATCCCCAAAATTCTAATCCAACCCTTTATGAAGAATTAGATTGTCTTGCTAAATCTTACAATGTTACTGTAACTGGCTGTGGCTATCAAGACGTTTTTTGGGGTAACTTAATTACTACTATTGCCTCATCTACTCATAAAATAACTAAAATAAAAGGTAGTTCTTCTTATAATGTTGAAGATTATGGTATAGCCCTCGCTTTAGTTCATGGCTCAGGCCTATCAGTCGAAGAGTTTAATATCAAAATAGCATCCAGAGATAATATTTCCGAAGCTGAAAGAACCAAACTAATCAATAATAAAGAATATACCCCATCTTATATGTGGAATACCGTTGGTTGGCTTGCTGATAAACTTCATTTAACCCCTAAATCTTTAAAAAGTAAATGCTTACCAACTACATATAAAGAAGATATTGCCAGTGATACTCTAAATATGACTATACCTAAAGGAAACGCAACCGGTATGAGTGCTATTGCCATATTAGAAACTGAAGAAGGTATCACTATTGAAGCTGAATCAATTGGTAAAGTTTATGGCCCCGAAGATTATGATACCAATACTTGGACTATATATGGTGAACCAGATACAACAATTACCATTAATAAACCTGATACAGTAAGACTAACTTGTGCCGATATTGTAAATCGCCTACCTGACGTTATAAATGCTGAACCTGGTTTTATTCCTACAAGCAAGTTAAATGAAGGAACTTATAAAATAAAATATTAAATAAATGCTATACTGATAAGAAAGTTAAAAAATTAAAGTTGCAATTTATTATCTTGCATCTTTTTTAAATGTTTCTGTAATTTTTCATCTACTGCATAAACATAACAACCTTTAATTCCTCTTGTAAGAAGTACTCGATAAGTATTTTTAATAATTGTATCAGCCATTTTTTCATAATAATCTTTATCTTGTTTAAGTAAAACCTGTAACCCATACAATGATTTTTCTGTATTAGCTCTAGCTTTATAATCACTAACCACTTTTTTACCATCATACTTTAAATCCGGCCCAATAATAACTCCAATATAATCAAACTCTAACCCCTGTACATTATATACACACCCAATTTCATTTATTGCACTTTCCCTCGTTGCAAAAGGTTCCCCATGTTTTAAATTCCAACTCATTGAAAAATCTCCAATTTTAATATCATGGTAATCTTGATTATCTGCATATCTAACTTTTCTTGGCCAACAAAACCCCGCCACCATTCTAGCATTATTATTTGTATTTTTCTCCTTAATTATTTTTTGTACTTCTTCTGGTGAATCCATTACTCTAAAATCAAAATTAAATCTTACTTTACATCTCTTATTATATAAAAAATTATCAATAAAATCTAAATAATTATCACTCCCATTGCATCTAAATTGGCTTTTAAGTTCTAAGTTATCAATTAAAGCCTCAAAATACTTTGCATAAAATAAAATATTTTCTATTAACCCAATATCTCTTAAAGTAATTATTTGAGCCTCATCTACAAAAAACACACTTAATTTAGACGCATTTATAATTTCTTTTATTTGATTTTCTCCAATATTATTATGAATACCTGATTTTTCCTGTAATCTATGAGCCTCATCAACTAATAAAAAATCATATTTATTAGACTTATCTTTAAAAAAATAACCCGAACTTTTAAACAGTTCATGAATACTTATCTCATTATCTTTACTTACCAACATATTTTTATATACTTTTCTTGGTGCCATATTTTTAGAAACATAAGCCCCCATAAGTCCATTAGATAATAGTTCTCCTAAAGCATTAATTGCTAAAACTGATTTTCCTGTTCCTGGACCTCCTTTAACAATCATAACTCTTTTTTTCCCATCAGTAAAAGATAATCTAGCATTAGTAATAATCTCTTCCATAATAACTTTTTGTTCATCAAGTAAAGTAAACTCTTTTTTTCCCTTAGTCATATTAATAATTGAATCTAAAAGTCTCTTAGTAGGTCTAATTTCACTTTTATCTACAATGTTTATAATTTCTAAATTATCCCCATATTTTATATTAGAATTAATTATCTCTTTTAACTCTATTTTATCATTCATCCCATACATATTAACTTTACTATAATAAGGTCTATATTTTTTATTATATAAAGCATCACTCATATCTAACTCATAATTATGTAAAACTACTAAAGGTATAATATTAATCTTTTCTTTTTCTATATTAATATTATAATTATTAAGAATTTGAGCATAACTAAGTACTTGATAAGCTGGGTGTAAAACATTTTTCTCATGCTTATTTATCTTTGTTCTAACTACTCCATCAACTGATTTAATAACTCTTGAATAACTCCATTGTTTTAATTCTATCAAAATCATAATTGGACTTTTACTCTCATTATATCCTGTAATAATCATATCAATACTTTTTGAGGTAAGAGGAATATTATATTCTAAGATTATACCTACATTATCAGGCAATTCATCAATAACTTGTGCCATTATAGGTAAACTATTAGCCCAAGCTTTAATTTGATTATATTTAGTTTTTCTTTTATATTTTTCTTTATAAGCACTATATACTTTATCACTTATAACCCCATCTCTAACATACTCCATAAACTCATTTTTTAAACATGAAAACAATATCACTAAAATCAACTCCTAAACAAAAAAGAACTAGCAAAAACCAAAGTCTTTACTAGCCCTTCTAATCTAATTATACTATAAACTATTCTTTTTTTAAATATCAACTAGTAATTAATATTTAAAAATGCTATAATTAAACCATAAATATAAAATACAAAGGAGTACCTATGAAAAGTATTATTATTTCTAAAATTATTTTATCTGTTTTATTATTTTTTGTATTTTTTATTCCCCCAAATACCTTTGGATATGTATATATTACTATTTCTTTTTTATCTTTTATAGTTCTCTTACTATATACTATCTTTAATCAAAAACATAAATATATATCTTTTAAAAATATAATAAAAATAATCTTATTAGATATAATTATTGCTCTATTTTTAAAATATTCTATGAAGACCTTTATAAAAGTGCCAGATTATGGTTTAGATACTTTAGGATTAGTATTTATTCCTTATGCAGCTAACTACATATACACTGGTTGCCTTATAGTTTACAATGTTTTTTTAGCTATAATATTAGCCATAACTAAATTATTTAATAAATAATATTAGCATTACTATATATCTATAAAGAATAACAAAATTCAAAGTCTTTACAGGCTATTCTAATTTAATTAACATAAACAATTTTTTAAATATTATCTAGTAATTAATATTTAAAAATGCTATAATTAAACCACAAATATAAGATACGAAGGAGTACTTATGAAAAGTATTATTATTTCTAAAATTATTTTATTTATTTTCTTTTTTATTAGCCTTTTTATTCCACCTAAAACTATTGAAGATATATATATTTATATATATTTATTAACTATTATAATTCTTTTACTATATACTATCTTTAATCAAAAACATAAATATATATCTTTTAAAAATATAATTAAAATTATCTTATTAGATACATTTGTACCAATTTTTTTAATATATTTTTTAGATACCTTTAATATCCTCCCGGATTATGGCTTATATACTTTAGGATTTTTAGGTATTAATTTATTATGTAACTATATATTCACAGGTTGCCTTATAGTTTACAATATTTTTTTAGCTATAATATTAACCATAACTAAATTATTTAATAAATAGCCCTAGCATTCCTAAATTTTATCTATCTTATTAAATACTATAAACAAATAAAAAACAAAGCTAAATATCAACCTAGCTCTTAATTTAAAAAATTGCTACAAAACAATATAATGAGAGATACTCAAATGGAAACAATTATTACACTTAAAACAATTCTCTATCTTTTAACTCTTATTTTTATCTTTTTACCATTAGAACTAAATTACTTTTTCAGCTTTTTAACTGTTGGAGTTATAATTAGCCTTCTTTTTTATTTAAAAGTTATATCATAATTACTAGGTCCATTTATACATTTACCATCAATATCAAACCTAGAACCATGACACAAACATTCCCAAGTTTTCTCCGTCTCATTAAATACTATTCCACACTTTAAATGGGGACATTTACTTAAAACAATATGCTCTTTTCCCATATCATCTTTATATATCCACACTTTTTTTCCATCTATTGTTTTACCTACAATATTTTTATTATTAACATTATTATTACTTTTAACAATTGCCTTTATATTTCCATATCCATCTTCTAAACCCCTTTTTAATTTTTTAAAATTTATTCCTCTTTTCGGCTTAAATAAAGAAATAAAAGGATTATAATTATTTAATATTGTATCTTTAATAACTAAACCCGCCATCGTTCCATTAGTAAATCCCCAAGTATTATAACCTGTCGCAATAATTAAACTATTATCTTTATCAATTGTTCCAATTAAAGGCATATAATCATTTGTAATAATATCATTATTAGTCCATAAATAAGTAAACCCACCTTTATCTTTTAAATCTTTAAAATACGTTTTAAAATCTTCAATATTAGCGCTTTTCTTAGAATTAAGCAAATAAATTAAATAATTAATATCTTTATTTTGATAATATCTTAAAGATATTGTTGGGTTATCTACATTTATAGCACTAATTAATTTTTCTTCTTTAACCTTTTTAGCACCTATAAAAGAAGTTTCAATATAACTTTTAATAGGTAACATTACATTTTTTAAAAAATAAGGATAATGAGTAGCTATAACTAAATATTTACATTTAACTATCTTTCCATTTACTAAACACTCATAATAATCATTTACTTTTCTAAAACTCTCTAACTTTGAATTTTCATATATCTGACTCTGATATAACTTTTTAAAATAATCAATATATTTTAAGGGATTAAAAGTATATGTATCACCAACTTTTATTGCCAACTTACACTCTTCATTAAAAGGCACTTCTTTAACTAAACCAGCCTCAACTTTCCTATCTTTTAAAAACTCATACTCATTTTGAATTAATTTAATATTCTCATTTTTATTTGTAAAAATATAAGAACTAACTTTTCTAAAATCACAATCTATTTTATATTCTTCCACAATATCCTGTATTAACTCTACTGCACATATCTGACTTTTTAAATATTCTTGAGCTATCTTTTCTCCTAAAGTATCCTTAATTTTCCCATAAATATCTTCTTGTAAATAAGTAATTTTAGCAGTACTTTTACCCGTAGTTCCATATCCACACTTATTTCTATCTATCAAAACACACTTTATTTTATTAAGCATTAATTGATGCAAAACCGATATTCCAGTTATACCTCCACCCACGATTAAAACGTCAATATCTAAGTCTTTATCAATACTTTGCATCTTAAAATTATTATCTAATTCTTCCCATATACTCTTATTTTTCATAATTCATCTTTATTAATATAAGTAAATAAACAATATTAATACCTAAAACTCTTGATTTTTTTCCTAAATTTTGATATTCTAATAATGCTTAAATATAAAAAGCCCTATATGGCGAAATTGGTGAAGTGGTTAACACGGCAGATTGTGGCTCTGTTATGCAAGGGTTCGACTCCCTTATTTCGCCCCAAACTGAATTTTACACACTCTTATGTGTGAAGAATAGTTCATAATACCTGTTATTATGAACTTTTTTAAAATAAATAATAAATTCATATACTCTATCTCTATTAATCATTATAACAATATTTATTAAAAATAAAAAATTTCCTAACTATCAAACTAAAATAATACTATAATCTATTCTAATTTAATATTTAAGAAATTAAATAACTCTACAATCTATATCTTATCCTATATAAATATTTTAATATCATTATTAAATAATCTATATTATTAAACTTTTACTTTAGCAAATTCCTTATAAATTTTAACTATTCTTATTAATATCTCTTTATTATCTATTGTTAATTCATTAGACGCAATAAGAGTAGCTAACCCATTCGCATATAACCAAACATTCATAAATAAATTTTTAGCTTCATCAAAACTTAAACCATGTTTATTAACTAAATTGATAATAGTAGATTGATTCCACTTTTCATTTAAAACGTCATTCACGTCTTTCCATTTTAAGTTATTAGATAAAAACATGGAACGAAAATAATTTTTATACATCTGAGCAAATTCAATATAAGCAACACAAACTGTAATTAAAGCATTTTTATTATCCACTCTTTTTTTAATAAATTCATCATACTCTTTTTTAATTATTTCATTAACCTCAGTTTTTAACTCATCTAAACTATTATATAAGCGATAAATAGGTTTAGTAGATATACCAGCACTTTTAGCTAACGAACGGGCATTAATACTTTCTATCCCATTTTGTTCAACCATAATTATAGCTGTCTTTAATAAAGCTTCTTTATCAATAATACTTTTTCCTGCCATGTGTTATCACTTCCTTTATTGGTAACTTGTGTTATTCATTATAACATATAATATTTTTTTGTCAAACATATTTAGTTTTAAAAAGAAATGAAACCTCATTTCTATTTTTTTACTTTAATAACAAATTGATAAGCATCCGGTAAGTCACTTTCCTCTAAAGTAAGTTCAAATCCTTTTTGAGTTAAAATATCTTTAACTGTTCTAATTTCATTAATCGCCGATTTTAAATCTATACCTAAGACTTCTTCTTGTTTAACTTCATATGTTGGATCTAATGTATCAATTAATGAAGTTGGATCAAAATTATCTAATTGTTCAATATTTTCATTAACTGGTGTAATTGTTGGCGTAATTTCTTCAACTCTTGGAGTTTCATATGGAGTAAAATCTTTATTTTCAATTGGACTTTGCATATCTAAAGAAGCTGGCTCTTTGGCAATTTTAAGACTAGTATTTCCCATATTAACATTTTGAAAAGCCTCACTATGGGTTGTTAAATTAACTGAATCTGAATAATTAGGTTGAGGTACAACTGGAGGGGCATCAAAAGTAGGAGTAGCCACTTGTGGTGGAGTTAAAGCCTCTATATTAACCGTCGAATTATTTTGAGGTTGAGGCTCCATATTTTCCACTTTAGGTGCTTCAACTGGAGTAACATTTTGTATACCATTAGCATCCTCTGTTGAAGTAGCATTATTATCTGGATTTCCATTCTGAGGTGGTGCCACTTGATTATTATTTAAATTTATTACTGGAGTTTGTAAAGTATTTTCTTCCATATTCATATTAACAGTCTCACTTTCTAAGAAATTAAAGAAATTTCCTTGCGAATTATTTGTAGCTTGTTCAACTGGAACAACGTCAGGATTATACATTTTTTCTCGTTCTATTTCTTTAATTCTTTGGGTTAATTCACTATTTTCATTTACACTCGGTAATTCCGTTGCTGCTCGTCTTATTTCTTCTATATCTAAAGGTTTTACAAGTGGTATATCCGGTTCAATATATTCTTTATTATCTGGTTCTCTTTGTTTAGCTAAAGCTTTCTTTAAAGCATCATCTAATTCTCTTACTGTCATACGCTCTCGAATTATTTTTTCTAACCACATTCGTTGCTCATTAGGTTCAGATAAAATAAGCAAACTTCTAGCATGACGTTCACTTATCTGATTATTCATTAAAGCTTCTTGAACAGTCTCATCAAGATTTAACAACCTAAGTTTATTAGCAATCGCACTTTGAGATACACCTAACTTTTTAGCAAGTTCACTTTGAGTATAACCTTTATCTAAAATATTTTTATAACTTCTAGCTTCTTCAATAGGTGATAAATCTCTCCGTTGAATATTCTCTACAATTGCTACTTCTGCACTTTTATTATCATCAATTTGCGCTATAATCGCTGGTACATTTTTAAGTCCCGCAATAGTTGCTGCTTTATATCTTCTCTCACCAGCAATTATTTCAAATTTATCACCAAGACGTCTTACTACGAGGGGTTGGATTATTCCATGTTGTTTTATTGAATTTGCTAATTCTTCAAGACCTTTCTCATCAAAATTGAGGCGAGGTTGAAAACGATTGGGAATAATATCCTCAATAGGTATTTGCATAATATTTTGCTCTAAATTCATAAAATCAGCCCCTATTTTTACTTATAATTAATTATAACAATAAAAAACATATTTTTCAATTAGTTATACTTAAAAATATAAATTAGCTTAAAAATTTAAACACTTCACTATCCCCTAATATAGGATAATAATTTATTAATTCTTTCTTTAAATAAAGAGCTTTATTATATAAATTTGGATATTTTAAAATATTAGGATTTTGAGTACATATAGCCTCAAATATTCTTGCTCTATCTTCATCTGGATATGTATGCGAATACTCATCTATAAAAAATATATTATCAGGATTTTTCTCGCTTAAAGTATAATTATAAATATATGGTTTAGTATAAGAAAGATTATAAATAAAATTTTCTGGATTATAACTATTCCAATCTGGAAAAGGGATCATATCTTGTAAAGTAAATTCAATATTATGCATAAGTTCATGTGCCAAAATACTTGTTAAATTAGAAGTTGTAGCATCTATTACTATTTCATATGTATTATTATCAATTAAAGAATATGCGGCGGGATTTGCTATTTGAGTAGTTTTATCTTTAGGAGCTAATTTTCCTGTTAAATAAATATTTAAACCATTAGAATTATTATTTTGAAAAACTGAAAAAAACTCACTAGGAAATTTAGCTAAAAAAGTATCAATTTTCTCAGTTGCCTCCATCACTTTTTTAGAATCACTTAAAGGAGTAACTGTAAAATCTGGAAACTGTTTATCTTTTAAATCAAAAACAATGTTAATATTATAAGACTTATTAACACTTTTAGCCTGTGTTAAATTATCAACTTGATTATAACTTTGACTGTATTTTTGACTATCTTTTGGAAATAAAAAGTTTATTAAAACTAAAAAAAATATAATTAAAGTAAGAAATTTATTCATACTTAATTATATTCTAAAAAATATTTTTTATGACTATCTTAAAGGTTTTTTTAAAATTTTATCATAAGTTCTAGGATATATCTCTGGTGTTTCTTTTAACTTTTTTATTTTAATAATAGTACGATTAGAATTTTCTATCGGAAGTAAAAACTTAATAATATCTGTAACCTCACAATTTAATATTTCTAAAGTCTTAGCACTTTCCTCTAATTCTTGAGTAACAATTCCTTTCATAGGTAAAAAATAACCATTTACTTTTAAATAAGGAATAGCTAATTCTAAAATAATACGAATATTAGAAACAGCTCTAGTTGTTACTATATCAAAATATTCACGATAATTTTTAGGTAAATCTTCTACTCTTTTACCTATAACTGTAATATTTGTTAATTCTAATTTAGAAATAACTTTATTTAAAAACAATATTTTTTTATTATTACTATCAACCAAAGTTATATCTAATGAAGGAAAAACAATTTTTAAAACTAAACCCGGAAAACCCGCCCCAGTTCCTATATCTAAAACTTTTAAAGGCTCCTTAAAATTACAAGCTTTAATTAAAGTTAAAGAATCATAAAAATGTTTTAAATAAATATCTTCAGTTTTAGTTATAGCAGTTAAATTAAATTTTTGATTATATTCTTGTAAGAGATTTTTATAAGTTTCTAAGTTAGATAACTGTTTTTCAGTTAAAGATATATTTATTTTATTTAGTTCATTTAAAAATTCATTAATATTCATTTTCTATTTTCCTTTTTATTTACTATATTTTTTCTTTAAATAAACAGATAGAATTGATAAATCAGAAGGATTTACCCCACTTATTCTGGCAGCTTGACCAATAGATTTAGGTCGAATTTTTTCTAGTTTTTGTCTGGCCTCAGAAGCTAAATTAGTTATATCTTGATAATTAATATCTTCAGGTATAAGTTTTTCTTCTAATTTAAGCATTCTTTCTACTTCTTTATAAGATTTAGCAATATACCCCTCATATTTTATTTCTATTTCTACTTCTTCTAAAACTTCTTCTTTATAGTTTAAATCTAAAAAATTCTTTAAAAAATCAATATTTATCTCTGGCCTTTTTAAAAGTTGATATAAAGATATACTAAATGTTGGTACTTCTAAATTATTCTTAATAAATAACTCTTTATTCTTATCATTTAAACTAAGATTTGTATTCTTGAGTATTTCTTTTAGATTATTAATATCTTTTAGTTTATTCTCTAACTTTTGATATCTTTCCTTATCTATAGTACCATGTTCATATCCAATTTTTCTTAATCTTAAATCAGCATTATCATGACGTAGTAAAAGCCTAAATTCAGCTCGAGAAGTAAGCATACGATATGGCTCTACAGTTCCTTTAGTTACTAAATCATCAATTAAAACTCCAATATAAGATTCATTTCTCTTTAATATTAAAGGCTCTAAATTATTTAATTTATGATGCGCATTAATTCCTGCGATAAGTCCCTGACCTGCAGCTTCCTCATATCCACTTGTCCCATTTATTTGACCAGCAGTAAATAAATTAGCAATAATCTTATTTTCTAGTGATGGTCTCATTTCAAGAGGATCTATCGCATCATATTCTATCGCATAAGCATATTTAGTTATAACCGCCTTTTCTAATCCTGGTAAAGAGTGAACCATTTGCTCTTGAATATCTCGTGGCATAGACGTAGAAAATCCTTGAATATACCATTCGTCATAATAAATACTCTCCGGCTCTAAAAATAATTGATGCTTTTCTTTATCAGCAAAACGCACAATTTTATCTTCAATAGATGGACAATATCTAGGTCCTATCCCAGTGACATAACCTCCATACATAGCTGATTTATTTAAATTAGCTTTAATAATTTCATGAGTTTTAGGTGTCGTATAAATTAAGAAACACTTTTGTTGTTCATTTATTTTATATAATGGTTCAGTATCAAAAGAAAAAGTATAATATTTATCATCACCAGTTTCTGGTTTCATTTTACTAAAATCAATACTACTCTTTTTAATACGGGGAGGAGTTCCTGTTTTTAATCTTTGGATAGTTAAACCTAATTTTTTTAAATTATCACTTAAATGATTACTTCTTTTCTCGCCGTGAGGACCACCAGGATTATTCTCGTCTCCAATCAAAATATTTCCTTTTAAATATGTACCAGTAGTTAAAATTACCGCTTTACTTAAAATTTCTTCACCATTTGCTAAAACTATTCCCTGAACAGTATTTTCTTTAACAATTAAGTTTTCAACCATACCTTCAATAATAGTTAAATTTTTAGTATCTCTTAAAGCTTTAAGCATATTTTTAGGATAAGTTATTTTATCTGCTTGAGCCCTCAAACTCCGTACCGCAGGACCCTTTCCATTATTAAGCATTTTTATTTGAAAGTGAGATTTATCGGCAATAATACCCATAAGCCCCCCTAAAGCATCTATTTCTCTTACAATTATACCTTTAGCTGTTCCTCCAATTGAAGGATTACAAGGCATATCAGCAATATTATTTATATTAGCAGTTACTAAAAGCGTTTTACAACCCAAAACTGCAGCAATATGAGAAGCTTCACAACCAGCATGCCCACCTCCAACAACAATTATATCATACATATTTATCACTTACTTTCTCTTTTTAAAAAGTTACTATATAATATTTAAACATATAAAAAATCACTTCTTTTAAAGCGACTTTATTATAGCATTTTTTTACATTTTTATCAATTCCTATTAATTTTCTAATCTAAACTATCCATTAAAAGAAAATCCTTTAATTTTATATGTCTTACAGTACTTGTAGAATAATCAATATCATCATTACTAATAATTATTTTTTGACATAAATTATCTAAATTAGCAAATGCTTGAAATTCTCTTTCATAAGCCTTATCCTCAGCTAAAGTATATGTTACTTGAATATAATATTTTTTATTTTTTTTCTCAGCCAAAAAATCTATTTCTCGTCCTTGATTATCAAAAACATTTAATTTATATCCCCGATAAATCAATTCATTATAAACAATATTTTCTAAATTATGACTTAAATCATAATGATTATCTATGCATCTAATAGAATTTAGAGAAACATCAGAATTATATAATTTAAAATAATAAACAAGTTCTCTTTTTGTTTTTAAAGAATATTCTCTAACTTTTTCTACAATATAAGCTTCTTCTAAATAATCTAAATATTTAATTATAGTATTAATTGAACAATCTTCATTTTTATTTTTAATATAATTGTGTATTGATTTAGCTGAAAATACTCGGCTATTAGAACGAAGAACATAATTAACTAAGCTTCTAAATAAGTTTTCCTTTTTTATTTTATATCGATTAATTAAATCATTAAAAACAATAGTATTATTTAAATCACTAAGATAACGATAAATTGATTCTTCTTCATTAAATTCAAATCTTTTAGGAAATCCACCCCAAATTAAATAATCACTAATAGAACAAGTTTTACCTAATTCTTTAGTATATTCTATAATTTCTCGATAAACAAATGGTCTTATTTGAAAAGATACATATCGGCCACTTAATTCTTTAGTAAATTCTTTAGATAACAATTTAGAATTAGAACCTGTAATAAATAAAGAATTATTATATAATCTTAAAGTTTTACAAGCAACCTGCCAATTTTCAATTACTTGTATTTCATCTAAAAATATATAGCATTTACCCTTTTGTTGGTGTTTTTCAATATAAACTATTAATTCAGTAGAATTAGAAATATTTGTTAAAACCTTTTGATCTTCAAAATTTAAATAAATTATATTATTACTTTTTTTACTAATTTCTTGTCTTATTTGATCTAATATTATAGATTTACCGCATCTCCTAATTCCTGTAATAATTTTAATTAAATCTGAGTCATAAAACTCTCGTATTTTTTTTAAATAATGTTCTCTATATATCATTATTATCACCTATTATAATTATACTGAAAGATTTTTTACTTGTCAACAAAATCTTTCAGTACCAGTGAAACATTTTACAATTATTAATAAAATCTTTCAGTAGATTATTTACCTAAACAAAATTTACTAAACAATGTATCTAATAATTCATCTTGATAAGCCTCACCTGTAACTTCTCCCAATAAATCCCATGCCTTCTTAATATCAATAGCAATCATATCAACAGGAATTTTTTTAGCAACATTTTCTAAAGCACTATTTATAGAATTTAAAGCTTCTTTTATTAAGTTTATAACTCTAGTAGAAGAAGCTAACTCCAAATTAGAAGTATTAATAGCCTCTAAATCAAAAATTTCAATAATTTTATTTTTTAAATCTTCAATTCCCTCTTCTTTAGTAGTATTACCATAAACCACATTATCTTTATTTACTAAATCTAATTTAGTTGGTAAATCATTTTTATTTACATATGTAATATGAGTTTTATCCTTTAATTTATTTATTAATTCCTGGTCTTCCTCCGTTAATAATTCATTATTATTTAAAACATGGATAACTAAATCAGCATTTAAAATAGCCTCAAAAGATTTATCAACTCCTATTTTTTCAACTATATCCGTAGTTTTTCTAATACCTGCTGTATCAATAAATTTTAAACGTATACCCTTTAATTCAATTTCTCCTTCTACAATATCTCTCGTTGTACCCGCAATATCAGTAACTATAGCTTTATTTTCTTTTAGCATTGCATTAAGTAAACTACTTTTTCCCACATTAGGACGACCTATTATAGCAACCTTAATACCTTGATTAATAATTTTTCCAATTTTAGATTCTTCTAAAAGCTTTTCTAATTCTATTTTTATTTCCTTTAATCTAGGTGGTAAATTTTCTAATGTAATAACTAAAGCATCTTCATATTCTGGATAATCAATATTTACTTCAATATTAGCCATAAGATTAACAATTATATCTCTAACCTTTTTTATTTTTTTTGCCACTTTCCCATCCACAGTGTTAAGAGCAAGTTTCCGTTCCAAATCAGTTTGCGAATTAATTAAATTTTCAACTGCCTCCGCTCTAGTTAAATCAATTCGTCCATTTAAAAAAGCCCGTTTAGTAAATTCACCCGGTAAAGCAAGTCTAATTCCTGTTCCTAATACCGTTTCTAACACTTTTTTAGTAGATGCTATACCTCCATGTGTATTTATCTCTACCATATCCTCCATAGTATAAGTTTTAGGTGCTTTTAAAACACTTATTAACACTTCATCAATAAGTTCATTATTATTTATAATATGACCATAATGAATAGTATGACTAGGAACTTTATTCAAATCTTTTCCTGTAAATATCTGAGCAACTTTTGAAATAGCTTGAGGTCCACTTACCCGAATTATAGAAATTGCTCCAACCCCCCGCGCAGTAGATATTGCACAAATTGTATCAAACATAAAAAGTCACTTCCTTTTTAAGCGACTTTATTATAGCATTTTTTCTCAAATTTATCAATTCTTACCGAGATATACCTAACTCTTCAGGATAATATAAATATTCTAATTTCTCTATTTCTAAATAATAGCTATTTAACAAATCATCATAACTTGGTAAGTAAATATTAGTAATTATTTTTCCATTTAAAGTAATATAAACATCTTTTTTCTTACATAAATTATTCTTTTCAATAAAATATAAAAACATTTTATTTCTTAATTCTTCTTGCTTTGATGTCTCACATTGCCATTTAAGCATTGGATTAGTAATTTGATTCTGAAGAGAAGAAATAGTATTAAAGATTAAACTATATAAATCTTCTGTTAAAAATTTATAATATGCCCTAATATTACTATAAAAATTTCTATCTTCTTCCCAATAATCTTGGTTAATAGCCAAATCATTTATATTTTTTAATTTCTCTTTATAAAACAATAATAAGTTTTTTTCTTTAATTTTAGAAGACTTAATTTGTTCCTCTACTTTTGATAAGTTATTTTTATGTAAATTTATAAGTGAATTTAAAATAAAACTTTTATCCAATAAAATACGCGCTATTTCTATATTAGGAAAATATCCAAAATTATTCCTAACTTGATTCCAATCTTTTTTTAAAAGAATTACCTCTTTCATATCAAAGCAATTACTATTTATCTCATCTGTTATTAAAGCTCCAATATTTTCCTCATTAAACCTTTTCTGAATTAAGTCTTTTACAATATTTAATTCCTCATATGTTATATATTTTTCATTAAAAAATGTCTGTTTACAATCCATAATAGTAGTTATTATATAATCTTGATTAATATAAGTCATTTTAAACCCTCCTATTTTTATTTTATAATATTTTCTTTTTTAAAACAACTATTAAACAATAATTAATATTAGATAACAAATTATCCCACTTAAAACATTACTTAAAATATTTACAACGTCATTATTAAATATTTCCATACCTTTTTTTACAACTGTTTTAGTTTTACAATGTTCCTTTTTTTCAGTAATAATATGACATTTAGGACATTCATATTTAACTTGGAATAAAGCCCCTAAGAAACTATCTAACATATTACCTAAAAAACCACAAATGGCTATAATAAGAAAATATTTAATATTATAATTAAATATGAAGTGAATTAACGCAATAAAACTACTTCCAACTAAAGCAGCACCCATCCCTAAAATACTAATATTCCCTGATAAACCATGTGTACTTTTCTTTAAAGTTAAAATATTAATTGGAGGTTTATCTGATAAAATTCCTATATCAGAAGCAAGACTATCTGCGATAGCCTCAGCCATAACTGCCGCATATATTACTTTCATATAAGGAATATTAAATAATAAAACTAAAGCACCCGGTAAAACATTAGCAATTATCGAACCAATATTTTTCTCATGACCTTTTTCATGAATATCTTTACTCTTTTCTTTTCTTTTTTCTGACTTTATCATACCTGCAATAACAGTTCCTAAAAAAACAGCACAAAGTATTAAAAAACACTCTAACCCTCCATAATAAGTAATTATAACTGATAAAATAAACGCAAGTATTAAAGCATTTGTAGTCATTGCTTTTTTATAATATGCAAAAGATGCCAATATTAAACTAGTTATTAAACTAAATAAAAATTGCATTATATCCCTCCTAAAATAAAGATGAAAGAATTGCTAAACCAATAGGTAAAGTTAAATTATCATATTGAAATCCAAATAATTCTAAAAAACTTGCAAACAACCCAATTAACAAATAATTTAAACCTGTAAAACCTAAACTATAATAATTATTAAAAACTACACTTATAATAATAGCCATCAAAAATATCCCTAAAGAACCACTATAAGTTTTTTTAGTATTACCTATCTCTAAATTTAATTTTAATCCAATAAAAGGAGCAATCCCATCACCTAAAGCCATTGTTAAAACCCCAATCCCATAAAAAGGTAAAAATGTCGGTTTTAAATATGTAATTAATGCTAAAATAGTAAAACTTAAAGCATAATAAATTGTACCTTTACTTTTATTTTCTTTTCGTTCCATTGATTTAAATATATTTTTCTTATAAGATAAATAATTAATAAAAATAAATGTTAATGGTGGTATTACTAAATGAATACTTGTTTTAAAGAAATATACCATTATAAACCATGAAAAACCCACCATAATATGAACTATCTTACGAGATGCCTCTTCTTTTAAATGAAATATTTTTTTACTAAAATTTGTTAATATTAAGACTAAAATCAAATATAAATATGTAAAAAGATAACCAAATATTATATTCATAAAATACCTCTATTTAATTATACCATTTATTTTTATTTTTTAAAGGATTTATATATAAAAAAGCTCTTAACTAAGCTTTTAAAATTGAATTTTTTTTAACTTACTAAATTAGTTGCAAATATTTAAAAGTAAAATAAGCATTTATTTGTTACTAATTAATATTTTATAATATCAAAATAAAACAGAGTGTAATTAACACTCTGAAATTTCAGTGTTATTTGCCTTGGTGCGACGCTAACACATAGCGCTTACCTATAAATGTAAATTTACTAAATTTACGGCGCATAACAAGGACTTACTGATAACACCATTATTATAATATGCATTTTTTTTAAAGTCAATACATATTAAAATTAAATTTCAACTTAAATTTAACTATTTCATTTTATTGGAAAATAAAACTCCCCTGATATATATTTTTCATTTTTCATTTTATTAATTTCATCAGAAAAACAATTATTTGCAATTAAATTAGTATAATAAATATTAGAAAATACATCTGCTATCTGTATTAATTCTCTAGTTTCAGATTGACAATATTCAACATAAAATTCTTCCTGTATATGACTTCCTGTAACTAACTCTGTATTTAAATATTCGCCAAGTGTTGACCTTGTTTCAGTTCTAACATTCCTTTCATCAATAAATAAATAATTTTCTTTGACGGATATTTGTTTATATTTAGTAAAATGTTCAAAGCTTAATTTTAAAAGATAATTAAATGCTCTTGCGGTGTTATTATAAAAATAATCTTTAACTTTTTTATTATCGCATATAATATAATATATTTCAAACAATTCATTTTGACAAAAAAAGTTAACAAATTTTCTTTTCATATTAGCAGTAAAACAATTTCCTTTCAATTCTTTAAATTTCCCATTATCATAAAACATTTTATTATCTTTATCCATCTTTCTTAAATTATCAAAATTACTACTTATAAATCTTTTAAATGCTCTTTTTAATCTATCTTTATTTTTAGGCATTATAACACAGATGACAAAATATTTGTTTTTGTAATAGTTTAAATATTTTTTAGTCATACTTCCAGATTCATCTATATAAAATGTGTTAATATTTCATCACCACCAATAAGATTATATCATATACTTATAAATAATTTAAATGCTTTTTAATGTAGGCGAGCTTGGGTTATAAATCAAATCTAACAAAGCTTTATGAGTATCTTAAACAAAAGAAAAACCCATAAACATTAAATTTATGAGTATTGAACGATTGGTATTTCCTATCGCTTACTAAATTGTGGAGCTCGACGAGCTTTTTTAAGGCCGTATTTTTTACGTTCTTTAACTCTTGCATCACGAGTTAAGAAACCACTGGCCTTTAACATTTTACGATAAGAATCTTCACGAGATTGATCAGTATTAGCATCAAACTTTAACAAAGCACGAGCAATACCTAAACGAATAGCTCCAGCTTGACCTGAATATCCGCCACCTTTAACAGTAACATCAATATCAAAACGATTTTCATTATCAGTAGTTACTAATGGTTGTTTTAAATCCATTACTAAAATTTTATTAGGGAAATATTCATTTACGTCTATTCCATTTACAGTAATGTTACCTGTTCCCCCAACTAATCTTACTTGAGCAGAACTTCTTTTACGACGACCTGTTGCAGTCCATACTTGTTTTGCCATAAGTTACCTCCTAATTAATTTTAAGCACTTCAGGTTTTTGTGCTTCATGTTTATGGTCAGCATCTTTATAAACAAAGAGTTTTTTACCCATCTTGTTGCCAAGAGGTCCATGTGGAAGCATACCTTTAATTGCTCTTTCTACCATTTCTTCTGGGTACTTTTCAAGCATTGTGCGAGCATTTCTCTCTCTTAATCCTCCCGGATAACCTGAATGATTGTAATACATTTTATCATCAAGTTTCTTACCTGTTAATTTTACTTTAGCTGCGTTAATTACAATTACATAATCACCACAATCAACATGAGGAGTATAAGTTGGTTTATGTTTTCCTCTTAAAATAGTAGCAGCTTTAGTTGCAAGTCGACCTAAAGTTTGACCTTCAGCATCGATTACATACCATTTGCGTTCAATGTTTTCTTTTTTTTGCATGAATGTTGTCTTCATAACTATTTCCTTTCATTTAGTTTTTTTTACTTCTGCTTTCCCAAGGCATAATAAATCAAACAAATAAAATGTACCATTTAAAATTATATGTAAAATAAGTCTATTTGTCAAATAGATTTTAGTATATTTTTCTTAAAATTAGCAAAAATTTAACTTTTTAAAAAAATTTATGACTTTATAAGGTTCCTCTTATATTATAATTAACATTATTTTTTATTTAGTTTGCGTTTAAATTCTTCAATTGGTGTTACTATCTCCTCTGGTAGTTTTTGATAATCAATGTTAAGTTCTCTTGAAAAATTTGAATTAGACATAACCCCTTGAAATAAAGGAATCTGATTTTTATTAACATATTCATGACAACAAGAACAATAATAATTATTACCGATAGATAAATCCATTCTTAAATCATGACCAAACATATAACATAACTTTCCACGTAAAAAGTTTAAGTAATCTTTATATTGTAGAAATTTTTTCTGTTCTTCAATAATCATGCGATATGTTTTATTATTAATAGCAAGGGAATAATCATCATAAATTTCATCAGGAATTAATTGTTTATATGGTTGAGAAAGTTTAGTATGATCAGTAGAAATTTTTCCCTCAACGCAAGTAATTGCACCACACGTTACACATTTATATTTTTTTAAATACCTTCTATCAAAGCCCCTTCTAAAACTATGCTTATTAAAAGAACTTTCCATAATTTTTTCACTCAAAATTAAATAATTATGACCATGAATTTGGCAATATGTATCTAAAATTTTTATTCTTGCTTCTTCAAGTTCACAATATTTTTTCTCATTTTCATTAAAAGCTTCCTCTATTTCTTGGAGTTTTTTACTTCTTATATCTCTTAAAATTAAAATTCTTGATTTATTATTTTTCTTTAAAGTTGCTCTGTCTTTATAAACTTTTGTTTCTTCATCTTGATACTCTTGTAAAACTAAATTTAATTTTTGATCAAATATATTTATATTTTCATTTGTCATTGTTTATCCTCCTAATGATTTTTTAGTATAACTCATCTTTGGAGTTATTGCTATATTATTTATAATAAATTTTATTTAAATATAAGCCATTAGGTAAAGCTGTACTAAATGTTTTAGAAATATTAGGATTATCTAAAGCATATTTAATTTCATCTATTGTATTTTTACCCCGACCTACATCCATCATCGCTCCAACTAAATTTCTTACCATATATCGATAAAAACTTTTACCTATAAATTTTATTTCCAAAATATCTTTATGCTTTTTAAATTTAATATCATATATAATACACTCATAATTATTTCGAGTTCCCGCAACAAAATTTTCAAAATTATGAATACCTACAAAAATTTTAGCACAATCTTTCATTTTATCAATATCTAAAGAATATTCTGGAGTATAATAATAATCGGTATATAAAGGATTATATTTACCTAAATTAATTTTATAAATATACTCTTTTTTTATAGTATTAAAACGGGCATGAAAAGAAGCATCCACGATTTTTACATTAGTAACATAAATATAAGGCTTTACTAAACTATTTAAAGCCAATTTTAAATGATTTTCATCAATATTAATATCTAATTTAAAAGAAGCTTTTTGGTCATATGCATGAACACCCCTATCAGTTCTACCAGCCCCCTTTATTGTTACTTCTTTTTTATTTATTAAAGTTAAAGCTTCCTCTATCCTTTGCTGTACAGTAAAATGCTTTTTTAATCTTTGAAATCCATAAAATTTAGATCCATCATAACTTATACTTATTAAAAAATACATACTATTCCTCCTTAATTCTATATATTGCTTTTAATAACTCCGGAGTAGTTTTATAATCTGATATTTTAATATTTTTATTTTTAATTAAAGTTATAAATTTACTAATTGGTGGATTTTCTACATAATCTAAAATTTTAAAATCTTTATTATTAAAAGTGTGGATAATTTCTTTGTTATCAACATAAATTATTTCTTTAGCTATAGACCAAAGATATGTTAAATCATTTGTATATAAAATTATAGTTTTATGATAATCTTGCGAAATCTTTTTAAATAGGCGTTTAAACTCTTCATTTTCCAGATAAGTTAAATATTTATCAAAATATTCTAAAAATAAATAATCTTTATTAGCAATAAGCGCTTGAGCAAGATTTACTTTAATTATGTCACTTTCGGTTAAATCTTGAACAGTTTTAGTTAAATAACTTTCATCTAACAAAACCATTTTAAGACTATTTAAAGCTTTAGGACTGTTTAAGTATGAAGCAATATCATTTTTAAATTTATAATCACTCACAATACTACAATTATGATGGTTAGTAGTTAAATTAATATTACCCATAAGCCCATAGATAAAGCCAGGTGTTTTAGTATCTATAATCCGCATTACTTCCATAAATCATTCACCAAACTTTCAGCATCAAAATAAACTTTATTAACTAAATTATAATATTTTAAACCAATAGATAAATCAAGAATAAAGGGCAGATTCAAACCTAATTTTTTAAATATTTTTTCCTCTTTTAAAACAGATTTAGTATTTCCTTCAATAATAATCTCTTGATTATGAATTACTATTAAATAATCTAAAAACAAAGTTTCTTCAATATCTGTAGTATAGTTTACAATTATTTTTTTATTTAATTTTAAAAAGTTAATTATATGCATTTTAAATTCATAATCTAAAAATGTTAAAACATTTACAAACACAAAGATATTTTTCTGATAATCAAGAGAAGATAAAATTGTTAATTTAAGTTCATCTTGTTTAGTTAATTTAGGTTTAGAAAGTAAATCAAGAAGATTAAATTCTTTTAATAATGGCTGAGGTATACCATTTATATAATATTTTTTGTCTTTAGTTATTACCTCAGCATTATTATTTAAAAAAAAGATTATATCATCATGATAATTATAATTAGTTGAAATAATAGTTGTATCTTTTTTAGGTAATTCTTGAAATACTAACATAATTATCACCTCTTTAGGTATATAATAACAAATTATTAGAAGTTTTTAAAGTAAAAAGATAGCTTCTTTTTAAGAAACTATCAATATAAAGTAATAAAAATATAACTTGCCTTTAGATAGAGATAATAAGCACTAAAGGCAAGAGAAGTATTAATCTAGTTTTACTGTGAAAGGTTTAGAAGAAGTACCCTCTCCTCCTTCTTCAAATGGGGTATCGGCTTTGAGGTTTATTACTGGTCTAACACCACTAGCATTGCCTACGTTGTGCCCGCCAAGGTAGCCACCAGTGTTATCCACATAGAACACGAGAGCACTTGTAGCAAAAAACGGAGACATGGTCCAATAATATTCACCTGTATATAAGTAATAACTTCTGTTAGTATAACTCGCGCCATAACCTGAACCTGCAAACATTATTTCATCAGCGGTTATTAAGCCTACTGGAATTGGTAATTTTCTATTTCCTCTATTACTGTCTTCAGTTGTATACAAATCTTTATCT
Organism: uncultured Bacilli bacterium; assembly: GCA_947581835.1. Lineage (GTDB taxonomy): Bacteria > Bacillota_I > Bacilli_A > RF39 > UBA660 > Caccenecus. Next base: position 58,234 of record CANPVV010000002.1, read on the forward strand.
ATCTGTGGACATTTAAAAGATGGTTTTTTATCTATTTCAATTCGTAAACGTGGACCATAATATGTATTAATACCTCCATAACCATAATTTGTTTTATCAATTAGACTGCCAGAAGAATTACTTGCATATGGTGTTCTATCTCCACAAAAACCTGCTTCACCATCTAACCATTTCTTAGCATCTTCTGATATACCATCATTGTTATACCAATTATTCATTATTTCTGTCAAAATACTACTTTTTTCTTCATTTGCATGAGTAGCATTATATGCTGTATCATCTTCTGCTTTTTTAGCTTGACCAGTTTTTCCAAACATATATCCTACATATGCATTATCTCCAGACCAAGTATTAAATACTTTACTAGTTAAAGCCACAGTTTTAGGCCCAGTTGTAGCGGCAGTTCCACTTCCACTATAAATCAACCTTATTGTTCCATCTCCATTTATCCTTATTATTCGCCAATATGTTTCTCCTAATTTTACCCAATTTTTTTCAGTCGTACCTCTAATATAGTATGTTTCTCCATAATCATCTACTCCTTTACATAACAAATCTTTATCAGTAATTGGTTTAGTTATAGCATTATTTGGTTGACCTGTAGTTTGATCAATTACTGGACAATCTTCATCATTAGATAACTCTAAATCAGGAAATTTTGCCAATGTATCTTGTACTGTTGGTATTTTAATTTCATTGAAGTAAATATAACATTTTGTTCCTTTTTTATTTATTTTTATATTTACTTCTTCTCCATCAAAAGTTATTTTATCTTTTATAGGAATTTCACTATCTGGAACTTTGCAATAACTATCATTACTTAATTCATATTTTCCTATTGGTATTGAATCTATTGGTTCATATTCACTTGCATCGTATTCTTTTTTATACATAGCAATAACATTTAAATCTGCATTTGAATAGTTAATTGTAGAATTAACTAACTTTGCACTATCAACTACTTTATATTTAGCTTTAGTTAAAAACAAATTTATTATAATAAGAAGTACAGCACACATTAAAAAACCATACAAAAACATTATTTTACCTTTTCCACTACTTTCATTTAATTTTTCAAATTTCATTTTTATAACTTCCTCTCTTAAAATTTTCTCTTATGTTATTTTATAAATTAATAAGATATGATTATTTATTGAGACATATTTGTCTCATATTATGATATTAGAATACCATATTGGGGCAAATTTGTCAAGGCTGCAATGGGGCATATTTGGTATTATTTTGACAGAGGCGATTATATGCTTAAAGAATATAGAATACGTAAAAAGATAAGTCAAGAAAAATTAGAAAATATGACAGATTTAGATAGAAAAACCATTTTTAGAATTGAAAATGACTTAAATATTCCACAATTAGACACTTTTGCTAAATTAGTAGAAGCATTAGAATTAACAGACGAAGAAATTTTATTAGAAATTAAAAAAATAATTAAAAAAGAAAAGCATAAATAATACTCATTAGAAACTATTTATAATAATAGTTTTTATTATTGTCGAATTTTGTCGAACGAAATTTCTTGATTATTCTTATTTATTATTTATAATAGTATCTTGAGCGTTAGGACTTGCGTCTACTAATTCTGACATATTTATTGCCTCCCTTACAAAACTTCTTAGGGGGTTTTGGAGAAAGGAAATGATATGGATTTATTAGTTAGCTTAAAAGAAATTTTAAACTATATAATTTGTTTGCTTTCGAGTAAACGAAAAAAGGCGCAAACACCAGTCATTATTATTGCGAGTAACTCTAATAATGTAAGTGTAAGCGTCATTATCGATAGATAGTAGACGTTTGCTCCTAACGCTCTACTAATTAAATTTTAACATAATATTTTTAAATATACAATTATTTTATTAACTATTCTTTATTACCTTTTAATAATTCAACAAAATATTTATTTAGATTTTCATTTAAAGCTAATATAGGACCAATTTGCGATGTAACATAAAAATTATGATATTTATAACCCTCAAGCATAGTATTATTGTTACCCATCCCTTTTTCTAAATTAAAAATTAAATTATCAGTACTCTTAATTAAATAGTTAGTATTTTGAAAACCTTTTATTTTACCATTGCATAATGAGGTTGTAGAAATAGTATTACCCACTTGATAATTATCTAACTTAGTAAATTCATAAAGATTTAAAAAATCAAATATACTTAAAGCATTACCTGTTACTAAAAATATTTTATCTTGTCTTAAATAACTCAAAATTTCTTCTCTATATTTAGATAAAACTTTTTTAGCTTTTTCTAAATAAATATCTCTACCACTACCTATATAAATAAAATTATATTCATTAAAGTTTATTTTATCTTCTAAATTAATATTTATTAATTCATATGCTATATTAGATTCATTTAATAAAAAGGTTAAAGCTTTAATATTACCATTTTCTCCATAAAGATTTAATTCATTAGGAAATAAGTGGGCTATTTTTAGTTTCATTAGTTTTCCTCCTTAAATGTATTTTTAAAGATATCTCCATAATCATAATGAGATAAACAATAAACTTTTAAAGATTTACTTTTTAATATATCTTCTTTCATAGAAGGTAAATCTTCTTTAATAATTATTTTAGCTTTAGGAATACCTGCAAGAATTAATCGAGTTTCAAGTTCATGTTTTTGTAAGCCACAAACATAAATATTATTAAGACTTTTATTATTTAATAATTCAAATTCAATATCATATAACCAAGATGCATCTGTATGAGGATATCTTTTACTAATAATACTATAACCTATAATTATATCTTTTAAATCTTTATCATCTTTTATTTTAAAGATAGCACTATTAAATGTTGTCGCATTCTCAGATTTACAGTTAAAATAACGAAATTTTTTATTTTGATAATCAAAGTATTCATCTTTATAAGTATTAATTTCATTTAAAGTTGTACTTATCTTTTTATTTGATAAGCCTAATAGTTTTAAAGCAGCAAAAGCAGATACAACATTATAAGCTTGATATAAAGTATCACTACCTAGATTAATAATTTCATTATCAATTTCAATTGTTTCTTTTTCTAAATCAAGATTTTTACCAATAGTATCTGGTTCATAATAAGAAAAATCACAATTAGAACAGTGGTAAGAACCTAAGTTTTCAAAGTTGTAATAATCATAAATTAATTTAGAATCACAGTTAGGACAAGTGGTAGTATTTAAATTTTCAAAAATTTGATTATGATAAGAATATTTATTTTCTTTAAGACTAAAATAGTTTATTTCATTGGGTAAATCTTTATTTAAATAGCGAAGAAAAGGATCATCCATTGTGGTTAGTATTTTAGTTTGTTCAGGAATACTTTTTATTATATCTTTATAAACTATATCAATTGTGTGTTGACGGGGTGGTTGATCTTTAGTTAAATTTGTTATAACTAATAAAGTAGGATTAATACTTGTTAAAACCTCTTTGTTGTAGCGTTCATCTATTTCTAATACAAGATAATCAGTTTTTATTTTACCTGTTAGAGAACTACATTTAATAAGAGAAGTTGTTATTCCAAAAGATAGATTAGAACCAGTGCTATTATGACAAACTTTATAACCATTTTTAGTTAAAGATTTGGCAATTAAACTAGAGGTTGTACCTTTACCTGATGAACCAGTTATTACAATACGATTTTGGGGATATTTTAGTTTAGCTAAAAGATTTTTATCTATTTTTAAAGCAATTTTACCGGGTAGAGATGAGCCTCTTTTAAAAAGTTTACCTACTAATATTGTTATTTTACCTACTAATATTGCTATTAAATACATTGTTATCACCTAATTAATTTTATCATTAATACAATGTTTTTAAAAGAGGGACATTAAAAAAAGTAAAAATTATTACTTAAAAAAAATTAAATGAAGTAAATATAGTATTAGACGTTGTTTTAAATAGAAATGCAAATAATAATATAAAAATTATAAGATTGTCAAGTCTGTAATTTAAAAAATCGCACATTAGATTTTATTTTAAAAAATTGATATTCTTTATGCGTGAAAGCCATTAATCATAATTATCAAAGTAAATAATTAAGAGATATTTAGAAAAAAAGTTTATGAAGGAGGTTAAAAGGCTAGTGTTTTAAAAATAGGTAAATTATATAAAATTCTTAGAAATTCTTTTGATAATTAGTTTAATGACTTAAATGGATAGGAGGAAAATTAATGGATATAAAATTAACAATAAAATATTTGAAAAATAATAAACGAAGATGGACATTTCAATTTAAAAAAGATAAGAAAATATATCAATTGGTAATATTAATTTAAAATTTAGAGAAATGTTTAAAAAAATATGTAAGTTCTTATATTGACTTAGGATGCTCTGGAAAATAAAGAACTTGGTATTAATATAAAATTATGATATAATGCAATTAGGTGAGCAGTATGAAGTCAAAAAAGAAATATATAATATTTGGAATAATCTTATTTATTTGTTTAACTATTTTATTTTTTACAGTAATAAAGAAATTGGATAAAGAAGAGATATTATTTCCTGATTATGAACATTATCAATTAGATAATAAAAAAGGCCTTTATTACGATTTTATAGATGGTGAAGAATTAATGGCTTATAAAATTATTAAAACAGGTGAAAATGAATCTGGTGAAGTAGATAGTTTATATTATAAAATTAATTCTAAAATTGATGACTATATTTTGTTAGATGAGTTACCTTCAGATAAATCTGAAAATCTTTTAGATGAAGCATACACTTTATTTTATGAAGATAAATTATATTTAGTAAGATATTATGATATTTATGAATATAAGCTTAATAAAGAAAAGGTAGATAAAAAGCAAATAAATTTTGATACTTCTAATGTAGATACAGATTTATGTATAACTCAATTTAATAAAATCGAAAATAATTTCATATACCTTTCAGCTAGTGTTTATAGAGTTGGTAGCGATGTTAGAAAAAGTTATAAAATGAAATGTAGTTTAAGTAATTATGTATGTGAAAAGGTTGAATAAAATGTTAAAAATGGAATAGCTACTAATTTATTAGTTAATCAATTTATATAATAATCTTAAAAAAAGATTTAATACTAATAACAAGAACATAACCAAAGTTCTTGTTTTATATATGTTAAAGTGTTAAAATATTTTAAGTAAAAACACCTATGATTATTAGCATTTATTTAAGGGTAATATTTTTGTGACTTTAATGCGTTTTTTATTCGTAACGAGCCAAAAATTGGCTAAAATCGGTTAAAAAAATTTGTTTCAAAATACAAATTTTAAGCCAAAAGTACGAATTTTTAGGTTAATAGTAATCATAGTGAGGAGGTAATTATGTTCGATTTAGTATCAAAATATAAACCAAGTGGAGACCAACCAGAGGCTATTAAAGAGTTGGTGGAAGGAATTAAAAATGGCAAGAAAGAGCAGGTTTTACTGGGTGCAACAGGAACTGGAAAAACTTTTACAATTGCCAATGTGATTAAAGAAGTGAATAAACCAACTTTAGTTTTAGCTCATAATAAGACTTTAGCTGGACAGTTGTACAGTGAGTTTAAAGAATTGTTTCCAAACAATCATGTTGAATATTTTGTATCTTATTATGATTATTATCAACCAGAGGCCTACGTTCCATCAAGTGATACTTATATTGAAAAAGATGCTTCCATTAATGATGAAATTGATGAATTAAGACACTCCGCTACAAGTAGTTTAATCAGTTATAATGACGTAATTGTAGTTGCTTCTGTATCTTGTATTTATGGTATTGGTGAAAAAGAAGAATACGAAAAATCAATGTTAATTTTAAATATAAATCAAGAAATAAAAAGAAATGATATAATGAATCATTTAATAGATATGACTTATGAACGCAATGACTTAGATTTTCATCGAGGAACTTTTAGATGCCGTGGAGATATAATTGATATTATTCCATCTAATGAACATGATCATGGAATTAGAATTGAATTATTTGGAAATACCATTGATAGAATTTCTACTTTTGATCCTTTAACGGGAGTAATAATATCTGATAAAAAAACCATTACTATATCTCCAGCAAGTCACTTTGTTACTTCACCTGAAAAATTACAAGAAGCTTGTCGCAGAATTGAAGAAGAATTAGAAATAAGACTAAAAGAATTAAAAGAAGAAGGCAAGTTAATTGAAGAACAACGTTTAAGAGAAAGAACTAATTATGATTTAGAAATGTTAAAAGAAACAGGTTTTTGTAATGGAGTAGAAAATTATTCAAGACATTTAGCTTTAAGAGGAGCCGGCGAAACTCCAACTTGTTTAATTGACTTTTTTCCTAAAGATTTTTTACTCGTAGTAGATGAGTCCCATGTTACTTTACCCCAAGTAAGAGGTATGTATAATGGTGATAGAATGAGAAAACAAACTTTGGTAGATTATGGTTTTCGTCTTCCAAGTGCTTTAGATAATCGACCTCTTAATTTTAGTGAATTTGAGAAAAAAATAAATCAAGCTATATATGTTTCAGCAACACCTGGTGATTATGAGTTAGCACATACTAATAATTTATACGCCGAACAAATTATAAGACCTACAGGATTATTAGACCCTACAATTGAAATTAAAGGAACAGTCGGTCAAATTGATGATATAATAAATGAAATTAAAAAACGTATTTCTTTAAATGAAAGAGTTTTAATAACTACTTTAACTATACGGATGGCTGAAGAATTAACTAATTATTTAAAAGAGATGGGAATAAAAGTAGCTTATCTTCATAGTGAGGTTAAAACGCTTGAACGATTAAAAATTATTAGAGAACTTAGACTTGGAACTTATGATTGTATTGTAGGTATTAATCTTTTAAGAGAAGGTTTAGATATTCCTGAGGTTAGTTTAATTTGTATTCTTGATGCTGATAAACAAGGATTCTTAAGAAGTGAAAGAAGTTTAATTCAAACAATTGGAAGATGCGCTCGTAATCAAAATGGTCATGTTATTATGTATGCCGATACTGTAAGTGATGCAATGGAAAATGCGATAAAAGAAACTAAAAGAAGAAGAGAAATTCAAGAAAAATATAATATTCTACACAATATAACTCCTAAAACTATTGAAAAAGAAATAAAAGAAGTAGTATCTAATGAGATAGAGGCAACAGTTAAAAAAGAAAAAATGACCAAGAAAGAAAAAGAAAATGTATTAGCAACTTTAGAAAATGAAATGTTAGAGGCTGCTAAGAATCTTGATTTTGAAAGAGCTATGGAACTTAGAGATATAATTTTTGAAATGAAAAAGAATTAAAAATTAGAAAATTAAATGTATTATTAAAAGGCTTATTAAATATTTTATTAATGTTTTTACTTATAAATTTTTATTACTTTTTTTATTAACCCTTTAAACTTACTTGAAGAATATTATAATTTATGATAAATTATTTTTAGGTGATTAAGGATGAAAAAAATGTCGAAATTAAAGATATTTATTCTAAGTATATTAACAACCTTATCTATATATAGTGAATTTATTTTAAAAGAAATGATTATAGTTTATGAAAAGATAAATAAATTTGAAATTAAAAATTTAATTAAATTTAGTTATTCTAATACAACTTTTTTCTTACTTTTAATGCTTACTATTGCTTTAATTATTTTTTATAATAAATTTAAAGATTTAAAAACTTATAAAGCTTATAATATTTTAAGTTTAGTTTTTTCCTTCTTTTTAGTTTTTGGTTTTAGTTATAGTATTGTTGGTTCTTCGGCTTTAGTTACTGGTAATATTATTTTAGTTATTATTTCTTTAATTAAATATTATTGTTATTATAGTTTTTTAAAAGTACTTTTAAATTTAGTTTTGAAATGTCTTCAAGAATTAGATTTAAATAAAATTAAAATACCTAATATTTTTCATAAGTTTGTTAGTTATTATGAGAAACACCCTTATAAAACTATTATTATTACTATTTTAATTGCTTGGAGTCCTTATATAATTAGTTTTTATCCAGGAATATTATCACCAGACCCTTCAAATCAAATAAAGCAGTATTTTGGTTTACCTACTCATTATATTGAAGGAGTTAATTTAATTGATAAAAATGTTTTAATAACAAATCATCACCCTATTTTTCATACAGCAATATTAGGAGGTTTTGCTAAAATTGGTTATGATATGGGAAGTATTAATATTGGTTTATTTATGTTTACTACTTTTCAATTATTTTTAGTAATAAGTGCTATAACCTATTTGTTGGTTTATTTAAAAAAATTAGGAGTTCCTTTGATTTTTCAGTTTGTAACACTTATTTTGTTTGCTTTAGTTCCCGTTTTTCCACTTTATGCGATGAGTAGTGTTAAAGATACCTTTTTTGGGGCTTTACTAGTATTTTATTTAATTGAGCTACATAAACTTTTAACTAATCAAAAATATGATTTAATTAATTATATTACTTTAGGTTTATTAATTTTATTTATGATGCTTGTTCGTAATAATGGTATTTATATGATTTTACTTAGTTTTCCTATCCTTTTATTTTTATTAAAGGATAAAAGAAAAATGCTTGCTTTAACTTTATTTTTAAGTGTTTTTGGATATGAGTGTCATAATAAAATTTTACTTCCTGTGATGCATATTACAAATGGTAGTATTAGAGAGACTTTATCAATTCCTTTTCAACAAACTGCAAGATATGCTAAATATTATCCTGATGATATAAATAGTGAAGAGAAAAAAATTATTGATAAAATACTTAATTATGAGACTTTGGCATCGAGATATAAACCTAATATTTCTGATCCTGTAAAAAATGAATTTAATAAAGATACGACAACTCAAGATTTAATAAAATATTTTCAAGTTTGGTTTAAATGTTTTTTAAGACATCCAGGAGTTTATTTTGATGCTACAATTAATACTGTTTATGGTTATTTTTATCCTAATACATCTAATTGGTATCTTTATTATAATTATGATAAGAGATTAATAGAAAGTAATTTAAATTATCATTATAATGATTTATCTTTTATTAGAAATACTTTAAGTTCTATTGGAGTGTCTTATCCATATATTCCTGTGTTGGGTTCTTTAGTAAATATTGGATTTGTTGTTTGGGTATATTTTTATTTATTATGTTTATTTATAGTTTTACATAAAAAAAGATTTATAACATTACTTATGCCGGCTTTGGCTTTAGTCTTAATTTTGGTGGCAGGTCCAGTTAATACTTACTTTAGATATGTATTTCCTTTAGTTTTAAGCTTACCTTTAATATTAGGAATTACTTATAAGGAAATAAAGGTGAAAAATAAGTCCTAGGTTATAGGACTTTTAAATTTAATAATTTTTAGAAATAATTGATAGAATTAGAATTTATAATAGTATAAAGGCGATAGTATTACAAATAACAGCAATAAAAAACATAATACCAGTAAATAAATCTGTTTTATCTTTTCTTATTTTATAACGACTTAAAAAAGTAATGCAGTTATAAGCACATAATAAACTAACAATAGATGCTAGAGGGGTATCTTTAAAAAATGAAATTAACATTAAAATAATAGAAAATAAAACCATACCAATAATTCCATATTTCATCGATTTTAAATTTACTAATTCTGTTAATTTAATGATATTTTCTTCACTCTTTTTTTCTATATCTTTATTTTCTATAATTTCGCCAGCTAGTATGTCATTTATACTTACTTTTAATATTTCAATAAGAGGCTTAAGTAAAGACATATCCATCAAACATATTCCTCTTTCCCATTTACTTACAGCATTTTTAGTAATACCTAATTTTTCGGCAAGTTGTTCTTGAGTTAAGTTTTGTTCTTTTCTACATTGGGCTATAAATTTTCCTATACTTTCTTGGTCCATAATATGCTCCTTTCAAGAACAAATATAACATTTATAGTCTATTTTTTAAACATACTAAAGGTTTACTTTTGTTTTTATTTGTTTTTTAAGGTTTTATTATTTAAAGTTTATTTTTATATCTATTATGTATAACTTTTTTTAAAGATAGTTATCTAAAATTATTAAGAGAAGATTATTTATTTTTTGAAGAAATAATTTTAAAAGCTGTTAATAATTCTTTTTCAATATTATAGACGTCTTCATATATAAAATCTAACATTTCATTTTCTGATAAATTAGAATCATTTTGGGAATCATAATTTTTAACATTTAATATTGATTGAACACCAAATGAAGTTTCCATATTTTTAATTAATTGGCCTATTAACATTAATTCATTACTTAATTGGTTTCTTTTTTCATTTAATGTTAAAGTTTTATAAGCATTTTTAAATTCTTCATTCACTTCTACCCATGCCTCCAATTTGTTGTATATCTTGTTGGGATAATTGTTCTAATTGTTGTTGCCTAGTTAATTTATCTTGTTCTCTTTGAGCATCACGCATATTAATAAAATGTTCGTATGCTTTATTTTGAGTTGTTAACTCTTGGTTAAATTCTTCTGTTGCCTCTTGGTTTATTTCTTTTTTAACCTTAGTCTCACTTAATTTATTTCTACTTTGATTATACGCATCAATTATTTGTTGGGGATTATCAATATTATAATTATTCATTTCAATTCCATTAAATATGGCAAAAGCATTTATTCCTTTTTTTCTACATAACATAAGTTTTTGGGAAATAATTTCAATACTATCGCCGGGATTTACTTTTAAATGATTTATAAGGGGATTATTTCTAGTTATCTCATCATATACAAAACCTATTTTTAATTCTTCTTCATTTGGTTTTACTTGTTGAAATTGGTCAATATTTGATACTTTTTCTTGTTTATTCTCAAAAGTTTGAATATTAGTTGCTAAGCCATTTAAGCTTTGAATAGCCATTTCGCGATTAGGGACTTTCAAATTATAACTAGGAAATTTTCCCATTATTGAAATTTTTGTAAAATTTTCTTTTTCGGCAACACTATTGTAGTATGAATCACTTGTAAACATTGTATATTCATATCCATCTGGTAATTTTTCATAACACATTTGAAAATAATCTGAGGTATTATCTATCTTTAAGAATTCATCATTTTCTGATGATTTGATAATAGAACCATATTTTTGCAAATCTTTAGGAAGTTCTTCATAATAATCTTTTCCAATTTCAAAAGAATTAATAACATTATTTATATCACTAAATAATGCCGATGCTTTATAAAAATTAAATGACTGACTTTCTTCAATACTAAAAAAGGATTTTCCATTTGCGAGCTTATTATATCTAAAACAAAAACCACTATCTTTTAATTTAGATATTATCGCATAAATTAATTGTTCATTTTCTAAAGAATACAAAAATGAAATATAAGGTTTTCTATTTTTATCTTCATGGCCACCACAACAGGCAATAGTTTTAATTCTTTTGCTAAAACAGTTTAATAATAACTCTTCTAATTCTTTATTGCCTTCAGCAAAATCTCTAGCTGCTTTTTGATAATCTGTAATTTTATCAAAATCAACAACACTTCCATTATTTAAATTATCCATGTTATCACCTTTTTCTTGGAAATCCTTTGTAATCTATAGTGATATTTCCTAATGTAATTTTATCATAATCATATAAAATTTGATTTATTAAATATTAATGCTTTACAAAAAAAGAGTAATATTTTACAATTTAAGTTTTTTTCATTTTAGATTAAAGTTAATTACTTATTTTAGAATAATTTTAGAAAAAAGTTATTTAAATACTACTTAAAATTTACTTGATAATCTTATAAATAAACCTGTTAATTTAATTAGCAAATAGTTTTTTAAATATATTTTCCACAAAATCATTGTCGTTCATTTTATTTTCTAAATATTTATTGAAATTGTTTTTATTAATTCCATTATCAATTATATCTTTAAAATTAGGATATAATTCTTTAATTTGTTTTCTACTTATTGTATATGTATTACCACTAAAATTAAAAGTAATTTGTTCCACATTATCTATTAAAGCAAATATTGATACAGAATTATATAGTATTGATTTTTCTAAATATAGATTTTCATTAATAAACCAATCTGTAATATGATAATCAATAGTAAGTCCTAAATTTTCAGAATTAATTTCAAATACATATCCATATTGAGCAAGTGGTAAATTATCAATCAAATGACTATCATTACTATTGTTACCAACATATTTATTTTTGTATTGTATTAAATTTTCAATTCCTGATTTATCTCTATTAAATGGTGATATTGGTACAGTTCTTTCAGTGTACTTTCTTTTTGTATCTATTATGTAGTATTCATTTTTAGTATTTCTATTTATTCGATAAACATTATAAAAAGGTGCTTTATAAATAATCATGGTATCTCCAGTTTCTTTTAAATAGGAAAATCTTGGTGCTACTTTATTTAGGACAACATTAGAGTAATCAATTATTAATAAAGCTACAAATAATAAAGTTATATATAAAAAACTATATAATAATCTTTTTAAATAAGACTTTTTCTTATTAATTTTAGAAAAACCAACTAAAGATATAACTAATCCAATTATAGAATAAATAGAACCCCATGATGATTCACTAGAAAATATTGTAAAGGCGATAAAAGTCAAACCTAGACCTGCAAACATAATCATCAGGGCTATATTTTTATTTTTATCAGCTACTTTTTTATCTGTATAGTCTATTGTATCTATAATATTTTGCTCCAACTTTTTTTGATAATGTTCCTTATCAACCTTTTCTCCACTAAGTAAATCATTAACAGTAATTTTTAAAATTTTACATAATTCAATCATAATAGAAGCATCTGGTAATCCTTTTCCACACTCCCATTTAGATACTGCTTTATAAGTTATTCCTAATTTTTCGGCAAGTTGCTCTTGGGTTAGATTTTGTTCTTTTCTACAAGTTGCAATAAATTTTCCAATTTTTTCTTGATTCATATATTTTGCTCCTTTCAAAAGCAACTATACAACATTAAGACAAAATTTAACACCTACAGTTAGTAGAGTTATGTATTTTACTAACATAAATTGTTAATTTTACTTGTTTAAGATAATCATTTCAAAATAATATCATTACTTGGATATATAAATTTAGCTTTTTTATTTGTTTACCTTTTAATACGAATTTTACTATTTATTTTTGTTTTAATAATTTTTTGGTATAAATTACAATTAAATATCCAATTATAATTCCTAAAAAATTCATTATTATATCATCTATATCAAAATTTCGCCCTATAAAAGGTTGCAAAATCTCAATAATTAAGGGAATTGAAATTGCATAAAGAAGAATATTTTTATTATTTATTTTTTTAACACATAAAGGTAATAGCACTCCAAGAGGAATAAACATTAAAACATTTCCAATTATCATTTTTATTACCCAATTACCGAGTAAATACTTACCTGTAATAACTTTATAAAAAATAGGAACAAAATTATAAGAAAATTCAAACTTACCCACTAAAGGATTTTCACTAAATCCCAAAAATATTAAATGCCATATTCTACTCCAAAAATTACTTGGTACTAATAGTAAATTGAATAGTCCTACTATATAACAGATAAAAACTAAATATAATAGTTCTTGCTTATAGTTTATTTGTAGCCTTTTCTTTTTTAAATAAATAATTCTAATAATAATATAAAATATTCCTATAAATAAAGTTATTGGTATAACTTGGATAAATTGGTTTATTAAAGAATTTCCTAATAATAAGTTTTTCATTTTTACTCCTTCAAATTACTATTTATTTAATTAATACAAATTAGTATTTGTTTTTCAGTACTATTATACTAAAATTATCTCTTACAAGCTTTTACTTATTGTTACATATTTTTGATTACTTGCATTAATATAGTCTTTATTTGATATTATAGTACAATTTAAATTAAAAAACTATATTTTAACACCTAAATGCCGTCTAAAATTTTATTTGATACTAATATAAATTGTAATTTGTATTACTTTTTAATTGATAAATCTTTACAAGTGGCTAATACTATATCTCTTAATGTTTCTTTGTTATCTATATCATCAACTAAATACATAGGTTTAGCACTTTCATAAGGAATAGATTCTTTCACATTATATTTTTTATTACTATCTACTATTTTAACAAGTAATCTATCATCATATATTCCACCAAATAATATTCCATTAAAATAAAGTAAATATTCTCCAATCATTGATTTACAAGTAATATTATCTAATAAGTTTAATTGTTCCAATACAAAATCTTTATACTCTTTTGTTGTAGCCATATAATCACACTCCTAAATTGTAATTTGAATTATAATTCTATTAAACTTTTTTCAAAGTCTTTAACATAATATTTTATATTTTTTGTACCTTTTCTAATAATCGTATGTCCTTCTTCTTCAAGTAATCTTTTTTGTAATTTTACTCCTTCTGGATATTTAGTATTGAGTTCACCATCTCTTTTTAAAGTTCTCCAATATGGTGTAATGTCTTCATTCCTTTGATAACTAGCCCAAGCAACAATATTAACAAATATTCCTGAGGTCATTGGATCAGTAAAGTCGGCATTATTTTTCTTTGCTAAATAATCTCTCATTTTGCTTACTGTAATCAGTTTTCCTTTAGGTACTTTTTTCATTAACTCATCATAATAAATTGGTGGGGCAAAAAACATTTTAGTTCCACCATACTTTTTTATTGTTTTTTCATCTTCAACAATTTGTATTTTAGGCATATCTTTATTATTTCTCATCATTGCATTAAAATCTTTTTTATTTTCATTCGCCATATTATATTTCTCCAATTCTTTCTTTAAATTACTATTTATTTTATTAAAATTATACTATAAAAAAAGCAAACTTTATATATTGTTTGCTCATTAAATTATAATTTATTAATTAGTAGGTCCTAACCAATTTTCAAATTTATCTTTATATTGCTCTATTTCTTCATGATCAATAATAAACTTATCCTCTTGTTCCTCTAACTCTTTGATACCTATCGGATTACACCCATCTGTTTTTAAATTATCAAGTTCCGTAATTAAAAAGGTACTCCCACAATTTTGACATTGTATTTTATTTCCTACTTGAACAAAATAAGCATAAGGTGAGCCTCCACAAGACCCGCAAGTATTGATAACGACATGGAATTTACCATTTTCATCTTTTACTGCCAAAAGACTAATTATTACACCATCATATTCATAACTATAGTAACTTACCTCTTCAGTTATTTTATCCTTATTGATGATGATATTACCATCTTCATTTGTTTCGGCTTGATAAATTTTTCCAGTAATTTCTTTTAATCCAGCTGAGGCATTTTCATCATTTTTTTGTTTTTCTAAAGTATTATTTCCACAGCCAATTAATCCAAATATACTTATAAATAAAACTGCAATTAAACTTAACTTTTTCATGATTATTCATTCACAATTCCTAAATAAATATAATCTAAATCTTCTATCATATCTTTTATTATTTTTTCATCTATTTTTTTGTTACTAATGATAGTTACTTGTTTTTTAGTAAAGTCAACATTCACTTTTTTTACACCATCTATATTTTTTAATGCAGAAGTTACCTTACTTGCACAATGAGTGCAACTCATACCATCAACTTTTATTTTTATTTCTTCTTTTTTATTAAACATATTTAATCTCTCCTTAATTTAATTTTTTTTAATCTTAAAGCATTAAACACTACACATAAACTAGAAATCATCATTGAAGCACTAGCTATCATGGGATTTATTTCTAAACCAAACTTTTTAAATAGCCCTATTGCGAGAGGAATCATTAGTATATTGTAGAAAAATGCCCAAAATAAATTTTCTTTTATATTATTTAAAGTCTTCTTGCCAATAGTAAAAAATGTTAAAATGCGATTAATATCATCATTATTAATAATTACATTGGCGGAATTAGTAGCAATATCCGTACTACTTTTAAAACTAATACCAATATCTGCCATTGCAAGTGATGGAGCATCATTAATTCCATCTCCTACCATTGCTACTTTTTTACCCATTGTATGTAATTTTTTAATATATTCTGTTTTATCTTTAGGTAATACATTAGAAACAATATTATCTATTCCTAGTTCTTTACCAATAATTTTAGCTGTTGTTTCATTATCTCCAGTAAGCATAATAATATTTAAACCTAATTCCTTTAATTCCTCAATTGTTTGTTTAGATTCTTTTCTAATTATATCTTTTACTCCAATTAAGCCAATAATTTTTTTATCTTCAACTAAATAAATAATACTGTTGCCATCATTAGTTAATATTTTTTCAAATATTTTATAATTATTAACTATTTTTTTTAATATTTTTTCATTGCCTAAATAATATTTTTTATCTGCTATTGTGGCTGTTAAACCAAGACCCATTAACTCTTCATAATTAGTAACTTTTAAATCTTTAATCTTATAATTAGTAAAAGCTTTTGCTATTGGATGAGTGGAATTTGCCTCGATATTAGCAACAATATTTAGAAGTTCTTTATCATCATAATCTGAATAATTATAAAATTTACTGACTTTTAAATTTCCATAAGTCAAAGTTCCGGTTTTATCAAAAACGATGGTATCAATATGAGATGCTATTTCTAATGTTTCACTAGATTTGATTAAGATTCCATTTTTAGCCGAATTTCCTATTGAAACTACAACTGCTAAAGGTGTAGCTAATCCTAAAGCACAAGGACAAGCTACTACTAACACAGTTACCATATGAATTAAACTCTCATTTAATGAAGCACCTAAAATCATATAAATAATAAAAGTCAAAATAGCTATTACTAAAATAAGAGGGACAAAATAAGAACTTACTTTATCTGCAATTCTTGATATAGGCATTTTAGAATTACTTGCCTCTAAAACTAAATGTACCATTTCTGAAATTGTCGAATTAGGCCCAATTCTTAAAGCTTTATATTCTACGATTCCATCATAATTAATAGAACCGGCGACTATATTATCCCCAATATCTTTTTTAGCTGGTTTAGCCTCACCTGTAATAAAAGATTCATCAAAATGGGCTGAACCATTTATAATTTTACCATCAACTGCGACTTTCATTCCTGGTTTTACAATCAAAATATCTCCTATTTTAACCTCATTGATAGTAATTTCTTTTTCGCCATTTTTAGTTTTAATTAAAGCACTTTCTGGGGTTACTTGCACTAATTCTTTAATAGCTTCTGTTGTTTTTTCTTTGCTATTTTTATCAATAAATCTCCCTAATTTAATAAAAAGAATAATCATACAAACTGATTCAAAATATAAATTTTCTATAAACATATTATGACCTAATATAATTAAAATCATATTAACAGTACTATATAAAAAACTAACTAATACTCCAAGCATTACTAAAGTATCCATATTTGGAGATTTATGAATTAGATTTTTAATACCAGATAAAATAATATCATGGCCATAAATTAAATATGGAATTGTAAGTATAAATAACGATACGGCATAATTAATAGGATATTTCTTCATGTTTAAAAATGGGATAACTGGTAATTTTATCATATGAGACATAGAAATATACATAATAAATATAATTAAAATTCCCAGTATAATTAAATAAATTTTATTATTATCTTTTTTAGTTTCTTCATGTTCATTATATACTCCATCAAATTTATAGCCTGATTCATTAATGTATTTTCCAAGAGTTTCAATACTAATATTATCTTCATAATAAATAAGAGCTTGACCTAAAACTAAATTTACTGAAACATCTATAACACCAGCCTGTTTTTTTAAATACTTTTCAACATGATTAGAGCAAGCACTACAAGTCATACCTGAAATTTTTAAAATTTGTTTTTTCATTTCACTCACTTCCTTTAAAATAATCTTTATTATCAATTACTTTAATTGTATTTTTTATCATATTCATAGAGCAAGTATAAGTAATTGTCGCCTTTTCTTTAGGAGTAAATTCTATAATATTATCGCCTTCTTTTAATTCTTGTTTTATGTTAAATTCATTTATAATAATTTCTTTATTGCATCCTGTTAGATATTTTTTATCGACATGAATTATCATTTTTACAGGAATACCTTTTTGTAAAATAATATCTTGATAATTGTCGTAAGATAAATCAAATTCGACGACTTGAATTCCATTTTCTATCTTTGATGCGGTAAATGATTCATAATTATTAAAACTACTAAAAATATCTATGTTAAATGTTAATAAAGCTCTATTTAACATTACAAGGGACAAAAGCAAAATAAGAACCGAGGCGATTTTGTTAATAATAATTTTACCTTTACCTTTTACTAAATTTAGAATAAGTCCTGTGCCTAACATAAGAGGAACTGTTCCCATTCCAAATAAAAACATTGACAAAGCACCATTTATAAAACTGCCTGTTGATAAAGCATATACTTGCATGGCCTGTAATGGACCACATGGCATAAATCCATTTAGAAGACCTATTACAAAAGCACTATGCTTTCCTCTTTTAAAATTGCAAAACTTTATTCTTTTTAACTTTATAACTCCCAACATATTAAGGGACATCAAAAACATTATGAGAGCAGCAATTAAAATAATAGATCCTGATATAGTGTTACTAATACTAAATACACTACCAATAAGCCCTACAATTCCTCCTATAATGGTATATGATAAAACTCTTCCTGTATTATAAAGAATAGGATTTTTTAAATTCCTTTTGGAACTAACATTAATAGTGGCCATTAAATTTATTGCCCCACACATACTAATGCAATGAATACTAGTTAAAAGTCCTGTTATGAAAAGCATCCCATAAGTTATATTACTATCTATTGCTGGAATAGCATTGAAAACATTAAAACCAAATAATTTATTGATAAGCCATATTATAATGAGAATGAAGAAAGTAATAATCAGAAATTCTTTTAACTCAATATTATTTTTTAGGTTTCTTATATCTTCATTTATATATTCCTCTTTTGTGATATAATCTTTAGCTAAAATAGCATTTATTAACTTATTTTTATCTAATTTTCCTTTATACTTAATACAAGCAATATTCCCATCAAATTCTACACTTTCAATATTTTTAATTTCTAATAAAGTATTTCTTATAGTAATTTCACAATGACTACAATGCATACCATCGATTTTTATATATATTTGTTTCATTTTAATTTTCCAAATAAGGCAAAAACATCATCTACGGCATCTATATTTCCATCATTTATCTCCTCTACCATACAGGATTTCATGTGGCTTTTTAATATTTCATTACCTAAACTCTTTAAAGCATTAGTGGTGGATGCTATTTGTAATAATACCTCATCACAATATCGGTCATTATCTATCATTTGCTCAATTCCACTTACTTGTCCAGAAATAATTTTTAATCTTCTAGTTAAATCTTTTTTTTCTTCTAAAGTTCTGTGTTTTGATTTAGTACAATTTTCACACTTCTTTTTCATTTATATCACCAGTATTATATTATAGGGTATAGGGGGTATCCCTGTCAAGAGTGTTAAAAGAAAAAATAAATCTCATATTGTTATATTAAAATTGATAAAAACATTTATATATAAAAAAGTGATTTAAGTTGGATAATTAAGTTGGTATTAAGAAATACCTTTTTTAATTAAAATAAATTAGGAAATAATTTTGTTTATTTTAAATTTTAATACTTAAATGCTATCTAAAATTTTATTTGATAATCTTACTCATATAAATTGTAATTTGTTTTATTTACCTTTTTTACTATTTATTTTTAATCTCTCAAAAAATAAACATTTAATAATTTGAAAAATTCCGATAATTATAAATATAGTAGGTATTAAAGTCCAAAATCCCATTTGCTTTATTATAGATATTAATGATAATCCCTCTCCTAGTTGAAAACCTATAATTCCTATTCCTATAATAAGAAAAACTATTCCAATAAATAAACCTAAAATGTTAATTTTTATTTTATCAAAAACTCCTAAAATATATAAAAAGCCTAAAATAAATACCATACTACCTAAAAGAAAGAATGTTCCAAAATAGATTAACATACTATTTTTATTTGTTCCTAAAAATATAGCTTCACTAGGATTATTGGGATTATATTTTATTTGTCTTTTACTATTCATATCGGGTATAGAGCCACTACCATAATCTGTTTTAATTTGATATTTATTACCATTAACTTCATAAATGTAAATTAAACGATAGGTTGTATTATTTTTATCATTTGAATCATATATTTCATAATTATTGTAATAAGCTGTTGTAGTAAGATAACTTTTAGTTTTTTTATTAGAATAGTAAGTATTTTTAATTCCAACAAATAAACAAATAATCCCAACTAATAGGGTACTAGCCATTAAAAAATATGAAACAATTATTTTAAAATTAAATCTACTTTTCTTTTTACTTTTTTTAGAATTACTAGAAACTCTTAAAAAATATTTATGAATTATATATACTATAAATACCCAAAAAGGAATTGTAAATATTAAATATAAATATTGTTTATTCTTAATTTCAACATAACTCCAAATGATTAAAAAACAGATTGCAAAAGTAATAAAAATAATAATAAATAGTTTATGAAAAAGATTTGCAATTTTAGGCTTATTTAATAAGTTGCAAACATTTTTTATAGTATTACAAATAGTTAATAATATAAAAACCAATATAAATAATCTTAAATATAATTGTTGATTTCTAATCAAAACAAATGTTAATATCATAAGTATAAAAAAATTTTTGATGATATTTCTAATAAAAACTATATTTTTCATAAATATCACTCCTATAAATTACTATTTACTATCTAAATTTAACCATTAAATTTTTAAACTTTTTATATAAAATACGATATAATAATAATTCTAATAGTGTTCCTATTGTATTTAAAAGTAAATCATTAATATCTATTTTTCTAGTTAGAAAAAGCTGACAAAATTCTATAAATATGAAGACAAAACCTTTATTCAAATGTATAGTAAAAAATAAGTTTATTATTCTGTAATATCTACTTTTTTATATCATTAATATCATTTATGTTTAAATCCTTATTTCTAATATATACGTCTCTATTTCCATCTAAAGTATGAAATTTAATAATTGTATAATTATTATATTGATAACTTATACTACCACCATCTTCATACATATCGCCTGTTATATTGTTTTCATTTAAATCTTCATTTGCTTTTGCTATTATTTCCTCCATAGTTATTTTATTATTCTTTAAAGCCTCTTCTAATGTATATGTTTTATTATTAATAGCTATTTCAACGGTTCCCTCATAACTATAAACATTATAATCATATTGGGTGCTATTATTTTTATCTATTATATTATGCATTACTTTACCAGGTTCTTTATTAAATATTAAAGTAAAATTATCTACAGACTTTAATTCTATTTTTGTTACATTTATTTGAGCTGGATAAGATTCTTTAATAATACCAACATAAGTAATTTTAATATTTGAACCTACCACATATATTGCATCATTATTTTCCCCTAAATCAATATGAAATTTATCAGAACTTTTCCTTTCTTCTTCATCTTCTTTTGGTTCTACTATGATATATGATGCGTGGGATTCAACTATTTTTCCATAAAAAGAATGTTCATTATTTTCTTGTGTTTCTTTATTTTCCTCTAACATTGAGCAAGCAAATTTCGTTCCTTTCCAAGTAGTTACTTTTTCATTATTATTACAATGATAATGATCTACAAATATTCCTTTATCAATATAATTGAGAGCTCCTCCATCTAAATTGTCTCTTATCTTAAGTAAGGGACTATTATCAAAGACTTTTGCTTGTAAAGTATCAAGCATAATAACACTAGCTAAAACACCTAGAACAATTAAAGTAATTTTTAGACTTTTTTTCATATTTCCTCCATTTCTGCAAATTACTATTTATCTTATTAAATATTATATTATTTATTTAAAATATCTTTTATTTTTCATAAATAATCTTTTGAAGTAATTATATCACATAACATTATTTTTATATAGTAGATAGCTTTTATTATGAATAAAGATATATTATATCTAGTTTTAAAACCCCAACAAATAGTAAAATATTATTCTTACAAAAGGTATTATAAATGATTTAAAATAATATAAAAATAAGACTTAATTAAGACCTAAAGTATATATTAAGTTAAATACATATGAAGCAAAGCCCTGTAAATACTTAAGTAAAATTAAAAATGGAGAGCATATTGCTCTCCTTCAGGGGGCATCAAAGTTTCGTACCTTTTTTATCTTCTTTATAACATTTTTATTTATTTTTAACCGAATTTGAATCTTTTATTTCGTTTTAGATTAAATCGAATTCCTAAATTTTTAGAAATTTGCCACCTAAATGCCACCTAAAATTTTATTTGATAATCTTACTCATAAAAATTGTAATTTGTCATATTCAAATATTATGTCAAAAATAGATTTTATATAAAAATCATTTAATTACATTCTTCATCATCAGAACAAGTATTACTAGAAGTATATATTTTACTAAATGTTTCATAAAAGTCATTATATAAATCATTATATTGTTTTTCTGTCATTTCAGAATATTTAGTTTGTCCATCTTCTAATGTTCTACTTATTCCTTTTGCCTCTACTATACCACCATTTTTAATTGTTATAAAAAATGGCATATATATTCTTTTTTCACCAGTAGAATAAGTTTTTCCATCACTATCAGTTAATTCATAATCTCTTAAATAATCCTTTAATTTATCTAATAATTCATAATAACTTTTAGATCCTTTATTTATTTGCTTTAATTCATTATTTTGTATTTCGTAATTAGATTTATCATCATCCAATTCTAAATAATAAATTGTTTTTATATTTAATTTTTTGGCAACATCTAACATAGGATCAAGCATATTTCGACACCATGGACACCAATTTGCCCCAACATATATTATTGCCTTTTTACTATCTAATAATTTTATTGCTTCATCCACTGAAACATATTT
Source organism: uncultured Bacilli bacterium (assembly GCA_947581835.1). GTDB lineage: Bacteria > Bacillota_I > Bacilli_A > RF39 > UBA660 > Caccenecus. The sequence continues at coordinate 81,127 of CANPVV010000002.1, forward strand.
AATAGGATTGTCTTTATCAATACTTACATTATTATACTTTGCACCATCAGATTCTCTAATCGTATCATTTAATGACTCATATTCTTCTTTAAATCTTAAAGCATCTTTACTTTGTTCTTTATGAACTAATAAAAAATATCCTCCAATTCCTAATCCTAATATCAAAACGACCATTATAATAAGTAATATTATTTTTTTCTTATTCATATAATTTTCTTCCCTTCATAGTTACAATTATATCTATCTATATAAGAAATAACTATAATGGGAAAGTTGAAATATCTCAACTTCAGGTTGAAATTGTTTATTTACAATTTTCTTCTAACACTAAAGGTATAGAATAAAATGTTGTTTGATTTTCTTTATCTGTGGCTTTGATTTCTAAGCTAAGAGCATTTTCTTTATACATTTTACAAGAATTAGAATAATGATCTACATTAAACTTAACTTTTTTTAAAAATTCTTCGAGTGTTATGTCACCATCATCATATTTATAACTATCTATCTGTCTTTTTGTTAAACCATCTACTTCATAAAAAACACATTCAATTTCTTTATATTTCGTTCCATTATCTTTACCACAATAAGTAATATTGGAAATATAAATTGAAGTTTTTGAACTATCATATGCAATACTTCCTGATAATTCAAAATTATCACAAGTTGTTTTAATTGTTTTAAATTGAAAATTATCACTATTATCTTTTGCGTCTTTTTTAATAAAGTTAATGACACCTAAACTTATAATAACAATAATAAGTAATGCTATTATCATAAAGATAATTTTGGATTTATATTTTTTAGGGATTTTTTTATCATTTAATAATTCATTAATATCTTTATTATAATCTTTACAAATTTCTTTTAAAATAGAAATGTCTGGCATATTTTTTCCATTTTCCCATTTACTTACTGCTTGAAAAGTTACATTATATTTATCTGCTAAATCTTTTTGCGTAAGATTATTCTTTTTTCTAATTTCTTTAATAAAATTTCCTATCTTTTCTTGATCCATAATTCACTTCCTATCCTACTAATTGCTATTTGTTCAACTAATATTATACCATTAAATTTACTTTATACAATTTTTTCTTGCTACTTCATATTCATTTATTCTATATTTGAAATCATATATATAGCACAGGCAATAAAATCTCTAATAATTTTTGCTTGTCTTTTTTAGTTTTTTTATCTAAACAATAAATATATATAACTACCACACATGGTTAACAATAATAATCCACAGCAAATATAAAATAAGATTAATTATTTAATATAATTTTAAGTAAAGTTTAAAATTTTGGTAGTTGAAAAGGTAGTTGATTTTTTTATTAATGTTTTAAAATAAGTAAATTATATATTAAGAATTATAATTATAAAAAGTTTATCTCATAATCAGATTATTGATTATTGTTTTTTTCACATATCTCGATTGCTTTCTTTTTTAAATTATAAATTTCTTCAGCTTTGACATAATATCCCAAATTCACCATTACTTGAGTATTTATTGTTGCGCTTTGTGATGTTGGTATCTCAGTAATTTCTAATTTACCAGATGCATTAAATGTTGGACCAGAGAATAAAATCCCCAAAAATATTACTCTTTTAGCGCCCAGATAAGTTGTTCCATTTTTATCAGAATAACCATTTTCATTAATTATAAATATTGGTGAGCCAGATGATCCAGGAAAACAAGCAGTATCTATTAAACCAATATTTTTATTGTTAAAATCAGTAGCAGGGTGAGATGAAGTTATCCCTTTTCTAAAAATAGGATAATTATTTTCTATATCGTACAATCCTATTGGATATCCTACCATTAAAATATCCTCTACTGCACTTAAGTTTTTAAGTTTTTCATCATCATAAATTAAATCTTCTTCTATAGAAATATAAAAAGGTAAAGTTTTATGAATTTTTTCAATTTGACCTGCTATCGGTTGAAAGAAACAAAAGCACAAATCTTGTGTATCATGAAAAATCCAATCAGCATTAATGTGACATCTAATATTTTTATCCATATCTTCCAGTTTTTCTCTAGTATGAAATGTTATGTAGACATCTTGGTTAGAATTATAGTTAATAACATGCTTATTTGTAATTATTACAGGAATACTTTTGGAATCATCAATTTTAAAGGAAAAGAAAAAACCTGTTCCCTTTCCATTTTCTGTTTCAATCAACACTGTAGAATACATCAATTGTTCAGATATACTTTTAGGAATCATATTAACACCTCGCATATTATTTTAACATTATTTACTCATAATTCCTATAAAATGCTAATTTTTTTTAACTTCCTTAACCAACTTTAAGATAATTAAAAATGTTAGTTTGATATTTATAAATACTTTTTATGACAATATGACAATAATAATGTTAGTGGCTCAAGCGATTGTCATATTGTCATTTATTCAATGTATCAATCCCAAAAGAATAAAAAACCTGCCTTTTGCATTGTTCATAATTCGATTTATTAAAATTCATAACAAATTTATTATCATTTAAAAAATCAATAGTATCACTATATTTAATTAACCCCTTAAAATTAGGATATATCGCAACTAATAATTCTTTATTAATTGGATAATAAATAATTGTCCCTTCTTTTATCAATCCATTATATTCAAAACCTAATTTCTTTGTATAAAAATTATACAATATAACTGGATTATCACTTGATACAAAAGGAACTTTTTCATAATTTAAATTTTTGTGAATAATCCACACTTTATTCATTAATATATTTTGGGCTTTTCTAATAAATTTTTGTGAATTCCAGTGTTCTAATGCAATAGAATAAACAAAATCTTTATTTTCTCTATATTTATTTAAAATTGCATTATGTTCATCCGATAATAATCCTTGTAACCCATTTTTCAGTATATCAATCATATTTCGAGTAATATCTAATCCCATTTTTGTAAAATGCTCTTTAGAAACCTCTGTTCTAAGTAGTTGAGTAATAATAATTAAAGATAATTCTTTTTTCAGATAGTTACTTATAACTTTCCCATTGTTAACTGCAAATTTCGAATTAATAATTATTGAATTATAAATCATAGGGATATTTTGTTCAATTTTTCCATACCATTTCTCCCAATAATTTGTTTCCTTATCATCAACTTCATAGAAATCTCTTTTACAAGCCACGTCATCAATACTGCTTGGATAAGGTTCTTCTTTATTTTTATCTAAAACATATACTTTTTCAGTTTGTTTATTTTTATAACTAAAATTTCTAAGATGGGCTTGTGGTACTATATGTTCTTTTCTTGTTTTCTTATCCATATGTAAACCTATTTTAAATTATTTAAGACACCATTATCCAAATCATCAATATTATATAATGTTTCTAATTCATTAAATGTTTCTTCAAGATTTTTTCTTGCACTTTTCCAACCTAAACCATCTGTAAACCATATAAATGTAACACCATCAACTTTTTTAGATTCTTCAGCAAGCATTTTATAACTTCTAGCTGTTTCATTTAATTTAGACCCACTAGATGCATAGAAATTAGTTTCAATAACATAAACTTGATTGGCAGTTTTAATTACAAAATCAAATCTTTTAGTTGATATATTATTTCCTGACATAGCTGAAAGATCTAGATTCCATTTCTTTTCTATTTCACTTAAATACATTTCCTTAAAATAATTAACATTCTTTTTATATCCTGCTTTAATAATATATTCTTCAACTAAATCTTCCATTAAATGACCACCACGATTTTTTCTACCATTAGAATCTAATCCTACTTCAACGCCTAAAAGATAGTCATATAAATTATTAATAATATGATTTTGTAACAATTCAAATAGACCAGTTTCTCTCATAAATTTTATATAGTCACCTATTGAATAAACAAGCTTATTAAACTTAAACAAATATTCATTTGTAACATCTTTTACATAAATTTCGTTTGCTCTTACAGCTAATAATAATGGTATTACTTCTAGTGTTTCTGGATATTTAATTATAATCTCTTCAAATTCTTTTTCAATATTTTTACTTCCAACTAAAGAATTCAAAATATTTAGTTCAATCTTATATTTTTCTGCTGATTTATATATTTTTTCAAAATCAACATAATATCTATAATTTGAAATACTTGATTTGAACTTGCTTAACCATACATTAAAATCTCTATTCATTTATTACACCTCCACAAAAAACATTCTTTTCATTTTTTATTACTTTTTGTATTTCATCAAATAATTTTCCTTCTAAAACAAGTTGCAAAATTCTTATGTATTGAGTTATAGTTTCATTTCTATTATATAAATTTCTTGTTGAGCCAGTTCCTAGATTCATTTTACGTAAATTCATTCCTACATTTACAGCATCAATAAATATAAAATATTTTTTATATATTTTATCTATATAGATTTGCTTGTTACTTTCAGATGTGTCTTTAATAATCCTTTTTCCTTCTTCAATATCATTATTTATATCAATAGTATCTTTTGTCTCATAAGCTTTTTCTATATTTTTTTTAATTTGTTCTAATTTACTATTCATTTATATCACTTTCCTTTCTTTTAATAGTTAAATCCAAATATTCTTTTTCTAAATCAATGCCAATATATTTTCTTTTTAATTTATTAGCAACTATTCCTGTCGTACCACTACCATTAAAAGGATCAAGTATTAAGTCTCCTTCATCAGTAGAAGCCAAAATTAATTTTTCTAATATTTCCATAGGTTTTTGTGTTGGATGTTTTCCACACTTTTTTTCACTAGGCTTAGTAAGAGAAGATTCCCAAACATCTTTTGCTTGCTTTCCACCATTTAATTCACGCATCAAATCATAATTAAATTTATGTTTTGCTTTTTTTAAATCTTTCTTTGCCCAAAGAATTGTCTCTGTTGAATGAACAAAATATCTACAGCTTATATTTGGTGGTGGATTTAATTTTTTCCAAGTTATATTATTTATTATTTTAAATCCTTCCTGTTCTAAGGCCATACCAATTGAATAGATATTATGCATTGTTCCACTAATCCAAATAGTTCCATTGTCTTTTAAAACTTGATAACATAATTTAATCCACGCTCTATTAAATTTGTGTTTTTCATCAATGTCTATTTTTTTATCCCATTCTCCTTTATTTACGGAAACCATTTTTCCACCACTACAAGAAATTCCATCACCTGATAAAAAGTAAGGAGGATCAGCAAATATCATATCAATACTTTTAGGCTCTATTTTTTTCAATTCTTTTAAAGAATCACCTAAAATCAGTTTAAAATTATCTGTTTCATAATAATATTTCTTTTTCACTGATAGACTACCTCCTATATTAATTATTATCTTTTTATCCTTCAAATCCTTCTTTATTTTCAAAATTTGTAATAATTACTTCCTCCACAATACCTCTATCTTTAGCTTTAGCTCCTATATTTCTCTGTGCTTCTACGTAATTAAAGTTATAATCCTTGTAAAGTTCCTTAATTAAAGAAGTATTATAGTTTGAGAGCATCACATAACAACCTCTTTTATCCAAATCTTTAAACACTTCTGATAACCTCTTTTGTTCTTCTTTTCCAAAGCCATTTTCAGTATAACTATTAAAAGTGGATGTATCAGAATCATAAGGTGGATCAAAATATATAAAATCTCCTTTTTTAGCATCTTTTACTGAATCTTCAAAATCAGTAGATAAAATCCTTATGTCATTTAAATTAAGGAATGAATAAATAATACCTAAATTTACGCCATCATAAGTATTAACTTTTAACTTTTTACCAGATGGTACATTAAATTCATTTTTACTATTAACCCTATATAAACCATTAAAGCAAGCCTTATTTAAATAAATTGTTCTAGCTGCTCTTTTATAATCAGCTAACTTACTAAATTTTTTCTTATCTTTATCTAAATCTCTTATTTTATAATAATAATCTTCAGAATGATTTACTTCATGTTTATTCAATTCATTACACATAGAAATAAATTTATTTTCATCTTTAATGCAATTATAAACATTAATCAATTCCTCATTATAATCATTTATCACGGCTTTTTTAGGTGATAATTCAAACAATAAAGCACCTCCACCAACAAAAGGCTCATAATAAGTATCAAAATCATCAGGAGATAATTTTATAAGTT
>CANPVV010000003.1 GCA_947581835.1 uncultured Bacilli bacterium
CATAGTAACCATTGTTTCCATAGTAATACATATTCATACCTCCTTTATGTATCTATTATAGTTTACTCATTTAGGCATCTTTTTGACATTAAAAAAGTCTAATTTTTAAAATTTCTTTAAAATAGGGATAAGGTATGATAAAATTAGATTAGGTGAATAAGATGAAGAATATACTACAAAAGATGGATAAAGTATTATTATTATTAATGTTTATATATAGTATATTTGGTCTTATTATGATTTTTTCAGCCTCTAGTGTATCAACAGTATTAAGATATAATGTGCCACAGTATCATTTCTTTATTAGGCAAGCAATATTTTTAGTTGTTTCGTTTATTATTGGTTTTGTATTTGTGTTAAATATACCTACTTCAAAATATAAATATTTTTCATATATAGCAATGGTGGGAATAATTGTTGCTTTATCTTTATTATTTGCTTATGGAAAGATTACTAATAATGCAAGAAGTTGGTTTGAGGTTGGACCTTTTGCTTTACAGCCTAGTGAATTTGCTAAATCAATTATAATTGTGTTTTTAGCTACTAGTTATAGTAAATTAGAGAGAGCAAAGAATAAGAGTTTGGGGGTATTTTTATTTCCAATGGTATTTTCAATGATTGCAGTTTTTTTGATAGCTTTACAACCAGATTTAGGTACAGCCTTAATATTATGTGGGATATTATTCTTTATTTTTATTAGTTTACCTTTTGTAAAGAAAAATATTATTAAAGTATTAAAATTAGGAGCTGTAGGGGTAGTAATTGTAGTTTTAGCTTTACTTTATAGTAAGACAGAAATTATTAATGCTAGACAATTAAAGAGATTTGAATTTAGAGAGCCTTGTACAAGATATACAGAAGATACAGGATATCAGGTTTGTAATGGATTTATTGCTATTCATAATGGAGGATTATTTGGGGTTGGATTAGGAAATAGTAGTCAAAAATATTTATATTTACCCGAAAGCCATACAGATTTTATATTTCCAATTATAGTGGAAGAGATGGGTTTAATTGTAGGAATACTTTTGATATTTGGATATATGGTGATGCTTTATCGGATATTAAAAATAGCTAGAGAAGCAGAGAATTTGCGACTTAGTATTTTAGCTTATGGAGTGTTTTTATATTTGTTGTTTCATATTTTAATTAATTTACTAGGAATATTAGCTTTGATACCTTTAACAGGTGTTCCTTTACCTTTTTTAAGCTATGGAGGTTCATTTACAATGAATGTAGTATTAATGCTTTTTGTTGTAGAAAGAGTTTGTATTGAGAATAAAACAATTAAAACAAAGAAAGAACTTGCACAAATAACTTCTTAAGAGTTAAGACTTTTTTTTATACTTTTAAAACTTAAATAGACAACAATTAAAATATCTAATATTTCAGCGATAACTAAAGAATACATACCAATATTAAAGAAAGATAAAAGAGCCATAGATGAGAGTTTAACAGTTATAGCAATAATAGTAATATACATACAACTTTTAGCTTTACCTAAGGCTTGAAGCATACTTTGAAGAGGTCCTTCTAAATAAAAGAGAACAAAGAAGGGAGCAAGAATTTTAATATAGTTAGTACCATTTAGAGTGTTATATAGTTTTAGAAGAAAAAAGTTGCGGAAAAAAAGAATTATAGTAGAAAAGAATAGACCAATGATAAAAGATAGAATTAAAGCTTGTTTGTAACGCTTTTTAACCATCGTGATATTGTTTAGATAATAAAATTTTGAGATTTCAGGAAGAAGGGCTTGAGATATAGCTTGAATAAAAAAGGAAGGCATAGCAAGAAGAGATATCGCATAAGCATTGTAAGCACCATATTCATTTAATATATAAGACATTGGATAACCCATGAAAAGAAGAATATTAGTTAGAATTATAGGTTCAAAGAAGAAACCAATATTACCTATGAGACGAGATGAGAGAGTAGGAAGGCCAATACTTAATATTTCTTTAGTTGTAGATAGATCAGGCTTTAAATCACTTTTTTTAATATGAAAGTTTTTAGGAAGAAAGAAGAGAAAACAACAAATAGAGATAGTTTCTGATGCAATACTCATAAGAATTAAACCCATGACAGCCTCAGTGATACCTTTTTTAATAAGAGGAGGAATTATTAAATAGATGAGGAGAATACGAATAATTTGTTCTAATATGTTAGATATAGTGTTGGGTAACATTTTTTGTTTACCATAAAAATAACCTTTTAGAATACTAGATAAAGAAATAAAAGGGAAAGTTAGAGACATAGCTAGTATTAGAATAGATGTGCGGGCATCATGTAAAAGTTTGATCGCAATAAAATCTTTAGTTAAATAAATAAAGATAATAACTAGAATATTAATAAAAATAGTAATAAATGTTGCATTAGAAAGTATTTTTAGACTAGGTTTTTCATGTTTACTGATAAGATTTGAGATAACTAAAGGAAGAGAAAATGTTGCAATAGTAAGAAGTAAAGAATAAGTAGGCATAACTAAAGAATAAAGGTTTATAGCATCGTTACCAACCATTCTTGTATAGATAATACGAATTAGAAAGCCAAGGATTTTGGTAATAAAACCACCACATAATAAAATAAAAGCTGATTCTAAAAATTTGTTCTTTTTCATGGGACCTCTTTTAAAAATAAAAATTATATTATATAATATATATATGTTTAAAAAATTAATTTAGTAGGTGATTTAATGGATGATATTAAATTTAAAAGTTTAGAAGACTTATATAAAAGAATTTTACCGGCTTTAAAGACTAAAACAAGAGAAATACATAAGATGGGACTTATTTATGTACATGAAGAAGATATTTGGAATTATCTAAAGACTTATAAATGGGTTAGTAGTCGAGATTTAGATTTAGGGGGAATGGTAAATGATATAATGGGTTTAGATATTACGGAACTTAAAAAAGATGTGGAAGAGAAGATAAAACAATATCATCGAGAAATTGATCAAGAGGAGATATAGATGGAAATAAATGAAGAAGTAATAACTTTTGAAGAGTTATATACAAAAATTAAAGAAAATATTCAAGATACAGAAGAATTGTTAAAGATTAAAGAGGCATATCAGTTTGCAAAAGAGGTTCATAAAGGACAGAAAAGACTTACAGGAGAAGATTTTATAACTCATCCTTTAAGAGTGGCAGAAATAGTTAATGGACTAAATGTTGATAGTGTAACAATTATTGGAGCTTTATTGCATGAGGTTATGAATAGTGGTGAAATATCCCAAGCAGATATAGCAGAAAAGTTTGGAGAGACTGTAGCAACCATCGTGGATTCTGTAACTAAAATTAATAAATTAGAGTTAGTTGATGATTCAGAGTATAGTGCAATATATTTAAGAAAAGTTTTGGTGGGACTTGCAACAGACGTAAGAGTTTTATTTATAAAATTAGCTGATAGATTACATAATATGCGAACTAATTATGTGATTGATCCAAAGAAACAAAAAGGAAAAGCTAATGAAACAACTGCGGTATTAATTCCTATCGCACATAGATTAGGAATTAATTCAATAAAAAGTGAGTTAGAAGATTTATGTTTATATTATACAAAACCAGACGTGTATAATGATATTTTAGAAAAATTAAATGATAGTAGAGATTTACTTAATGCTGCTTTACAAGAGATGATTGAAAGTATAACCGAAATATTACAGGAACAAGGGCTAAAATTTAAGATAAAGGGAAGAGTTAAAAGTGTACACTCAATTTATAATAAATTAGCAAGCGGAAAAAAATGGAATGAAATATATGATATTTTGGCTTTGAGAGTTATTTTAGATAAAGTTAGTGATTGTTATATGGCGGTGGGATTAGTACATTCTAAGTATCGACCAATACCTAAGAGATTTAAAGATTATATTGCGATGCCAAAAGCAAATATGTATCAAAGTTTACATACTACAATTTTTGGGGTTGATGGCTATTTGTTTGAAGTGCAATTTCGAACTTTTGAAATGGATGAGTTTGCTGAGAAAGGTATGGCATCTCACTGGTCTTATAAAGAGCATGGAACTAAAAAAGTACAGCATATTATGGAACAGAAATTGGAAATGTTTCGAAATATAATTGAGACAAATGAAGATCAAGATGACGTTTCATTTGAGGCCGACGTTAATAGTGATTTGCTCGCCGAAATGATTTATGTATTTACACCTAAAGGGGATGTCATGGAACTGCCTCGAGGTTCAACACCAGTTGATTTTGCTTATAGAATTCACTCCGATATTGGAGATAAAACCGTGGGAGCAATTGTAAATGATGCAATTGTGCCTTTAAATCAAGAACTTGAAAATGATGACATAGTAAAGATTAAAACTAATAGTAATGCTACACCTAATAAAGATTGGTTAAACTTTGTAAAGACTAGTCAAGCGAAGAATAAAATTAAGTCATATTTTAGTAAACAAGAGAGAATTAATATGACTTTAAAAGGTAAAGAAATATTAGAAAAAGAACTTAGAAAAAGAAAATTAGCTTTTAATGAGGTAATGAAGGATGAGGCAATAAATAAGATATGTAAAGATTTAAAACTTAATGATTTAGATGATATATATTTATCTATTGGAACACTTAGATATACGGCAGGTTTTATTATTAGTTTAACAGAAGCCTCTAAAGAGAGTTTAGAAGATGCGATAATTACAAGAGTAAATAGTCATGGAAATGAAAGTATTAGTTATAAAAATGATATTATTGTTTCGGGTATGGGAGATATTTTAGTAAATATTGCTAAATGTTGTAAGCCAGTTAAAGATGATGAAATTGTAGGTTTTATTACAAAAGGACAAGGAATAACTGTTCATAGAAAGAATTGCTTTAATATAAGTGATGCGAAAGAAAGAATAATAGACGTTAGTTGGAATCCTAAGAGTGAAGGTATTTATTTAACAGATTTATATATAGTTACTGAGGCTAAGAAAAGTTATATTAGTGATATTATTGCAATATTTACAAAAAGAAATATTTATATAGATGAGTTAAAGACTAAAGAATATGATAATAGTATTGGTTATGAGGTTACTTTAAAAGTTAAAAATAAAGAAGAACTGGATAAAGTAATATTAGATTTAGAGAATTTATCATTTATTATAAGTGCAAGAAGAAATAAGTAATAAGAATAAAGATATAATAGTAATAAAATAAAAAAGTAAGGAATAGAAAAGTTAGGTTTAATTTAAGTAGAAAAAATTAAGAGAGGTAAAAGAAATTAAAATTAAAAAAGGAGGGGTACATATGAATTATCATCCAGCTTTAGCTAAAGGTAAAGAAATTATTGTCGGTAGAAAAGCTATACCTAAACCGAATCGTCGACCTAAAAAATATAAAGAGCCATCTACGCTTTGCAGGCAGGGACACCATAGTTATCCGGTAGAAGCAGATATATATCCTATAGATAATACTCTTAAATTGGTTAGAAAAAAATAGAAAGGGACATTTATGAAAGTAGTAGTTCAAAGAAGCAAAAAAAGTAGTGTTACAGTCGATAATAAAGTTGTGGGTGAAATTAATCAAGGCCTAGTTTTATTGGTGGGTTTTACCTTTAATGATAATGAGGCAATAATTGATAAAATGATTAAAAAAATTGTTAATTTAAGAATATTTGATGATGAGGCAGGAGTAATGAATAAATCGATTTTAGATACTAAGGGTTCTATTCTTTCCATTAGTCAGTTTACTTTATATGCGAATACGAAAAAAGGTAATAGACCGAGTTATATTGAGGCTTTACCAGGTGGGGAAGCAGTAAAATTATATGATTTATTTAATCAAAAATTAAAAAATTTTGTGCCGGTTCAAACTGGTATTTTTGGAGCAGAAATGGAAGTACTAATTACAAATGATGGACCAATTACTATATGTTTAGAAGAAATTTAAGAATTGCTAGTTTTTAGCAATTTTATTTTGGGGTAAAAACATAAAATTAAATAGGTGATTAGATGCATATATTTGAAAATTTAGAGAATTTTTTAAGAGATAAAGATTATTATATAGATATATTTAAAAATACTATTCATGTGTATAATTATGAGACTTTAAAAAGTTTGACGGATAAAGAAATAGAATTAGAATTAAAAGAGTTTAATTTAATAATTAAGGGAGAAAATTTAGTAGTAAAAGAGATGGAGAAACATGAAATATTAGTTAAGGGAAAAATACTTGAGGTGGTATTTAATTAATGAAAAGATACCTTAAAATAAAGATTATAACTGATAGAAAAAGTGAACTTTTAGTTAAACTTGATAGATTAAATATATATATGATAAATATTGTTTATCAAAATGATGGACTTATGATGGATATATTAAGGGATGATTTAAAGAGAATAAAGAAATATTTAATTAGTTATAAAGTTATAGTTATAGAAGAAAAGGGAATAGATAAGATTAAAAATAATTTAAAGAAAAATAGTTTAGTAATAGTAGGTCTTGTTTTTGGGTTAGTCTTATTTTTAGTGATAAATCGTTTAACTTTAAAAGTAAATGTAATTCATGAGAGTACAGAGATGCGAGAACTTATATTAAGTGATTTAGAAAAATATGGGGTTGTGCCTTTAAGCTTTAAGAAAAGTTATCAGGAATATGAAGAAATAATTGAAAAAATAAAGGAAGATCATAAAGATAAAATAGAATGGTTAGAAATAGACGTAAAGGGAATGAATGTTAATGTTAGAGTTGAAGAGAGAATTATTAACGATTATCCAGTTAAAATAGGATTTTGTCATATTGTTGCTGATAAATCAGGAATAGTATCAAAAATATATACTAAAAAAGGAGTGGCAATGGTTACTATTAATGATTTTGTTAATAAGGGAGATATTTTAATTAGTGGAGAGATTAAATTAAATGAGGAAGTTAAAAATAATGTGTGTGCAAGTGGCGAGGTTAGAGCAGAGGTTTGGTATAAAGTTAAAAGTACTTATCCTTTAAAGTATAAAGAGGAAGAAAAAACAGGGAAAATGCGATATAATTTAATGATTAAAGATGGAGTTAAAGAACAGGTTTTATTAAAATCAAGAGTTAGGGATAAACAAGTTCAGAATAAATTACTTTTTAAATTAGGGAGTTTTCAGGTATTTTTACAAAAAGAATATGAGATAAAAGTAGAAGATAAAATATATAAGGAAGAAGAAGCTTTAGAATTAGCTATGGAGAAAATTAGAGAGAAATTTAGGAATAATGGGGTTAAATTTAAGAAAATAATTGATGAAAAAGTATTGCAAAAAACTATAAATAATGATAATTTAGATATAGAAGTTTTTGTGGTGGTTGAAGAAGATATTGGGGTTAGTCAGAACTATGTAAGAGAGGCGGATAGTGATACAAGTGATAGCAAGAATAATGGAGATAATCGCTCAAGCAGTTGATAATATGTGGCCAATGTTAACAATATTTTTAGTAGTTGTTGCAACAGTTAGAATAGCAGCGATAAAATCAAATAATGAAAGATTGGTTTTTTATAAAGAGTTTTTTAGTTTATTATTTATAATATATATTTTTTTGTTATATGAACTTTTAACTAGAACAGAGCTGAATGGTTTAAGTGGATATAATTTGGTACCTTTTACGGAGATATTTAGATATAAAATTGGTAGTGAGGCTTTTTACTTTAATGTTATAGGAAATATTGTATTATTTATTCCATTTGGATATTTTATTTCATCATATATTAAACCGAAAAAAATATTGCCTATATTAATAGTTTCAGTAATATCGAGTGCAACAGTGGAATTTGTTCAGTTGTGTATTGGAAGAAGTTTTGATGTCGATGATATTTTATTAAATACTGTAGGGGCTATAGGGGGATTTTTAATATATGTATCTTTAAATGCTATTAAAAAATATTTACCGGGAATATTTGGCAAAGACTTAATTTATAATATTTTATCTTTTATTATTTTAATAGTTATGGTATTATATTTACTTGGCAGAATGGGAGTTAAAATTAGATGATGCAGTATATGATTAATGATTTAGTAAATGTTGAGTTTGATTATAGTTATTTAGATGGAGTTATTAAAAGAGTTTTGGAACATGAAAAAGTTAAAGAGGCTTTTTTTGAAATATCTTTTGTAGATGAGGATACTATTCAAGAGTTAAATAGAGATTATAGAGGAATAGATAGAGTTACCGACGTTATTTCTTTTGCTTTAGAAGATAAGAAAGATAATTTTCAAAGTGAGATAAGATTTTTGGGAGATATTTATATATGTATTCCAAGAATGAAGGAGCAAGCTTTAGAATATGAACATTCAATTAAAAGAGAGTTATCTTTTTTAACAGTGCATGGGTTATTACATTTACTGGGATATGATCATAGAAATGAAGATGAAGAAAAAATTATGTTTGGGTTGCAGGAGGAGATATTAAATGAGGAAAACATTAAATCGTAAAGAATTAAATCATGAAGACGTAAAAACATTTAATAGAGATAGTGTTAAAGTATATGGATATAAAAGATTTATTAAGAGTATCAAATATAGTATAGATGGACTTTTATATGCTTACCGATATGAACAAAGTTTATGGATTCACGGGTTAGTTACAATTTTAGCAATTACAATGGGAATTATTTTTGAGATTAGATTATCAGAGTGGGCCATTATTTTTATAGCTTTAGGAATAATTTTAGCTTTAGAATTAATTAATTCAGCGATTGAGGCCGCGGTTGATTTAACAACAACAGAGATTCATCCTTTAGCTAAAATTGCCAAAGATTGTGGTTCAGCAGCTTCTTTTGTAATGTCAATTGTTTCAGTGGTTATTAGTTTGTTTGTATTTGGACCATATTTATTGGAATTATTAGAGTTATTTTAAGGAGGTACAAGATGCGGAGTGGTTTTGTTAGTTTAATTGGAAGACCAAATGTAGGTAAGTCAACATTACTTAATACTTTGATAAAAGAAAAAGTGGCGATTACCTCAACGGTGGCAGGGACAACAAGAAATATTATACAAGGGATTTATAATGAAGATGATTATCAGATTATTTTGATGGATACTCCTGGAATTATTAGACCTATTAATAAATTGGGGAGAATTACTAATAAACAAGCGATGAGTTTAGTTAGAGATATCGACGTTGTTTTATTTGTGGTAGATGCATCAGAGGGGATTGGCAAAGGGGATAGATTTATCATGAATGTTTTAAGAAAGAGTGAGGCCCCAGTTATTTTAGTTTTAAATAAAATAGATAAATTATCAAATGTTGATATTATGTATTCAATTAATGAATATAAAGATTTATTTCCTTTTAGAGAGATAGTGCCAATAAGTGCAAAAACTCAAGATAATGTAGATAGACTTTTAGAGGTAATTAAGAAATATTTAAAAGATGAAATAAGATATTTTGATTCTAATATTAAGACTAGTAGTAGTATTTATTTTCAAATAAGTGAAATAGTTAGAGAAAAATTGTTTAATGTATTAACAGAGGAAATTCCTCATAGTCTTACTTGTCATACCGTATTTTATGAAGAGAAGAAAGATTTAATTGAGGTTCATGTAGATATTGTAGTTGATAGAGATAGTATTAAAAAGATTATTATTGGGAAAAAGGGAGAAAGATTAAAAGAAATAGGAAGTGCCGCGAGACATGAGCTTGAGCATACTTTAAATAAAAAAGTGTATTTAGAGTTATATGTGAAGACGGTAAAGAATTGGAAAGATAAAGAAAAGTATATTAAAGAGTTAGGTTTTTTAGATAATTAAAAGTTTATGAATAAAAGGTTAAGTTTAAGTTCATAATTAAAATGGAAAGGATAAAATTATGAATAAAAAGGAAGCTTGGAATAAGTTCAAAAAATCAGGAAAAGTAGAAGATTATTTAGAATATAAAAGAATAGAAAAAGAAGAAGAATAAATTTATTTAATCTCGTTTATAAGCGAGGTTTTTATATGGCAAATTTTTGTTTGACAGACATAGATATGTAGGGTATAATTTAGATATATTATGGTTATTAGAGGTATAAAATGATTAAAGAAATTGAAGGAATAATATTTAAAGAGATACCTTATGGAGAGACATCAAAAATTATTCAAGTTTTTACAAATGAGGGAATAATTGGAGTTATGTGTAAGGGAGCAAAAGCTTTAAAAAGTCCATTTAGAGCAGTAACTTTAAAATTTACTTATGGGAAATTTAATATTTATTATAAAGAAAATAAACTTTCAATTTTAGAAAGTGTTGATATTATTAATAATTTTAGAAGAATTAAGGGAGATATTGTGCTTCTTAGTTATCTTAATTATATTACGGAGCTTACTAGTCAGGTAATTAAACAAGCAAGTGATAATTTATATGATTTATATATTAATACAGTTTTAAAGATGGAAGATGGCTTAGATCCTTTAATACTTACTAATATTTTAGAGATTAAATATTTAGATTATTTGGGAGTAGGACTTAATTTAGAGGCTTGTGTGGGTTGTGGAGGCAAAGCTAATATTTTAACAATTGATGGAGATAGAGGAGGATATGTGTGTGTTAATTGTTATCAGAATGAGATAATTGTTGATAAAAAAACTATTGAAATGCTTAGAAAATATTATTATGTAGAAGTTAAAAGTATTAGTAAACTTAAGATTAGTAATCAGGTTAAACAGGAGATAGATCATTTTTTGAATACTTATTATGAGAGATATACAGGTTTATATTTGAAGAGTAAAAATTTTTTAGATAAATTAAGAGATTAATGTAAAATTAGGGTTAAATAGTAGAATTATAACAATTTTTTTGTTACAATAGGAATATAGTTTAGTGAGGTGTGTTATGATGAAAGATGAAAATACAAAAGAAAAAGAGACAAACTTAAAGCAAGATATAGTAATTAATAAAGATGATTTTGATCAGGAAAGTTATAGTAAAGTTAATAAAAAGAATAAATGGAAATTTATATTGGGAAGTTTTTTGGTTGTAGTTGCAATTGCAGTGGGAATATATGTTGGATATAGTAAGCTTACTTCAAATCCAGTCGTAATATATAAAACTGCGGTTAATGATATATATGAGGCAATGAAAAAGATTGCCGAAGATGGTAATGATACTGATTTTATGATGGATGATGCTGTAACAATGGAGATGCAAGCAAAGTTTAGTTCAAATATGGAAGAATTGAAGGCTTTAAGTGAAATTGATTATAGTTTTAAAATGGCCATAGATTATAAAAATGAAACAGGTAGTTTAGGATTAAATTTAAAGAATAAGGATGAGAATTTAAATGTTTTAGCATCAATTATAGATAAGAAAGCATATTTAAAAAGTGAGGCATTATATAATAAAGTAATTGATTTAGGGGATTGTGATTTATTTGGAGAATTAAAAAAGATTAGTGAAAGTGAAGAGCTTAAGAGTTTAGGATATAATAGAAAAGATATTTTGTATTTACTTAAAGAGTATAAAGGAATAATGATAGATGCAATAAATCAAGATAAGATAACTATTGAAAAAGATGCCGAAATAGAAATTGAAGGAAAAACAAAAAAGTTTAAGAAAGTAAGTTATTTATTTGATAAAGAAAATATTGAGGCAACTATAAAGACATTTATTAAAGCTTTATTAGATGATGATAAGTTATTAGAGGTTACTGCAAAAGTTATAGGAAAAGATAAGTTAGAGTTGAAAAATGAGTTAGATAAAATTGATAAAGATGGCATAAATTTAGATGGTTATGAAGATATAAAGTTAGAGATATATGCAGATAGTTTTAATAATATTGTGGCTAGTAATATTTTAGAAAATAATCAGAAAGTAATAGAATATAGAAAAGAAAATAGTTTATTTAGTTTTCAAATTTATGCTTTAGATTATACTTTAAAAGTTCAAGAAAAAGAAGATTATATGGAATTTAAGTTTTTAGAGAATGATACTGAAATTGCTCAGATTAATTTATATGAAAGTGATAATGATAGTTTAAAATTAGATTTAATTATGGATTATCAGGGAGTAAAAGTTAATATGGGATTCTTGATATATGATATTGAAGGAACAGAGGATAGTTTAAATGCTAAATATAATTTAACTCTTAATGTTAAAGCTTTAGGAACTGATGCAAATTTAGGATTTGAAGGCGAATATAAGTTAAGTAAGGGAGATATTGAGATAGTTGATAATAAAGAGGCAATAGAATACAAGAAAATGAGTAAAAAAGAGCTTAAATCACTAAGTGATGCTTTAGATAAAGCTTTAGAAAAACTTGGATTTAGTGATATAAGTAAAGAATTAGTTTAAGGTAGATTAGCTACCTTTTTCTTTTATTTAAAGGAAATATTTGATATAATTTAGATGGTGATAAAGATGGAATTAGAAGAGAGAATGGGAAATCATAATAATTATTTAAGTAAATATGCTTGTAAAGATACAGAGGCAATATATTTAAAAGATGAAGAAAAAGATTTTCGAGGAACATTTTTTCACGATATAGACCGAATTATTTATTCTTTAGCTTTTATTAGATATCAGGATAAAACTCAAGTTTTTGCTAATAGTACGCATGATCATATATCTAAGAGAATGATTCATGTTCAGTATGTAAGTAAAATTGCTAGAACTATGGGAAGGGCTTTAGGGCTTAATGAAGATTTAATTGAGGCCGCAAGTTTAGCTCATGATTTGGGTCATGTTCCGTTTGGGCATCAAGGAGAGACTATTTTAAATAAGATAAGTCTTAAATATAATGAAGGCTTTTTTAATCATAATGTTGAGAGTGTAAGAGATTTGATGGTTATTGAAAATTATGGTAAAGGACTTAATATAAGTGTTCAGGTTTTAGATGCAGTGTTGTGTCATAATGGTGAAATAGCTTTAGGGTTGTATGAACCTGTTAAAAAGAATGCTCAACAATTTTTAGAAGAATATGCGCTTACTTATCAAGATAAAAATATCCAGTTGAAGCTTAGACCTATGACTTTGGAGGGGTGTGTTGTAAGAGTAAGTGATTTAATTGCTTATTTAGGAAGAGATATAGATGATGCGATTAGAATGAAATTAATAAATAGAGAAGATATTCCTCAAAGTATAGTTAAGGTATTAGGTAGTACCAATAAAGAAATAGTTAATACTTGTATTAGAGATATTATTAGTAATAGTATGGATAAAAATTATATTAAATTAAGTGAAGAGGTTTATAAAGCAATAGAAGAGTTAAAAAAGTTTAATTATGAATTTATTTATAATAAAGCAATGAGTGATGAGTATCGAAAAAGTTTAGAAGAGAAATTTGAAGGATTATTTAAAAAATATATAGAGGATATAGATAGTAATAATGAGGATAGTTTTATTGTTAATTCTTATTTAAAAGCAATGAGTGAAGAATATAAAAAGAATAATACGAAAGAGAGAATTGTTATTGATTATATTGCAGGTATGACTGATGAATTCTTTTTACAAGAAGCTAATAAATTATGATTTTAGACTTAATTTGACAATATATATCAATACTTAGATAAAGAAAAGCTTGACCTAGACTTAGAAATTTGTTATAATTCTTTTTACCTTTTGTAAAAAAGGAATAAAAGGAGAAGAAAAATGAATACTATTAAAAATGAAAAGAAGTTTAGTAGTAGTGATGAGTTTTGTATTTATATGAGTATGTATTGGGGTTTAGGGGGTTATGAATTTGAGCTTAGAATGTTAATTAAAAAATTGGCTCAGGTTTATTTAGAGAAAATCCAAAATAAAAATATGGCTTTAATATTAAGTGATAAACAAGAATTAGAGGCTTTACGATTTAAAAGAGAGGATATAATAAAAGTTAGTCCTTTATTAGGTAAAATTATAGATAGTTTGCAAGAAAGAGAAGATTATTTATTATTTAAAGAAAAATTGTATTTAGCGATAAATGAAGAAATAAGTAATGAAGCACTAAAGGTTAAAGCTGGATTGTTTAGAATTGTTAATGAAGATATATTTAAGGGAATAGAAGAAGAAAAAGAGGTTCCACTTAAGAGAGTTAGATATCATTCTAAACGATAAGATAGTTAATAAATCTTGACTTAAATCTTGACTATTGAGGGAATTTATAATAAAATACTATTAGATATTTTTCTAAAGGAGTAGAAGTAAATTTTTAAAACTAATTTAAAGAGAGGGTTAAATGCTGGAAAGACCTAATTAGGAAAAATTGAAAGACAGCTCCAAGATTTTAGAAAACGCGATAATTCGTGATAAAATATTAAGAGTACTTAGTAAAGTAAGGTGGCACCGCGCATATTTTGCGTCCTTACGGAGACTAAGTTTTTTTAGTTTTAGAAAGAAGGATATTAATGATTACAAGACCAAAAGGAACTTATGATATTTATGGAAAAGAAGCTAAATATTATAATTATATAAATGCTGTATTTCAAAGAGTAGCAGAGTTATATAATTATGAGTATATTAGAACACCAATATTTGAGGATAGTTCATTATTTCATCGAAGTGTTGGAGAAACAACCGATATTGTTTCTAAAGAAACTTATGATTTTAAAGATAGAGGAGATAGAGATATTACTTTAAGGCCAGAAGGAACAGCAGGAGTAGTTAGAAGTTATATTGAAAATAAAATGTATGGAGATGTTAATCAACCTAAAAAGTTTTATTATAGTGGAACAATGTATCGATATGAAAGACCTCAAGCAGGAAGATATAGAGAATTTAGTCAAATTGGGGTAGAGGCAATTGGTAGTGATTCACCTTTGATGGATGCTGAGGTAATTAGTTTGGCATATCGTTTATTAGAAGAAATGGGAATTGATAATGTAACAGTAAAGATTAATTCTTTGGGAGATAATGAATCAAGGAATAATTACCGAGAAGCTCTTATTAAATATTTAGAACCACATATAGATAATCTATGTAGTGATTGTAAGAATAGATATAAAAGTAATCCACTTAGAATACTTGATTGTAAAGTAGATAAAGATAGTGAAATATTAAAGAACGCACCAAGTATTTTAGATTATTTAAATAAAGAAAGCAAAGAGAGATTTGATAAAGTAATAGAATATTTAACTCAGTTAGACGTGGATTATGAGATAGCACCTAATATTGTAAGAGGGCTTGATTATTATAATCATACTGTTTTTGAATTGGTGGCAGATATAGAAGATTTAGGAAATGCTAGTACTGTTGCGGCCGGGGGTAGATATAATAATTTAGTTGGTAATTTAGAGGGCCCTGAAACACCATGTGTAGGATTTGCAAGTGGCGTTGATAGATTAATGATTATATTAGATAAGATTACAAAAGAGAATATTGATAATAAAGTTGATGTTTATGTAATGGCAATTAATGAAGAAGAGAGAATTACAGCATTAAAGTTAGTACAAGATTTAAGATGGTGTGAAATTAAATGTGAAATGGATACTTTAGATAGAGGTATGAAAGCACAATTTAAACAAGCAGATAGATTAGGAGCAAGATTATTAGTTTTACTTAATAGTGAAGATTTACAAAAAGGAATTATGACAGTTAAAGATAATTTAACTCATGAAGAGGTTAAAGTTGATGAAAACGAAATAATTGATTATATTGTTTCGAATATGTAGGAGGAGTTAGTTTATGGAAAATATATATCGTAGTCATTATTGTGGAGAATTAAGAGATAAAAATGTTAATGAAAAAGTAAGAGTTGCAGGTTGGATTAATTCAATAAGAAATTTGGGAAGTTTAGTTTTTCTTACTTTAAGAGATGAGACGGGTTTAGTTCAAATTATAAGTGAAGATACAGAATTATTTAAAGACGTTACAAGAGAAAGTACTGCTTCTATAACTGGAGTTGTAAGGCTTAGAAGTGATAAAAATCCAAATATGCCAACGGGAGATATTGAAATAGTATTAGAGAGTATGGAAATACTAGGAAAATGTATGAATGTACTTCCATTTGAGGTTAATAGAAGTAAAGAGGCTAGTGAAGAGGCAAGACTTAAGTATCGTTATTTAGATTTAAGGAATCCAGTTGTTCATGATAAAATTAAGTTTAGAGTAAATGTAATAGATTATATTAGAAAAATTATGAAAGAGCAGGATTTTACAGAGATTGCAACTCCAATTATTACGGCATCTAGTCCGGAGGGAGCAAGAGATTTTGTAATTCCATCAAGAAATTATAAGGGCAAGTTTTATGCTTTACCTCAAGCACCTCAGATATATAAACAACTTTTAATGGTGTCAGGTTTTAATAGATATTTTCAGATTGCGCCATGTTTTAGAGATGAAGATTGTCGGGCAGATAGAACTTTGGAATTTTATCAGTTAGATTTAGAAATGAGTTTTGCAACAGAGGAAGACGTTTATGAGGTTGGAGAAAAAGTGTTTTATGATGTGTTTACACATTTTTCAAAAAAAGAGGTTTCACCTCGACCTTTTGTTAGAATTCCTTATAGGGAGGCAATGGCAAAATATGGTTCTGATAAACCAGATTTAAGAAATCCTTTAATAATTGAAGATATAAGTGATATATTTACAAATAGTGAATTTAGAGGATTTAGGGGAAAAGTTGTTAAAGTAATAAAAACAGAAGTTTGTGATAAACCTAATTCTTGGTTTAAAAAATTAGAAGAATTTATGAAAGAAAAAGGAGCAGAAGGGCTTGCTTATTTGAAGGTAGATGAGGCAGGAGAAATTAAAGGCTCAATTGCTAAGTTTTTATGGGATGCAGAAATAAATAGTTTAAAAGAAAAATTGAGTTTAAAACCTGGTAATGTGATATTCATGCTCGCGGGGATTAAAGCTCCTTTAAAAGAAGCAGGAATTTTAAGGACTAAGTTAGGACAAGAATTAGAATTAATTGATAATAATAAATTTATATTTTGTATTATAAATGATTTTCCAATGTATGAATATAATGAAGAAGATGGAAAATGGGATTTTGGGCATAATCCATTTAGTATGCCTAAGGGTGGTTTAAAAGCTTTAGAAGACGGGGATATAGAAAATATTGTCGCGTATCAGTATGATTTTGTTTGTAATGGAAATGAAATGGCTAGTGGAGCTGTTCGAAATCATGATATTGAAATTATGAAAAAAGCTTTTCAAATCGCGGGTTATGATGAGGCAGTAATTAAAAATAAGTTTAGAAGTCTTTATACAGCCTTCCAATATGGAGCACCTCCTCATGCAGGAATGGCGCCTGGAATAGATAGAATTGTAATGCTTTTAACGGATGAAGAAAATTTAAGAGAAGTACAGGTATTTCCACCAAATGTTTCAGGAATGGATTTACTCATGGGAAGTCCAAATGAATTGGATGAAAAACAACTTAGAGAATTACATATAAAGGTTAGAGATTAAGATTGTAATAAATAAAAAAAGATGGGAAAGATTAAATATGGATTTAAGGGATTTATTAAAAAATATTGAAGATTATATAGATAAAGACGTAACTTTGGAGGGTTGGATTAGGAATCATCGGGATCAAAAGACTTTTGGATTTATTGATTTTAGTGATGGAACTATACAAGAACATTTACAAATTGTTTATACAGATAGTTTAGCTAATTTTAAGGAAATACAAAAGGTTTTAATTGGATGTGCCATAAGAGTTGTAGGAACTATTGTTAAATCAAATGGGAAACAAGATTATGAGATGCAAGCAAAGGAAATTGAGGTTGTAGGAGAATGTCCTGATGATTATCCTTTACAAGCTAAGGGAAGACCAACTAGAGAATTTTTAAGAGAAATTGCTTATTTAAGACCTAGAACAAACTTATTTCAAGCAGTTTTTAGAGTTAGAAGTGTCGCGGCTTATGCGATCCATAAGTATTTTCAAGATCGAGGCTATGTTTATTTTCATGCACCTATAATTACGGCGAGTGACTGTGAAGGGGCAGGCGAAATGTTTCAAGTTACAACTTTACCTATTGATAAAATTAAAGGAGAAGTTGATTATAAAAAAGATTTCTTTGGAAAAATGGCTAATTTAACAGTAAGTGGACAATTAGAAGCTGAGACTTTTGCTTTAGCTTATAAAAAAACTTATACTTTTGGACCAACTTTTAGAGCGGAGAATTCTAATACTAAAACTCATGCCTCAGAATTTTGGATGATTGAGCCAGAAATAGCTTTTTGTGATTTAGAAAAAGATATGGATATTATGGAAGAAATGCTTAAATATGTAGTTAAATATGTTTTAGATAATTGTAGTTTAGAAATTAATTTCTTTGATAGTTTTGTGGAAAAAGGATTAAGAGATAAATTAGAGAGATTAGTAACAAGTAAGTTTGTGAGAATTGATCATGAAGAGGTTATTAAGATTTTAAAAGAGGCAAATATTAAATGGGAATTTGAACCAGAATATGGAGAAGATATTGCTAAAGAACATGAAAAATATATTACAGAATATTTTAAGGGACCAGTATTTATTAAAAATTGGCCTAAAGATATTAAAGCTTTTTACATGAAACAAAATGAAGATGGTAAAACTGTTGCGGCCGTTGATTTAGAAGTACCAGGAGCTGGTGAATTAATGGGTGGTTCTCAAAGAGAAGATGATTATAATAAATTAATTAAGAGAATGGAAGAACTTAAAATGGATTATAAAGCAATGGATTGGTATTTAAATTTAAGAAAATATGGAGGTACTGTTCATTCAGGATTTGGAATGGGTTTTGAGAGATTACTTATTTATTTAACAGGAGTAGATAATATAAGAGACGTTATTCCTTATCCTAGAACACCAGGAAATTGTGAATATTAAATATTTTTATTAATATTTAGAAAGAGAGTGTGTGATGGATACATTTAGAGATTCGATTAAATTAGAGATAAATAAAGATAATTTAGAAAAATTGAAAGAAGAACTAAGTGGATATAGAAGATATGTTTATCTTGATAAAAAAGATTTAGATAGTAAAGATAATAATTATACTTTTTTAGCTCCTTTTTTAAATGGGTTTGCTAGATTTAAATATTTTTTTATTAATAGTAATTTAGAATTAATAAATGTATTTCCAAATATTATAGTATCTGATTTTCATTGTAATAGAGCTAGGGTTATTAATAAAGATGGTTTTGCTTATATTAATGGAGAAGGAAAGATTATTTTTCAGGGGGAAAGGTTTGATTATTTAAGTGATTATGTTCAAGATTATGCGATAGTTTATAGAAGGGGTGGAGTTAATAAAAATTCTTATCATTTAATTGTTAATTTAGCAGGAGAAGTAATAGGTTATTATTATCGAGTAAGAGCTATGATTGGAAAAAATCAAGCGATTGTAGAAGATTTTAGAAATCGAGTTAAAGTTATAGATTTAAAAACAGGAAAAGTAGTGAGGAAAAAAACAGATTTTCCAGTTTATAGAAATATAGATAAAAAATTGATGAAGATAAGAGATAATAATATGCTAATTAAATTGTGGCAAGTAGATACAGGTTTTTGTTATGCTCCTTTTAGAAATAATAAAGAGGAAATAAAGGATGGTTTACCTTTTAAAAGTTTAGGAGAAAATCTTGCTTTAAAATATCAGTTTCCGATTGAAGGAATTAATAAAGAAGAAGATATAGATTGGTTAGTTAATTATTTAGTAAATATGGGTAATGGTTATATAGATTTAAATAATTTAGAGATAATTTATAAGGAAAGACATGATAATTTAGAATTGATGCTTAAATAATAGAGAAAGGATTTAGTTTTAATGAAATTTACAAAAGAAGTAGTTGATGATTTAGCTGATAAGTTACTTATTGGCTTAACAGAAGAAGAAAATAAAATGGTTTTAGACGAATTTGAAGAAATAGATAAAGCAATGGAAAAAGTTTGTTTAATTAAAGATATAGAGAAAGTGGAACCTATGAGGCAAGCTTTAGATTTAGAAGGTGTTTTAGCAGAAGACATAATAAGGGATACTTTACCAATTGAAGATGTACTTAAAAATGCAGCAGTAAAAGAAGGAAGAGAGATTGAAGTACCAAAGGTGGTGGGATAAAATGTATATGGATAAAGATTTAACAAGTTTACATGAATTGCTTAAAGCAAAGAAAGTTACAAGTAAAGAGTTAATTAAAGAGGCTTTAGAAAAATCTAAGGAGATACAAGAAAAATATAATGCTTTTGTAACTATTTTGGATGAGGCAAAAGAAACTGAGGTTAATGAAGAAATTATTTCAGGAATTCCATTTGGAGTTAAAGATAATTATTCAACTAAAGGGATTTTATCTACGGGTTCTTCTAATACTTTAAATAATTATATTCCCGTTTATACCGCGACTGTAGTTCAAAATTTATTGGATAAAGGGGCAATAATGGTTAATAAAACAGCTTTAGATGAGTTTGGGATGGGAGGAACTGGAACAACTTGTAATACAGGAGTTGTTAAGAATCCTTGGAGTAAAAAAAGAATGTGTGCAGGGTCTTCGGCAGGTTCTGCTTGTGCGGTGGCAGCAGGAGTTTATCCTTATGCTTTAGGTAGTGATACAGGAGATTCTATTCGAAAACCAGCAGCTTATTGTGGAATTGTCGGATATAAACCAACTTATGGTTTATTATCAAGATATGGACTTTTTCCTTTTGCAAGTAGTTTAGATCATGCAGGAGTACTTACGAGAAGTGTTTTAGATGCGGCGATCGTAGTAGATGCCATGAAAGGAAAAGATGAACATGACATGACTTCGTGGGATTCTAACAATATGCATTTAGCTGCCTCTTTAGATGGAAAAGTTAATGGTAAAAAGTTATTTTATATTAAAGAGGTATGTGATATAAATAATTATCCAAAGGCTAATAGAGAGTTAAAAGAGCATTTAGAGAATTTTCATAAAACTTTAGATTTATTTAGAACTAAAGGAGTAATAATTAATGAGGTTAGTATAGATAAAGATATACTTAGAGCTTTACCTAGTGTTTATGTAATATTATCATGTGCAGAGGCAACAAGTAATATGTCTAATTTAACAGGAATTATATTTGGACCTAGAGGAGATAAGAAAAACGTATTTGAAATGATGAGGGAACATCGAACTAAAGGATTTTCACCTTTAATTAAAAGAAGATTTGTAATTGGTTCATATATTTTACAGAAAGAAAATCAGGAAAGATATTTTAAGAATGCTCAAAGAGTTAGAAGATTAATTGTAGATATTATGAAAGATTTATTTAAAGAGTATGATGGTTTAATTATGCCTGTTGCAAGTGGACCCGCGAAAATGTTAGAGCAGGGTGATGACGTAATTGATGAAAATACTAGTATTTTAGAGGAACATTTACAGATTGGAAACTTTGGAGGTTTTCCTTCAATTACAATTCCTGATGGATTTATAGATAATTTACCAGTAGGAATTAATATTACTGGAAATTGTTTTCAAGATGAGTTAGTTTTAAATTTAGCTTATGCTTTAGAGTCTTTAATGGATTATAAAGGACAGATTGCCAAGGAGGTAGAAGAATGAAAAAACAGATACCAGTTATTGGTTTAGAAATGCATTGCGAACTTAAAAGCAATTCTAAAGTGTTTTCAAGGGCAAAAAATGAATATTCAGAATTACCTAATTGTAATGTGGCTCCTTTAGATTTAGCTTTGCCTGGGACTTTACCAGTGGTAAATAAAAAATGTGTGGAAGATGCATTAAAGGTTAGTTTAGCGCTTAATTGTACTTTGCCAGATTATATATGCTTTGATCGAAAGAATTATTATTATCCAGATTTACCTAAGGGGTATCAAATAACTCAGATGGAAAAACCAATGGGGGTTAATGGAAAAATTCAGATTGAGGTTGATGGAAAGTTAAAGGATATAGATATTCATGACGTACATTTAGAAGAAGATGCGGCAAGTTTAGATCATTATTTTGATACCTCAACAATTGATTATAATAGATGCGGAGTTCCTTTATTGGAATTAGTTACAGAACCTTGTTTTAATAGTGCAAGAGAGGCTTTAGCATTTTTAGAACATATGCGAGATATTTATAAGTATTTAGACGTATCAGATGCGGATACCAAAAAAGGACAGATTAGATGCGATGTAAATGTTTCAATAAGAGATGAAGATAGTGATATTTTAGGAACAAGAGTAGAAGTAAAAAATGTTAATTCTTTAGCGGGTGTAGTTGATACAATTAATTATGAAATTGCAAGACAAACGAAGTTAAAAGAAGAAGGAAGATATAATGAGGTAGAGCAAGATACTAGAAGATGGGATGAAGAGGCTCAAAAAACTATTCATATGCGAAGCAAAGTAGATGCGATTGATTATAAATACTTTGGAGAACCAAATATTCCAATGATACGGGTTAAAGATAGTTGGATAGAGGATTTAAAAAAAGAAATACCAAGACTGCATTTAGAACGAAAATATGATTATATTAATAATTATGGTTTAAGTAATTATGATGCAGGGATTTTAGTTAAGGAAAAAAAGATCGCAGATTATTTTGAGGAATGTCTTAGTTTGGGGTTAGATGCGAAAGTGGCTAGTAATTGGATTACAACCCAGATTATGGGATATTTAAATAAAGAAGAAACTGAAATTAAAGATTTATATTTAACTCCTAAAAGACTGAAAGATTTGATAGATTTAATAAATGAAGGAGTAATTAGTTCAAAGCAAGCAAAAGAGATTTTTTTCCAGGTTTTAGATGAGAAAAAAGAGGTTAGAGAGTTTATAAAAGAAGAAGATAAACAGATAAGTGATAAAGAAAAGCTTGAAAGTATAATAGATATGATTATTAAAGATAGTCCAAAACAGGTGGAGGAATATCATAATGGAAGAACTAATTTATTTGATTATTTTGTAGGACAGGTTATGAAAAATACCAAGGGTAAAGCAAATCCAGTGGTAACTAAAGAAATTATTAAAGAGAAATTAGATAATTAGATAGAACATTTGTGTTTTATCTTTTTTAGTGTTATAATATAGTTGTTTAAATAAACAAAGAGAATTTAGAGGAATATAATATAGAAAGAAGGGTTTAAAAGTGGATAGTAAGGTTAAAAATATATTAATTGGAGTTTTATTTATTTTATTTATGATTAGTTTAGCGGTTATTTATTATTTGGTTAAGGGTAGTAGTAATGAGGTTTTAACAATTAAAGGAAATGTAATTGTTGCGAGTGATGATTATGTGATTATTGAGGGAATAAATGAGGATTATGTTATTAATAATATAAAAGGACAGTATAATGTTGGGGATGAAGTAGAATTTAAATATAATAAAAAAGATTTAAATAGTAAAGTTAGTCCTAAAACTATTAAAGTTAGTGATGAGGAATTGATAAAAGTTGGGGATAATGATTCAGATGAGGATAGTAATATAGAAGAAAATAGTAGTTCAGGAAATAATAGTAGTAACAGTAGTAATAGTGGAAATAGTGTTGATAAGACTAATAATGGGGGTACTACTACTAATAATAATGGGAATAATTCAGCTAATGAGAAAGATGCAGTAAATAATCAGAGTAGTAGTGGAACTAATAGTGGTAATTTAATTAATAGTGAGAAAGAGAGTAATGGTAATAGTTCTAATAGTAGTAGTGCAGTAAGTGATGCTGATAGTTTAGTGTTAAGTTATTTTGAAGATTATCAAGCAGATATTAATAGTGAGAACTTAGGTAGTAGTGTTAAAAGTGGATTTGTTAGTATTGTAGATTTCTTATTTTATAATGGAACTATTAAAGGACATACTTTTGGAGAATTAACAGATAGTGCTAAGTTAAAAGTTTTAGCGATGGCTTTATATTTTGATGGAAAGATAGAAAAATATTTTCCAGGTTATAAAGAAAGTATTAGTAGTGCAACTAATAAAGTGTATACAAATATAAAAGAGGAGATAGTAACTACTTATTTAAATGTAGCTTCTAAAGTTTGCACTAGTAATAGTGATGCTTGTGAGAAAGCTAAAAATGGTTTTGCAGAGTTAAAGAAGAATTTTAGTTTAACTTGGGATTTAATTAAAGATATTGCGGGAGATGGACTTACTAATTTAAAGAATTGGTATGAAATTTGGAGAACAACTTAAATATTTGTTTGACAAATGATAATCTTTATGATAATATTTAGATATGCAAGAAATTGCAGATAAAAAAGCGGTGATTCCCACCATAAGAGGAACTTAATAAAAGCGGTGATTCCTACCATTAAAAGGAACTTAATAAAAGCGGTGATTCCCTACCATAAAAGGGACTTAAAAAAGTGATTAGAGAGCTTACTCTAATCTTTTTTCTTGACAATAAGTTATGGTAATGATATACTCACTTTAGTAAAGGAAGTGGTATATTTTGAAACATTTTATATTGGTGCAAGTAGATTATATGTACTGCAATTATTTAAGAAAATTTGATAGTAAAGTTTGTTATAATTTTGGCTTTAAAAGAATTAGACCTTTTGTAGGAGTTTTATTTGAGGTTAATAATATTTTATATTTTGCTCCTTTATCTAGTCCTAAAGAAAAGCATTTAAAAATGAAAAATACTATTGATTTTATAAAGATTGATAATGGAAAGTTAGGAGCTATTAATTTTAATAATATGATACCAGTTATTGAAGGGTGTTACGAAATAATTGATTTAAATAATAAAAATAATGAGAAATACGCTCATATGCTTAATATGCAATTGTTTTGGCTTAATAGAAATTATGATAGAATTAAATATAAAGCTAAAACTTTGTATAATAAATATATAAATAATACTTTAGATAAAAGAATTAAAAATAGATGCTGTAACTTTCCTTTATTAGAAGAAAAATGTTTAGATTATCATGTAAAAATAAAAGTGTAAAATAAAGAAAATTTAGTTGAATAATTTTTGAAATATATGATATAATAATAGTACCTAAAGGTTATAGTCTATTTTACATAAAACCGACTATGAGATAATATTGGGGGAATAATTACATATGGAGTTGAATGCTGGTCTTGATTTGCCAGAATCCAGAAGTATGTATGTTTCTTACCACCTGCGAGTGCGCGGGCTTTTATCGACAGATAGACTTCTCCTTTGGGTTTTTATTTGCTATAATTTAGGGTGGTGGTAATTATGTTTGAAAGATTAATTAAATTGATAGATGAAGAAGATTTAAAAAAAATTAGAGAAGCTAATATTCTTTTAGTAGGAGTTGGAGGAGTAGGGGGTTTTGTTTTAGAGTGTTTAGGAAGGTCTGGATTTAGTAATTTAACTATTGTTGATGGGGATAAAATAGATATATCTAATTTAAATAGACAGATTATTACTAAATTAGATAATGTAGGAAAAAGAAAAGTAGAGGAAGCTCTAAATAGATTATTAGAAATAAATTGTAATATAGATGCTAAAATAATTGATATATACTTAACGAAAGAGAATTTTAGAGAGTATATAAATCAAAGGTATGATTATATAATTGATGCTTGTGATGATATTAAAGTTAAAGTAGAATTGATTAGATATGCACAAGAAAATAATATTAAAATTATTACTTGTTTAGGAACAGGAAGAAAATTGAAACCAGAATTGTTAGAAATAACTAAATTAAATAAAACTTTTAATGATCCTTTGGCGAAGAAGTTGAGATATGAATTAAGAAAAGAAAATTTAAGTTTGAATACGTTAGTTTTATTTAGTAAAGAAGAGGCAATAAAAACTGAAGGAGAGATTGGGAGTGCTATATTTGTTCCCGCTGTGGCGGGGATTATGCTTGCTAATTATGTGTTTTTAGATTTAATTAAAAAGGATGATGCTTAGATAGTATCATTTTTTAAATATTTGGGTTTATCAATTCGACCAAGTAAATAATCAGTACTAATATGGTATTTTTTACTTATAGAATATAGATAATTAGTTGAAATAATATTTACTCCTCGTTCATAGGAGGATATAGTAGAAAAAGTAGTGTTTAAAAAGTTAGATAAATCGGTTTGAGTTAGTTTAAATTCTTTGCGAAGTTCTTTTAATCTTTTACCCATAAGAGTTTTATTTGTTTCTTTTTTTATAGTTTCATATTGTTCAATATTGGTAAATTCAAAGATATAATCTAAAGAAACATTGTAATAGTTACATAAAGTTATTAAATGTTTAATGGGAATAGTAACTTTTTCAGTTTCATAATTGCAATATTGACTTTTTACTATCTCTAAAAGGTTTGCTATATCTTGTTGTTTTTTTATATTTTTTTCTCTAAGAAATCTTAGTCTTCTATACATATATTTCACTCCAAGTTTATTGTCTCATGATAATTATTTTTAACTTTTATAGTTGGTAAATAATGTGATTTATATCAGTTTTTAATATATCATAGATTATAGTTTATTTAAAGGAAAAATAAATATATTAAAAATTGTAATATTTAATTTAAAAAAAGATTTGTTAGTCTTTATTAAGTAAAAATTCTGGTAATATTTCAGGGTTTTTATTAT
The DNA here is from genome assembly GCA_947581835.1 of uncultured Bacilli bacterium. Taxonomy (GTDB): domain Bacteria; phylum Bacillota_I; class Bacilli_A; order RF39; family UBA660; genus Caccenecus. The sequence continues at coordinate 26,312 of CANPVV010000003.1, forward strand.
TTAAAGCAATATCATAGATTATATTTATTATGGGCATTTTTATTTTACGATTTTTAGTTAGTTCTTTAAATGATTTTAAAGTATAATAACCTTCAGTAGTATTATTATTTAAATAATCTTCTAATTCTTGTTTAGATGCCTTTTTTCCTAATAGAATACCATAACTATAATTACGACTTTTAGGGGATGAGGCTGTTAAGATTAAATCACCAATTCCTGCGAAAGAAAGAATAGTTTTAGGGTTACATTCTAATTTTTCTAATAATTCTTTAATATCATGGAGTGATTCAGTTAAAAGAAATGCTCGGGTAGATTCTGAATAACCTAAACCATCTAATATACCACTAGCGATCGCAATAACATTTTTAATACTACCACATATTTGAGTTCCATATAAATCTTTATTTACTCTTAATTTAACATAGTTAGTTTTTAGAGCTTTAGTTGTAGTAAGGGATGCTTTTTTAGTATTAGCTGCTAGTGATAAGGCACATGGAGTTTTATTTAATATATCAATTGCAAAAGTTGGGCCTGATATAATGGAAATATGTTTAGATTTTAAGGTTTCTTTAACTATATCAGATAGAAAAGAGCAGGTGTTATTTTCAATTCCTTTAGAGGCAATACAAATAGGTATATCTTTATTTAAATAAGGAGCCATATTTTTACAGGTAGATCGAAAATACTTAGCACTGGTTGCTAAAATAACTAAATTAGAACTATTTAAAGCAAGTTCAAGATTATTGGTAACATTTATATTATCTGGAATTAAAATATCAGATATGGGCTTTAAATTGTGATTTTTGGCAAAACTTTCAGCGAGAGTAGGATTTTCAGTCCACATTATTACTTCATGATTGTTAGAAGCACAAAGGGTAGCAATAGCTAAACCATAAATTCCAGTACCAATTATACTTATTTTCATTTAACATTCCTCATTTCGTCATATAATTTATTTAAATTCATTTCATATTTGTTATCTTTTTTATGATAGTAGTGGCGGTTTTTTAAGTTTTTAGGCATATATTCTTGAGGGTAATAATCATTTTTATAATTATGAGGATAAATATAATCAGGTGAGGGATTTATTAGATGACGAGGTATTTCACCAGCAAGGCCTTTATTAATATCATTTACAGCTTCATTAATGGCTAGATATGCACTGTTGGATTTAGGAGAAAGAGCCATTTCAGTTACAACTGTACCTAAAGGGATAATTGCTTCTGGTAAACCTACTAATTCGGCAGCATCGATGGCAGCTTTTACTTTAGGACCCATACCAGGATTAGCAAGACCAATATCTTCATAGCAAATAACACTCATACGTCTATAAATACTATCTAAATCACCGGCGACTAAAAGTCTTGCTAAATAATGAAGAGATGCATCTACATCACTACCCCGAATAGATTTTTGAAAAGCACTTAAAACTTGATAATGGCCATCTTCATCTTTATCATGAAAAAAGACAGCTTTATTATTAATTTTTTTGATTTCTTCAATGGTAATTTCATGATTGGTAGTTGAATAATAGCTAACCTCTAAAGTATTTAGAGCACTACGAAAATCTCCCCCGCTTAAAGTAGCAATATATTTTAGAGTTTCATCATCAATTTTTATATCAGGTAAAGAATTTAGGGCTTTTTTTAAACCAATTGTGATATCATCAACTGTTAGTTCTTTTAATTCAAAGATTTGACAACGAGAACGAATGGCCGGATTTATTTTATGATAAGGATTAGAAGTGGTTAGACCAATTAAAATAATTAGACCTGATTCAATATGAGGAAGTAAGATATCTTGTTTATCTTTATTCATCCGATGAATTTCATCAATTACTAAAATCATTTCACCATACATTTTGGCTTCTTCAATGGCAATATCAAAATCGGCTTTATTATTGGTGGTAGCATTTAAAAATTTAGAGTGCATATTAAGTTCACTAACTAAAGCACTAGCAATACTAGTTTTACCAATACCTGGACGACCATATAAAATCATAGAAAATATTTTGTTATTTTTAACTAGATTAGTTAAGACTTTGTTTTCTCCAATAAGATGAGTTTGACCTATTATATCAGATAGTTTTTTAGGTCTTAAAGTGTTTGCTAAAAGTTCCATATTATTACCTCACTATATAGATTATATCATAAATTAGTACTTTATTAATAGTAATTTAGAGTTTTTAATGATATAATTGTTTATAGGAGAATGTAAGTAATGGAATTATTGATAGGAATTTTATTGTTATTAATGCCGATTGTAGTGGTAGTTTTATTTAATAAGTATCGAGTATTTATAAATATATTAAAGATAGTAATGGTAGGAATATGTATTTATATTTATATAAGATATAAAAATTCTTTAGCTCTTTTAGTTTGGTTATTTATGGGAATTTGGTTTTTACTTTTGGTGGTAGTAACAGATTATTTTGTAAGAGAACATAAAGAAAAAAAGAAGGATAGTAATGGAAAAGAAAACAGAAGAAGAAATATATAAAATTAATCCAGAACTTAAAACGTATATTCAGGAGTATTTACTTACAGAATATAGTAGTTCAAAGAATAGTCGAGATTCTTATCGATATGATTTAATTAATTATGCAAGATTTTATGATACTAATATTGTTTATTTAAAAAAAGAAGATATTCAGGAATATTTAAGAAAGAGTAAGAAAAAAGCGAAATCTAAAGCTCATAATTTAACAAGTATTAATAATTTTTATAAGTATTTAATAGATAAAAACACTATTAAGATTAATCCTTGTGAAAGTATTAAAATGCCGAAATTAGAGAAGAAATTACCGGTTTATTTAACAGAGGAAGAAGTTAATAAATTGTTAAATATGAGGGCTAGTAATGCTTATGAATTAAGAGATAAAGCTATGTTAGAGGTATTATATGCAACAGGTATTAGAATTAGTGAGTTATGTAATTTAGTAATGAGTAATTTATATTTAGATGATAGTATGATTAAAGTTATGGGAAAAGGTGGAAAAGAAAGAATTGTTCCAATTTATGAGGAAGCTAAAAATAGTTTAATTAATTATTTAACGTATGGAAGAGAAAGTATTTTAAAATCTAAGGATAGTGAATATGTTTTTATTAGTAGTAGACAAACAAAGATTTCAAGACAGGCATTTTTTAAGTTTTTAAAAAAATTATGTCAAAAAAATGGAATTAAAAAAAATGTTAGTCCCCATATACTTAGACATTCTTTTGCTACTCATTTAATTAATCATGGGGCTGATTTAAGAGTAGTACAAGAAATGCTCGGACATAGTGATATTGCAACTACTCAGATATATACACATTTAACTCATGAAAAGTTAGAAACAGATTATAATAAGCATCCTTTAATTAAAGGTAAAAAAGAAGAAACCAATTAATCCTTGGTTTCTCTTTTATTTAGTTAATTAACGACTTTCTCTATTACTTCTTGAGCAGTTATTTTCGTTTCTTGAACTTCTTGAACTTCTTGAACTTTCATTATTTCTAGATTCATTTCTAGAATTTCTTGAACTTTCATTTCTTGAGTTTCTTGAACTTTCTTGTCTAGAACTTCTTGAATTATTGTTTTGACTTTTCATTTTTCTTTTCCCTCCCATTATTATTATGGCAAGATTATGAGGGTTAATTCATAAAATTTAGGGGTGATAGTATGGAAATATTTGGTGCTTTATTAGTATCAACTTTGGCAGGACTTTCCACAGTTGGGGGAGGGTTAATTGTATTATTTAGAGTAAAGGAAGAGAAAATTAATAAGTTTATTACAGCAAGTTTGGCGTTTAGTTTGGCGATAATGATTGGAATTAGTATTACAGATTTGATACCAGAGTCTTCTTATAATTTATTGGTAAGTTATGGAATAGGTAGGGGAGTAGTAGTTGCTTTAGGAGCTTTTTTAAGTGGAGTAGTATTAACTAAATACTTGCATAAATTAATTAATAAACAAGAGGTAAAAGGAGATTTATATAAGCTTGGAATACTTAATTTGATTGCTTTAGTTTGTCATAATTTTCCAGAAGGAATTGCAACTTTTATGAGTTCTTATAAAGATATTAATTTAGGAATAAAACTTGCGATAGCTATAGCACTGCATAATATACCAGAAGGAATAAGTATTGCTGTTCCAATTTATTATGCTACAAATTCAAGAAAAGAGGCTATATTTAAGACTTTTTTATCAGGTATTGCTGAACCTATTGGGGCTATTATTGCGTATATATTTTTAAGTAAATATATTACAGATAGGATAATAAGTTTAATTCTTTTATTGGTGGGGGGAATAATGATTTGTTTAGCAATTGAAATAATTTATCCGAAAGCTTTAAGTTATAAGGAAAATAGTTGGTTAAAGATTGGTTTAGGTTTAGGTGTTTTATTGATTGTTATAAATGCTTTGGTTTTTTAATTAAGCTTAGATTAGTGCTTTGAAATAAAGAGATATCTTTATTTAGTTGGTTTGTTTAGATTTAAATTTTTCAGAGTTTAGTTAACATAACGTACATTTTGCGAAATATAATTTTGAAAGAAAAATATTAAAGATTTAGTTGTTTTTTGATATTTAGTTGATATAAATTATGCTTAGTTTTTAATTAGATTTTAGGTATTAAATTAAGTTTAAGTTAAAAATTTAATAATTTGAATTTAGAATATTTTAAGTTTTAAAATTTAGTTATTTTATAACCTTATTTATATATTTAATAAGGTTATAATACGCGTGTATATCATTATTATATTTAATAATAAGGTTATATAAGTATATATATTAAATTAAAGGGGAGTTTTAATAATAAATTTCTTTTAAGAAGGGGGGTTAAATTTTAAAAAAAGAGGGGTTGTTCCCCTATTTATTTGCGTTCACTTTTTAGATAGTAGTGACCACCAGTTTTGCTTTCCTTAAATGTATGTTTGTATAAAGCTCCATAGTCTCTTACAAATTCAATTTGTTTTTCTTCACTTAACTGAGAGAAATCACCGATCTCTTTTAGTTTAGAAGTACATTTACTACTCTCCTCTTCACTGGTAGTTGTTAGGTAACATTTGTTATCGGATATTTTTAAGAAATAATCACTTATAACAATATCTCCATTGTTTTTGATTATTGCTTTAGTTTTTAAACGATAAATATCAGCTTCAGGCATAATTGCTACATTGTAGGAAGTTGCCTCACCACAGTAGTACTTCTCCCCTTCTTTGGTACACATTTTTTTACTGGTAATGTAAAATGATTCTTCATCACTAGTCTCAGGTTTAGTTCCATAAAGTTCTTCATAAGCTTTATCTAAAGAGTTTGCATCTAATTCTTCATAACTGCAAACTTCAGAATCATCGGCAGTAGCAAAGGTTAGTTCATTTAATTTACAATATTTGGTGTCATATTCATTGGTACCTGTAACTTTAAGGGTATTAGAAGTGATATTATCTTGATTTAGATTATAATATGCCATACAAAGTTTATTTTCAGCTTCAATATCACTAGCACTGATAGAGTCCTTACTATAAGCATTTAAACCACCACAGTGATAGATATCTACTTCTCCTAAATAACTGTATAATTTAGTTATTTCTTCACTATTGATATCAAGAGGTTTATCACTGATAACGATGGTTGCAATACCAATTAAAACAATAATAATTAAAATTATAAATAGATACTTCTTTTTCATAAAAATTACACTTTCTAGACTTTGCGAGACTGAATTTCGGCAATTTTTTCAAATACTTCGGCAGCATTTTGTTCATTTATTTGATTATAGCCGAGTTCGCGAAGGGCTTGGATTTTAATAGTATTTAATTGTTGGGTACGGCTAAGTTTTTCTTCATTTTTTTGCTCAATTTCTTGGACAAAACGCTTATGACTTTCTTCTAATTTACTTTTACTTGCGCCCCCATTGTTATATAAAGTTAAAGCAGAATATAAGATTCCTTCAAAGATAAATTGATGCTCTTCATCAAAGGCATATTCCTCAGGATTAATAAAACCAGTAGTTTTAGACATATAACCAAGTATATATTTGATTTCAGGAACATTATCGATTGATTGTAACATATGATATAAATAATTTATCGCGTGTTTGTTTTCTTCTTTTTTGTTTTCATCTAATAATTTTTCTTTAAGTAAATATGTGATATCAGCAATTAAAGTTTGTTCTTCTTTATTTAAGCCTTTCATATCAAAGTAGTTATCCATATCACTAGAATTTTTAACACCTTGATTTAAGCGATTCTCAACAGCCATTAGATAATCGGTAGTAATTTTAATACTACTTATTGTGTTTTCATCACCATCTTCGATATCTAATAATTTTAGTAATAATATCTTTTTTTCTTTAGGCCATTTATTAATGTCTTCAAGTTCTAAATAGTTATAAACCATTTGCCTAGAGACATTTAAATATTTAGCAAGTCTAACTTTGGATATTCCTAGTTCTTGTAATAATTCATTTAAACTATTCATTCTTTTTTATGTTTCCTTTCTTATTTTTTTAATTTACATTAATATTATAAGGTACTTAACACTTTAATGTCAAGTAGCTATGTTAAATTATTGCTAAAAATAAAAAGACTTAACTTTTTGGTTAAGTCCCCTTCCCTATAAATACCAGAGTTTTTCACCATTTTTATAGACATCTTTGATAAAACCACAGCCTAAACATTTATCATGGTCATAAAAGACACATGCTTGGCCAGGAGTTACACTTTTAGCAAGAGTTGGATATTTAATTTTGATTGAATCTTCAGTTATCTCTTCAACAATTATAGGTATTTCTTCACCACGATAACGAAATTTTGCGGTAAGTTTAAGTGGTAAGTCTTCCATTAAATTAATATTATCTAAGGTGCAAGCATCACTATAAAGGTATGAACTATCGCCGTAGGCAACATATAAAATATTTTTAGAAACGTCTTTACCACAGACATAGTGTCTTAATTCATCGCCACTTAAACCTACATTTCGTCTTTGACCGATGGTATAATTCATAAGACCAGTGTGTTTACCTATTACTTTGTCAGTAGAAACGTCAATAATATCGCCAGGATTAGGTTTTAGATAGTTTTTAACAAATTCTTGAAAATGACGTTCCCCAATAAAACAGATACCAGTTGAATCTTTTTTAGTGGCAACATTAAGATTGGCTTTTAGGGCAATATCACGAACTTGAGGTTTAGTTAAATCACCAAGAGGAAAAATAACATTTTCTAATTGTTCCTTTTTGATATCGGCTAAAAAGTAGGTTTGATCTTTATTTTGATCTAAAGCTTTATATAAAGTATTATTTTTAACTCGAGCATAATGACCAGTGGCAATATAATCAGCGCCTAATTTTAAAGCTTCTTTTTTAAATAAATCAAATTTTATATATTTATTGCATAACATATCGGGATTAGGAGTTCGACCTTTTTTTAATTCTTCTAAAAAGTAGGTAAAAACATTGTCCCAATATTCTTTAATAAAATCAACACGATGGAGTTTAATTCCTAGTATTTCACAGGTTTTTAGGGCATCATTGTAATCAGTTTCTTGAGGACATATTTCTTGATTAAAATTAGGATTACCAAGGGTATCATTGTTTAGCATAGAATCCCAGTTGCGCATAAATAGCCCTTCTACTTCATAGCCTTGTTCTTTTAGAAGTAAAGCTGCGACAGCAGAATCTACTCCTCCACTTATACCGACAATAACTTTTTTCATAACGCATCACAAGTTTATTATAACACGGATGATGAGCTTTAGCAAATTTATTATATTTGTTATTAGAGATTGTTATATTTATTATAATTATAGATTATGAAGATTACATTTTGTTATTTAACTTATTTTATATTAGAGATTAGTTAAAGGGAAGAAAAAAAGAAAGAATATTGGTGCCAAAGAAATAGAGGAATAAATCATAGATAAATAATGCAAAAAGAAGAAAGATAGTAATTTTAAGATTTTTTTTCAAAGATAGATGAGTTTTATTTAGAATATTGGTAAATATTATTTGGGTTAAAGAAGATATTTGGTGAATTAAAAGAAAAATTAGAGATAGATAGAAGAATTTGGTTAAAAAGATATAGAATAAAGAGTAGATAAAACCTTTAAAGTAGTAGATAGCGGTAAAACTTAGAATATTATAGAAAATACAGATAGCCTCAAAACAGAAATAGATGGGAAAACTTAGAAAATTGAGATTAAAAAGAGCAAAAAAGCTTAGAATTAGAATAATAATTAGATGGGGTAAGAAAAAGTTTAGGTGGGTTGTATTTAAAAGTTCAGGGATATTTTTTAAATTATTTAGAAGAAGAGTGTTATCAAGTTTTTTAAAAAGAAGAAAGCTTATAATAAAACTTAGAAGACTTAAATAGATAAGTAATTTACGAGTTTTAGAGTCTTTTAGCTTTATTTTTAAATAATTCATGATATTCACCAGTAAATTATATTGCAAATTTTACGAAAATATGATAAATTAATAAAGGAAATTTAAAAAGAAATGGTGATTTAGATGAGTAAAAAAGCACAAAAAGTATTTGCTTGGGGTATGCTTATTGCGATGGTGGCTAGTGTTGTAGCAACTATTGTTTCGTATGCTTTAGCATAAAAAAAGTAGTTCTGAATGGTATTTGTTATAAAAGAATAATTATTTGTTTTAAGGAGTGTAGGTGTCATTCAGAACTACGCTTTTTATTTTATAAAATAATAGTTAAATGGTCAAGAAATTTCGTTCGACAAAATTCGACATTAGGAATTTAGAGCTTCTGTTATTAGTTTATCTAAAAGATTGGAGTAAGAAATATTTTTTTCAGCAAATAATTTAGGATACATACTAGTTTTAGTAAACCCAGGAATAGTATTTATTTCATTTAGATAAATTTCATCACCGATTAGAAAGAAATCACAGCGACTATAACCATGACATTCGAGAATTTGGAATATTTTAAGGGCAGTATTTTGGATTTTAGTGGTTAAATTTGGGGATAGAGAAGCGGGAATAATGGTGTTATTGTCTTTACTTTGATATTTAGCAAAAAAGTCATAGAAAGAAGAGTTTACCTCACCAATGGGGGATGCGATAAGTTGATGGTTAGTTTCTAATATAGCACATTCAAGTTCACGACCAGAAGAAGCTGCTTCAACAAGTAAGCGATTATCAATATTAAAAACTAAAGGTATTTTAGATTCTAATTCTTCATAATTAGAAATTTTAAAAACACCAAGGGAAGAACCACTGTTGGAAGGTTTAATATAGAAAGGATAGTTAAAATTAGAAATAATAGTTGTAAGCATTTCTTTTTTAGTTAGACTTTTATCTTCATAGATATATTCATTATTGTATTTAGTAAAATAGATAAAAGGCATAGTTTTAATATTATTATGTTCTAAGATGATTTTGGTTAGAATTTTATCCATAGTAACTAAACTAGGACGGGGTTTATTACTAAGATATTTTATATTTAGAAATTCAAAAATACTTGCTAGAAGACCATCTTCACCGTTTTTGCCATGAATAGCAATCCAGACTAAATCAAATTGTTTAAGATAGGTGAAAGGCTCTTTAATGGGGGTTAAATTGGTGGGTAACTCCCCTACTTCTAAGCTGGTAATTTCTTCAACGGGTTTATTCCAAAGATAAAATAAGTTGGTTTTATCTAAATAAATGGGTGTTATTGTATATTTTCTTTTATCTAAGTTACTTATAATTGAAGTAGCTGATGCGATAGATACTTCATGTTCATTTGATGAACTACCAAATAAAATGGCGATTTTCATTGTTTATTCCTCCTTTAAATGATATTTTTAATAATATCAGAAAAACCCATACCGTGACTTGCTTTAATTAAGAAAACATCATTTTTCTTTTTAATATTATTTATGTATTTTATGGCTTCTTCATTACTGTTAAAGTGAAAACTGTTGTTTTTATTGAAACCATCTTGAATAGCTATTTTATTGATATTAGAGGAAAGATTACCGATAGTTATTAAAAGGTCGAGATTATTTTGATAGATTAAGTGGCCGATATCTTCATGAATTTTAGGTCCATATTCACCTAGTTCTAAGATATCTCCTAAGACGGCAATTTTACGGCCTTTAAATGATTTTAATATTTCAAGATTGTAGTAGACAGAATCATAGCTAGCATTGTAAGAATCATCAATTACTAAATAATTTTCACAAGATATTAGTTCCATGCGGTGAGGCTCCGGTTTTAGTTCTTTTAGTTTTTTTATAACAGATTCATTGTTTAGGTTAAATAAATCACTGATAATAAATGCCACAAGAGAGTTATATATAAAGTGTTTTCCTAAAATATTTAGAGATACAGCATGGTTTTTATAAGTAAAATTGCTTCCTTTTTCGTCATACATAATATTGGTTGCCAGATAGTTACTAGGATTTTCAAGACCAAAGGTAATAATATCGTATTTATCTTTATTCTCTTTTGCCCATTTATGAAGAAGGTCATTGTCATTATTGATAATTATAGGTCCACTTAGCCCTTCTAAAATTTCTAGTTTTGCTTTTAGGATATTTTCTCTGGAGCCAAGATAACCAATATGAGCAGTACCAATGTTGGTTATTACAGCATGAGTGGGTTTAGCAATACTGGTTAGAAGACTTATTTCCCCTTTTTGATTCATACCCATTTCTAAAACAATTATTTCTTCGGTAGTATGAGACAAAATAGTAAGAGACAAGCCAACACTGGTATTTAGGTTGCCTGAGGTTTTTAAAACTTGGTATTTGGTACTTAATACTTCGCTGATTATATTTTTAGTACTGGTTTTCCCTACACTTCCGGTTACGGCAATAACAGGAATATTTAGAGTGGCTCTTTTTCTTTTAGCAAGATTGATTAAATAGGTAGTGGTATTATCTACAATTATAATATTTAGAGGTTTATTTTTTAAAAAGTCGGTATCTAGGGGAATGTTGTTTAAGATTAGAGTTTTAGCTCCTTTTTTTATGGCTTCTTTATAAAAAGTGCTGCCATCATAAACTTCACCTTTAATCCCAATGTAAGTATCATTAGGTTTAAGAGTTCTGGTATCTATAGAAAGATTGGTTAAAAAATCATTTTCATTTCCTTGATAGAGATAAGCATTGTTTAAATTTAAAATATCTTTTATTTGCATTAAAATCACCTTTTTTCGTTATAATTATATCATAATAGTTTGTTTTTAGTAGCAATTAAGGCTTTTTTTGTCAGTTTATAGACAAAAATATAGAAAAATGATATAATTTTTGAGGGTGAAGAAAATGCTTTATAGAGTAGGAATGTTTTGTAAACATTTTAAGGGAACTAATTTATTAGAAAAAAATATTTATCAGATTGAGGCTTTAGGGCTTAGAGGAAAAGATATAGGTGATAATGTAACTTATGTGGGTGAAGGAAATAAAGATACCGCGGATAATTTAGTGGTGTATGCGAATATTTTTCAGAATAATAAGTTATTTGCAAGAGAGTATGAAGATTTGGCTTTTGTATTAGATAGTGATAAACAGATTGAGTATAGACAGAAATATAGAGTTGAACCTTTAACAATAGAAGAGATAGAGATTATTAGAGATCCAAATTTTATTTTAGAAAAGAAAAGACTAGTAGAAGAAAAATTTAGAACAAGATAAAAAAGCCTAAGGGCTTTTTTTTTAGAATAATTCTTCAAAGATTTCATTGTAATTATGAACTAAAATGATTTCCATTTCTTCACGAATTTTAGAAGGTATTTCTTCTAAATCTAATTCATTTAAAGAAGGAATATAAACTTTTTTTAGATTGTTGTTGTAAGCACCAATTATTTTTTCTTTAATACCTCCAACTTTTAGAATATCACCATTTAAAGAGATTTCACCAGTAAATCCAAGAGTATTGCTAACAGGTTTATTTAAAATAAGACTTAGAATACTAGTAGTTATAGCAACTCCGGCGCTGGGGCCATCTTTTTTCATAGCACCTTCTAAAAAATGAAGATGGATATCTTTTAGATTAAAGAAAAAATCAGTTAGGTGATAATCTTTTTGGTGAGCTTTAATAAAACTTAGAGCAACCTCAGTTGATTCTTCCATAGTTTTACCAAGCATACCAGTAATTTTAATATTCCCCTTCCCTTCATAGATACAGGATTCAACTGGTATTACAATTCCCCAAGAACTGGCAACACCTAAAGCATTGATGCGACCTATATATGAAGTGTTTTTTAGATCAGTTTTATTATATTTAGGAATACCAAGATATTCTTTTAGTCTTACTTTACTTATTTTAGTACGACTGTTAATTTTACCTAAAACAACTAATTTGCGAAAGATTTTTTCAAGCATACGATATAAATCTCGAACTCCAGCCTCGGCGGTATAAGCTTCGATTAAATAAGAAAGCATTTCATCGCTTATCGAAATTATTTTGTTGTCTATTTTATTTTCGTCTAAAATTTTAGGAATTAAATATTTTTTGGCGATATCAATTTTTTCATAGTCAGTATAGCTAGATATATTGATTATTTCGAGACGGTCTTTTAAAGGGGACGGGATACTATCTAAGTTATTGGCAGTTAAAATAAAGAAGACTTTAGATAGATCAAAAGGTTCTTCAAGATAGTTATCGACAAATTCATTGTTTTGTTCTTTATCTAATATTTCTAAGAGACTACTTGTGGGATCATCTTTATAATTAATAGTCATTTTATCTATTTCATCAATTAAAATAACGGGATTTTTACTGTTACACTTGCGAAGACCTTGGATAATTTTACCGGGAGAAGAACCCATATAGGTACGTTTATGACCAATTAATTCGGAAGAATCATTTAGACCACCAACACTGATTTTATAAAATTTACGATTTAGGGCAGTCGCGATAGTTTTGGCAATACTAGTTTTACCAACTCCGGGAGGACCCACCAAACAGATAATGGGACTTTTTAAATCTTTGTTATTGTTTTTTAAAGAAACATATTCTAAGATACGATCCTTAATGGCAGTTAGACCATAGTGGGTATTATCAAGTTTATTTTTAATATCATCAAGATTGTAGTTTTCAAAAGTTTCTTTGTTCCAGGGAAGATTTAAAATCCAATCTAAATAATTTTTTAACATGGCATTTTCCGGAGAGATTTCGGTGGTGTATTCAAGTTTTTTGATTTCATTTAAAATCTTGGCATGAGTGGATTTAGGGATAGTTAGTTTAGATAAAGTCTCTTTGTAAGAGGCAATATCACTATTTTCATTTAAACCTAATTCTTGTTCAATAATTTTAATTTTTTCTTTTAAGATAAATTCTTTTTGACTGGATTCTAAAGTATGAGTTAGTTCTTCTTCAATTTTTTCATCAAGTTTTAAGACTTCAAGTTCAATATTTAAATCTTTTAGAAGGTTTTTAGCACGATATAAAGCATTTATTTCTTCTAAATATTCAAGTTTTTTAGAAAAAGTTAGTGGCATAAAAGAACAGATGGTATCAGTTAAAAGAGATAAGCTATCTAATGTTTTAATAGTGTTTAAGATACTGTTAGAAATATGATTTGATGATTTAACATAGGTAGTAGTTAGGTCATTTAGTTTTTTGATAAGAGCTTTTTTTTCAACTTCATCGATTTCAGGTAAATCAATTTTAGTTATTTTAGCTTCTAAGATATCATTGTTATCGGCGTTGTTATAAAATTTTAGAATACGAACACGAATAACACCTTTTATAGTTACCCGGACATTGCCATTGGGAAGTTCAATACGACTTTTTATTTTACCAATAACCCCTACTTCGGGTAAATCATTTACTTCGGGATTTTCTTCAAGTTTATTTTTAGGAGTTATAACTAAAACCTCACGATTAAAGCTTTGAGTAGCAAGACTTACGATATCTTTACTTAAATCATTATTTAGTTCAATTTTAACTTCTTGATTGGGGAGCAAGATTAGTCCTTTTAAGAGTATAACAGGTAGTATTTGTTCCAAAATAATCGCTCCTCCATTCATATAAAACAGTTTCTATTATAAATAATAAAGTAGGTTTTGTCTACTAAATTTGGCTAAAAATATAATTTTATTGCTCGTCTTTAAAGTCCTCAGTAAATTTAGGCCAAATACCTATTTTATCAGGCGTATGAGAAGGTAATTGATAAAGGTCATGACCTGGGAAATCATTGCCTTCGACTAAAACGGGACCAGATGGAGTAAAACAAACGTCCCAACCAATATAACGAATATGTTTTTCAACTAGACTGGCTTCTTTTACCATGTTAAGAGCATCTTCCCAAAAAGGAAATTTAAAACCTTTTATTAAAGCATTGGTTTTGGGATGACGTTCATATAAATTTTTCTTTTTATCAAGAGCTAAATCTTTTACTATACCTGTTTTTTCATCTACCGGAGTTACCATACCTCCTTGATTAAAATTATCGACGTATTTACCATTACCTATCCGAAAATAAGCACAGATAACATGGGGTTTATCTTGTTTATCTAAAATAGTTACAATTCGGACGGTATTGATAGAATCAGGATAGATAGAATTAAGTTCTTCAGATTGGGTTATAACTTCTTCTAAGATAAAATCACTACTCTTGGTGGTTAAATATTCATATATTTCTTCAGGGGTTTTATTATCAAGAGATATTTTTTCTATTCCTTTACCACAGGTGCCATCAATAGGTTTAGCCATAAAGGTGTGGTGTTTATTTATAAAGTTTAGAATATCTTTTTTAGAAGAAGAGTTAACATGAAGAAAATCTCTTTTGATATATTTAGAAAATCTTTTATCAAATTCATATTTATTGGCGAAAATATAGGTATATTCTGGATCATTGTATTTTTTAATTAAGTCATTGTTACGACCACGAGTTAGATAGGTATCCCTTTCAGCATCGGTTAGATTATACATTTCAAATAAATCATAGTCCATATAGCCAGCACCATATTTTAGAGCACATTTTCGCATATCATTAAAGATAGCTAAACGACTTTTATGGGTTTTTTTATGAATACTATTTATTTTTTCAAACATTCTTTGATAATTCATGTTTAATACTCTTTTAATTAAATATTTAATATTAGGCATATTATTCAACTACTTTCTTTTATTATTATAGCAAATATTGGATTTTTAATAAAGAGAAATGAGTTATTTCACATATTAAAAAGTGATGGGATCATCACTTTTTAAATCGGGATTTAATAATATAATTTCTTTACGAGTCATATGAACAATTCTTTCTTTAGCAACTCCATATTTCTCTTGATAAGTTTTATATTCTTTTAAAAGATTTGCTAGCTTGGTGGAAGATAATTTCTTAGTTGTTCTTCGGGCTTGTTTTAATTCATTAAATTTAGTTATTGTTAATTTAGTATTTAATTGGGCATAACTATCTTCATATATTACTGTTTCATTAGGATTATCAGAATTAATATAATAATTATAATTATGATATAATTGATGCATTTTTCCAGCAGTTTTATCTAAAGCAATAACTTCTATATAATTATTGTTGATTGAAGCAATTAACATTGGATGTTTAATTTCTGATATAACATTCAATTGATATTTAACTTTAAGCCATAATATTTGTCCTATTTCTAATTCTTCGGTCATAATTTTAAAGCAGCGATTAAACCTTTATATCTTTGCTTATATTCATCAATATATTGTTCTAAATTCATTATTGGCGCATTAAAAGTTTCTTTGCTTAATCTAAGCCACTCAGGGTCTTCATGGGTTATGTCAATTAATTCTTCATAAGTAGCATTTTTTAGAGAATCATAAATTTTATCTAAAAATATTTTAATTTGAGATGGTATTTTTACTGTTTCTTTTTGAGATACCATTAGAGGATAAGAGGATATAATGCTTTCAATTACAGGTCCATTGGCATAAGCAACAAAATTATCTGAAATTAACTTTGTTTCATATTTAGCAAGATAAACCACTTGGGCTAAAAATAAATATTTATTTAATCGAGCATTGCCTTCATAAAATTTATGATTATTTTTTAGGACAACATTATTATTAAATAAAATTCGATTAGGATCTTTGGCTAAAAAATATTTAGCAACAATTTCAGCATTTAACATTTTTACCTCCTTTTTAATAATATTTTTAGATATATTTTTTTAATTATTGTCTTTTAATATTTCAAGAGCTTTATGCATACGCATATCATATTTAACTACTTCATCTGAACCATAAGCTTTTAGTAATTCTTCAACTGAAATACCATAGTTATCGGCCATTTCTTTAGTTTTTTCTTCAACTTCTTTTGGAGTAAAGTCGATTTTTTCAGTATCGGCGATAGTTTCTAGTAAATAGCGATATTTAACTCTTTTAGTAGCCTCAGGTTCCATTTGTTCATGAAGTTTCTCATGAGTCATACCAGTTATTTTGGCATAATCATCTATTTTAATTCCTTGCATATTTAATTGCTCTTCAAATTGGTGAATCATGCGATGGACTTCTTCATCAATTATTTCGGCATTTATTTCAACTTGCATATTACTTGATGCTTTAGAAAGACATTCTTCAATGAAGGCATCATCAAGTTCAGTTTGTTTTCTTTCAAGTAAAACTGATTCAACTTCTTTTTCTAATTCTTCTTCAGTTTTAATATCTTCATAACCTAAATCTTTGTAAAAGTCTTCATTAATTTCTGGAATTATTCTTTCTTTAATTTCTTTGATAGTAACATTAAATTTAACAGCTTTACCAGCAAGATCGGCAACATAATTTTCTGGGAAAGTTAGATTTAATTCTTTAGTATCACCAACAGCCATACCAATTAGACCATCTTCAAAACCAGGAATAAAACTGTTAGAGCCTATTTCTAAAGGATAGTTCTCCCCTTTGCCACCATCAAGAGGTTTATCATCAACAAAGCCCTCAAAATCAATAACGGCAGTATTACCTTTTTCAATAGTTCCAGATTCTTTAGGAGCTATTTCGGCAAGTTGCTCTTGAAGTTTTTTAATTTCAGTTTTTATTTCTTCTTTAGTTACTTTAGCTTTTTCCTTTTTTAAGCCTAAGTTTTTATATTCACCTAAAGTTACTTCAGGTTTACTTATTAAAGTAAATTTATAAGTTACATGATCTTTATCAATATTTACAATATCAATGGTAGGTTCAACAACCGGGGTTATTTTAGCTTCATCTAAAGCTTTTTGATAAGCTTCGTTTATAGCGTTATCAACGGCATCCATATAAAGAGTTTCAATTCCCATTTTTTTAATAAAAATATCTTTAGGAGCAGTACCTTTACGAAAACCTTCAATTTTTACTTCTTTGTTTTTCTTTTTATAGGCTTTATCTAAAGCTTTTTCCCAAGTTTCTCCTTCAATAGTTATTTCAATTGTTTTTACGTTTTTCATTTATTTAATTCCTTTCAAAATCTTTAATTAATATAACATAATTTTTAGGTTTTTACAAGTCTAAATATTATGTAAGTAAATTAATTAAAGACATAAATTTATCACTAAAAATAAAGACAAGAGCCATACTTCCTACTAAGAAGGGACCAAAGGGAACTTCTTTATTTTTACTTAGCATAATAGATGCTAAAGCATAAGGAAGAGCTAAGAGAGAAGAAAATATAATAGAGATTAATCCTAGTCTTAGACCAAGAATAGTTCCAATTACAAAGGATAGTTTAATATCGCCGCCACCTAGAGCTTCTCTTTTAAATATTTTTTTACCAATTAAGCCTACAATAAACATGAAAGCCATTAAAAATAAGCCACTTAGAATACTTAAACCCATAGTTTTTAAATCAAAATAATAAGCTTTTAAAGAAAGAATGATTAGACTTGAAATAACTAAAGGACTATCTAAAATAATTAAATATTTAAAGTCAGTTACAAAGATAATTATTACTAAAGCACTAACTATGACAGAGGCAAAAAACTCATAACTAAAGTCAAAATAATAGTAACTTATTAAAAGAGCAACGGAGTTTAGAATACCAATAAAGAGATTTAAAATCCAAGAATTGGGAGTAACCTCAGGTATATCAGGTATTAATAAAGGTAATTTCTCAGCGATTAGAGAATAAGCAAGACCTAGAGTAAAACCTATTAAAAATATCATTATAATCATATTATCACCCTATCTAATTTCCCCATATAGACTAAACATAGGAATAACAACAGCAAGTATTATTATACCAACAATTAAAGCAAGTAAGACTATCATGATGGGTTCTAAGAAACTTTTTAAATTGGTTACTCGACTTTTATGTAAGTCATTATAATAGCTAGCTACTTTTTCAAGCATTAATGAGAGTTCACCAGTTGATTCACCTGTTACTATCATGTAGTAAGCAACGTCAGGAACACACCATTTATTATAGAAAGATAAAGATATTTTTTCGCCACGAGCAATATTACTCATAGTTTCTAACATTATATCTTTATATACTTCATTATTGGTTATATTAGTTAGTATTTCCATAGAACTGGTAATATAAACACTATTTCTTAGAAGAGAGGCAAAAGTTTTAGTAAAAATAGTTAGTTCATGATAGATAATTATTTTACCAAAAAATGGAATTTTCATACCGATAGTTTGAATTAGTTTGCGAAATAGTTTGGATGATTTATATAAGAAAAGAAGTGTTAGAATAACTATTAGTGCAATGAGTAAAATAAGATTAAGATGAGTTGTTATATATTTACTTAGATTAATAATACTTAGAGTAAAACCACTTACAGTTATACCAGCTTGATTGTAGACTTTAATAAATTCAGGGATAACATAGACCATAATAAAAGTTAAGACAGCTAGAGCAAAAACAATTAAGATAGTGGGATAGATTATAGCACTAAGCATTTCTTTGCGAGTTTTATCTATTTCGGTATAGTATGAGGCCATATCATCAAGAGTTTTAATTAATTCACCAGTAGCTTCCGCAGATTTAATCATATTGATTAATAAAGGAGGAAAGGTTTTTCCTTGATTTTCAAGAGCTTTACTAAATGATTCACCTAAAGTTAAATCATAGGAGATAGCCCGATATAATTTACTTTTAGTAGGGTCTTTAGAGGCTTGTTTAGTCATAATATTAATTGTATCATTTAGAGTGATACCAGCTTTTAGATAGGTAGCAACTTGAGTTAACCAAAATATTAAGTCTTTAACACTTAATTCTTTTTCTGAATCAAACCCTAGTTTTTTTAAGAGATTAGCTATTTTAGCTTTTTTAATACTGTAGACGTCAATCCCTTCATTAGCAAGAAAGTTATGAAGAGTTACTTTATTAGTAGCACTCATCATACCTTTTACTTTTTTATTGTTTTGATCAGTTCCATAATAGTAATAGTAAGATTTAACTACTTTGCGAGATTTTATTTCTTTTTGCATTTCTCTTATTAGTTCTTGTTTTTCATAGGCAATGTGTTTGCGTTCTTCTAAAGACATTACAATAGGTTCTTCTTCTTTTTTAGTTTGAGTTTCTTCTTCAGTGTTTAGATTAACACTTTGTCTTTCAATACGATTAAATTCTTTACGAGCTTTAGAATAAGTAATCATATTATAAAATACGTCAAAAAAGACAAATTTTAGACCTATAAAGACGTGTTTAAAGAAATCTATTACGAGAAGTATAGGAGCTAATAAAATTGTATATATATTTAATTTTTGGTTAGGTTTCATATAATCACTCTACTTTAGTTAAATTATAGCATAATTTTTAGTATTATAAAATAACAAAAAGAAAGAATGAAGAAAAAACTTCATTCTTAAGATTAGACTGTAAGAGGTAAAATTAGTCTAATTGAACTACGTATGGGTTAGTACTTGTACCCTTTTCGCCACTTGTACCATCTCCATCTGTAGTAAACTTGGTATTAGCTTTGAGATTTATTACTGGGCGCACACCTATATCAGTGTCAGACACGTTGTCGCCGTAGAGGTGACCATCACCATATACGCAGGATACACTAGCATAACCGCCGTTAAAGCTATGCGGAGACATTGTCCAGTATTCTGCACCTGTATATAGCCAGTATCCGTAGTTATTAGCATTTGTTCCTCCTGCAAATTCTACTTCATCGGCTGTGATTAGGCCTACTGGATATGTTAATCTGCCATTTCCAACACCTTGTTTATCTCCATCCATTGTAAACAAGTCATTTGCACTTTGTGTACAATTAAATGTTGGTATATGTTTTTTTACCGTTCTTATATATGGTCCGTAATATGTTTGGGTGGTTCCAAAACCATATTTAGTTTTATCTGGTTTAGAAGTTGCACTTACTCCACTATATTGATATGGTGTTCTATCATTGCAAAATCCTACACTTCCATCTAGTTGGTCTGTATAAGCAGTCAAGTTTGTACTATACCAATTTTCTATTGCTGTTTTAATAGTGCTTGGATTCGTATTTGTATGTGCATCTGTATAATTTCCTGATGTGTCTCCATACATATATCCTACATATTTATTACTCTTAGCAATTTCATTAAATGTATTTATATTTATTTGACTATCTATTTTATCTGCCCATCTCCCATCAGTTGGTTTATTACTTCCAGAATAAATCAATCTTATGCTTCCATTTCCATTTATTCGGATTATTCGCCACCACTTATTAGCAAATTTTACCCAATTATTATTTACTGTTCCTCGGTAGTAATATGTTGTCCCAAAATCGTCTTCTCCACTATATAAACCACTTTCTGATGAATCACAATCGCCATCGGTATGAGTTTCATTATTTGTATTAGGCTCGCAAACTATTTTATTAAATTCACTTTCATTTAGTGTAGATAATGTACTCGTATCAATCCCTAAATCTGCTAAAGTTTTTTCTGATGGAATAACTTTATAATATAAATAACAAGCTGTGCCAGTTTTAGTTAAATTATCAATTATTAATTGCTCTGTTTCTTTATTCCAACTTGGAATTGCATTATTACTGCAAATGCTTTTTTCAGCATCAATAGTATATCCCGTTTGGGGAATATCACCATTTTCTATTTTTTTATATGTTCCTTCTTCATTTTCTATATAGGCTGCTAAAATATTTATTTTAGGAGTTTTATTATTTTCTTCTAATTTTATATTACTTTTAAATTCTCCTTCTTTATTTTTATTATTATAATCTAATATTAGATAATAATAGTTTGTTTTACTAGTAACAGAAGAATTTATATATTCTTCTTCTAATAGATTTACTGTTTGTTCTTTTTCTTCTTTGTTTATTTTTCCTTCATTTAGTGATTTTAGTTTTTCTATTTTGGATTTACTTTTTATTAATTCATTTGATTTGTATATTTTATAGTTTATATTGTCATATAAACTATTGGTTATATTCCAATTTAAATTATAACCAATTAATTCATTATCTCCAGTTGCTATAACTTTAATAGTTAATATATCTTTATTTAAATTACTTTCAACTTTAATATCACTATTTTTAATATTAAGAGATAAAGTATTAAATTTTATATTTTCTTTAAATATATTATTTTTAATAATAAATATAGAAACTATACTTATTAAAATAATAATTATTAAAATATTTTTATTTTTCATTTAATTTACCTCCACTTCAAATGGATTATTTGCTGTACCGTCTCCGCCAGCTTTAAATGGTGTCTCGGCTTTTAAATTTATTACTGGGCGTATACCAATACCAGTGGTATTAACGCTGTCGTAGGAGATAGCTCCAAGATCATACACAAAAAATATCTGGGCATATTGGCTAGAACTAACATCAAAGCTATATGGTGATATTGTCCAATATTTGTTATTTGTATATAAATAATAACCTGTATTTGATGTAAGTTCATACGCTCCTGCATACATTACTTCATCCGCTGTGATTAACCCTACCGGATTTTCTAATGCTTGATTACCATTTTCATCGTCATTGGTTATTGTAAATAAATCATTTTGCTGTGGACACTTAAATATTGGTTTATGTGTTTTAAAAGCCCTTATATATGCTCCATAAGACGTTGTAATATTTTTATAACCGTGACCACTAGTATCCAATTTAGAAGTAGCTAAACTTCCATCATAAGGAGTTCTATCATTACAAAAGCCTGTTGCTCCATCTATATCATTTTCATATTGTTGTAAATTTTCTAAATACCAAGAATCTAACTCTGTAAGTATTTTACTTTTAGTGGCATTTGTATGGGCATCTGCATATTTAGTTGCTCCTGTAGTTCCATATTTAAATCCAACATAAGTATTATCAGAATAATGACTATTGTCATTATATAGAATATTTGACTTAGCTAAACCATTTCCATTTGCATCAGTTCCAACGTAAATTAATCTTATAGTTCCGTTTCCATTTATTCTTACTATTCGCCAAAATTTATCTGCAAATTTTACCCAATTATTTTCTCCTTTTCCTCTAAAGTAATAAGTATCTCCATAGTCATCTTGTCCTTTGCAAAGTAAGGCTTTATTACCTTCTATATCAGTTATATTTGTTGCCTCTCCTGTGGTTTCATCTATTGTTGGGCAATCATTTTCAGATAGGGTTAGATTAGGAAATTTTGCAAAGGTATCTTTTGCGGTTGTTCTATTTTTAAAATATAGTTCACACATGGTTCCGGATTTGGTATAGTTACTAAAACTTAGTTTATTAGTGTTATAATTCCAATTTGGAATTGTTTCATTATTGCAAGTAGTTCTTTCCATGTCTAAAATTTGATCTTTGGGTAATGTCTCATCTGTTTGTTCTTCATATGAACCATCTTCTTGTTGGACATAGACAGCCATTTCAATATCGGCTTCTATATTACTTGCTTCTATTTTAACTTCACCGCTAAAGGTTTGTTCACTATCCTTATTTTGAGATTTGTCTTCATTTGGATATTCTAAAACTATGTAATAGTAGGCTGTTTCGCCTGGATTTGGGAGAGAATTTATAAATTGGTCTTGGGCTATATATACTTTTTTTGTATCTGCACTAGTTTCAATTGTTGCTTCCCCTACTGCTGTTCCTAGTTGGTCTATGTTGTTTATGCTGCATTCTTCATAAGCCATAATACCTTTACTGACTACTTTTTGTTTTTTATTACAGTTGGCTGATATATTTAGTTCAGTATTTGGTTTATCTGATTTATAAACTTTTAAATTCAGAGAAGTAATTAAATTGTTTGTTCCTTCCCAGTATATATTAAAAGGAATTAGTTCATTATCGCCGGTTGCAGTTACTTCTAAATATGAGACTATTTTATGTCCGGGAAGCATATCGGGACTATCAATTTCTATATTACCTTTTGACGTAACAGTTGAATTTTTAATTGCTGTTGCAGTTGTTCCTTTGGTTAATGCTCCATCACCTTTAGTTATGTTTCTACCTGTAAAATAGGCAAAAGTTAGACTTATGCCAATTAATAATATAAGAGTATATACTCCCACTTTTTTCTTATCCATTTTTAAATTCTCCCTTTACCTTTTAACATATTACAACTTTTTTAAGATTTTTTCATTACATTCGACAAATGTTGTCAAAAATAATTTGTTATATTATTTGTAATATTTTCGTTATATATTTATATTACAATAATTATTAAAAAAATTCAATATTATTTAGATTATTTATTTTAAAAATAATTTAATAAATTATCTTTTGTTGCCGAATGGGTTGCTGCAAAGTTGCCGTAAAGTAGCCGAAAGAAATGATAGTGCCCGAATAGTGACCGAAAGTGACCGAAATGTGCCCGAAAAACTTTTTATTAGTTATTTTAAGTACTTTTATTAGTTTTTACATATATTATATTAGGTGGTTGTCTATGTTTGGAGCACCAGTTCAAAGTGGTTTAACATTTAGTAAAGTTCTTAGTGGAATATCTAAGACTTTAAGTGTAGCTAATCAGGTTATTCCCCTTTATAGAGAGGCAAAACCTATGATTAATAATGCTAAAAATATATTGAGTGTGTTAAGAGAAATGAATACAGGTAGTAGTAATAAAGATAGTGAAAAAGCAAAAACTAAAGAAATTAAAAAAGATTCAATAAAGAAGACTAAGACTAATTATAGTAATAGTCCTACTTTCTTTCTTTAAGAATCTTTTTTATGTCTTTTAGTTCTTTTTTTAATTTAAAACGGGTTTTTATTTTAGTTATGGGAATAGTTTTTAAGAGAGATTTATTTTTAGTTATTAAGTAGTTATAATAGTCAAGATTAGTTGTTTTGCCATATTTTAGAATAAAGGGTGAATCTTTTTTGTTGGTTTTGGTAAATTTAATTATAGAATAGTATTTATCATGCTCACAGATGGTTTTTTCTTCTATATTATAGAAACCTTTTTCTTGCATAAGGGTACGCAGTTGGGGAAGATGATTATTACTACTAATAATAAATTTAGTAATATTAGGGGGAATAGTTGTTAAAATACTTTCAATAGTTTTAGTTCCTACTCCACTTATAATAACGGTATTGATATCTGCATCGGTAATATTTTCAAAACCATCTGAAAGATAGGTTTTAATAACTACTTGAGCTTTTTTAATATTATTGCGAGCATTATTTAGCGCACTTTCACTGATATCTGATGCATAAACATTGGTGCAGAGATGATTTTTTTTAAGATAGATAGCTAAATAAGCATGATCACAGGCCATGTCTAAGACTTTATCTTGTTTATCGATAAATTGGGCAATAGCTAAGAGTTTATTATTCATTAGTCAGATAAAAAGTCCTTTAGTTTTTTAGCACGTGATGGATGACGTAATTTTCTTAAAGCTTTAGCTTCAATTTGACGGATTCGCTCCCGAGTAACATTAAATTTTTTACCCACTTCTTCAAGAGTATGACAGGTACCATCAACTAAACCAAAACGAAGTTCTAAGACTTCTTGTTCTCTTACTTGGAGAGTCATTAAAACACTTTTTATTTCTTCTTTTAAAATTTCATTTGTAGCGTATTCTTCAGGAGACATACTTGATTCATCTTTAATAAAATCACCAAGATGAGAGTCATCTTCTTCCCCAATTGGAGTTTCTAAAGAAACTGGTTCTTGACTTATTTTAATTACTTCTCTTACTTTATCAATACTAATACCCATTTTTTTAGCAAGTTCTTCTTCTGATGGTTCTCTATTTAATTCAAGAGTTAATTGTCTTTGAATACGACTCATTTTATTAATAGTTTCAACCATATGAACAGGAACACGAATAGTTCTTGCTTGGTCAGCTAAAGCTCTTGTTATAGCTTGTCTTATCCACCAAGTTGCATAAGTTGAAAATTTATAACCTTTATCACTATCGAATTTATCAACAGCTTTCATTAAGCCAATATTTCCTTCTTGGATTAAATCTAAGAATAAAAGACCTCTTCCTACATATCTTTTAGCAATACTTACAACAAGTCTTAAGTTAGATTCAGCAAGTTTATTTTTTGCATATTCATCACCACTGGCTACTTTTTCACTTAATTCTAATTCTTCTTCAGGAGAAAGTAAGCTTATACGACCTATTTCTTTTAGATACATACGAACTGGATCATTGATATTAATATCTTTAGTAAGTTCCGCATCATCAAGTAAAATAGGTTCTTCTTCTAGGACTCTTGGAATACCCTCTTCGGTTCCAGCTTCTTCATCATCAGCGATTACTTGAATCTCATTTTCCATTAAAGTATTATAGATTTCATCTAAAGAATCATTATCTATTTCTAAACCTTTTAAGCTTTCAGCAAGAGTTTCAAAAGTGATATATTTTTGAGTTTTACCTAAGGCAATTAATTCTTTTATTCTTTCATCTAAAGTTTTTACTTCAGCGATTTCTTTAACTGTTTTTATTTCTTCATTCATTTCCTACACTTCCTTTTTTAAGTTCAAATATTTTTAAAGCTAATTCGGCTTTTTTTTCTTCATCTAATTCATTATGCATTTCATTTTTTAAGTTTTTAATAGTTATTTTGGCTTCTTCTATAGAAGCAGTTTTAAGTAAATCTTCAAAGGTTTTACTAGTTAATTCTTCAATATTGTTGTTTTTGATGATAGCCATGGTATCATCGTATAAATATTCATGGGTGGTAATATAAGTAATAAAATCGGATAGATTGATATCTTTATAGGTATCATAATAGTAGATTATATCATTAGCAATAGTGCGATATTTCTTGATACTAAAGTAACCTAAATCTTTTTGAAATTTATTGATATATTTATAATCATTCATCATAAAATAAAGGATATTTTCACATACTAATTCATATTTTGATAAAACTTTGGGGGTTGCAGGTGGTTGTTTTTTGGGTTTAGGTTCCTTAATTTTGCCTAATTCTCTTTCTAAGAGGTCTAGGGGAATATCATATTCTGTGCTCATTTTTTTTAGAGTTATAGTTCTAGTTAGATCATCATCAATATCCTTTAGAGCATTCGTGATATCTTTAATATAGGTAACTAAATCAGTGGTTTTAGTTAGGTCTTTATTTTTTTTGTAGTATTTTAGTTTGAAATCAAGAAATGTTAGAGGATTGTTGAGATTGTTTTTGATGGCAGCAACACCATTTTTAATGATATATTCATCAGGATCTTTTTCACCGCTTAAGCGAACAACAAAAGGAGAAAGATTGTTTGTAAGTAAGATATCACCATTGTTTAGGGTGGCAAGTTCCCCGGCCTCATCATTATCAAACATTAAAATTATTTTGGCTCGCAGGTTTTTTAGAATTGCTACTTGATTAGAAGTTAGGGCTGTACCCATTAGAGCAACAACATTTTTAATACCTACTGAAAATAGTCTTATCGCATCCATATTGCCTTCCACGATGATTACTTCTTTTTGTTTTTTGATTTCGGTTTTAGCCCGGTGGTAATTAAAAAGAATTTGACCTTTTTTAAAGATAGGACTTTCTTTAGTATTGATATATCTTGCTTGATCAGTATTTTCATAGATACGGCCAGTAAAACCAACGGGATTACCATCTAAATCATGAATTGGAAAAATAATACGATTTTGAAAGACGTCATTTAAATAGTTACCATTTTCTTTAGCTAAACCTAAATTAATTAAACTGGAGGCTTTATAGTTTTTACTTAGTAAGAGTTTATTTAAAGGATAGTCATGGTTTAAAGCTAAACCTAAATCAAAATCTTTGATAACCTTGGGGCCAAGGGAACGACTATTTAGATATTCCCGGGCTTTTTCACCGTTTTTGGTATTTAAATTGTTTTGATAAAAGTGAATTGCTAAAGACATTATGGCATATTCTTCCTCATGGGGAGTAGTTTTTTTATAAGTTACATTACCATGAAAAGAGGAACCAATTTTTTCGGCAACAATTTTAACGGCTTCAATAAATGAAACATTTTCATATTCACTTACAAAAGTAAAGACATTGCCGGATGCACCACAGGAGAAACATTTATAGATTTGTTTTTCTTCAGAGACACTCATACTAGGTGAGTGATCTTCATGGAAGGGACAGACACCAAAATAGTTTTTCCCTTTTTGAACTAAATTTATATCATAACTTCTTACTATATCAACAATATTAGCCTGCGACTTTATTTTTGATATTTCGTCATTCATTCATTTTATCACCCCAAAAAATACCCCTCTAATAATAATTATTACCCGAACCCCTGGAATTTCCTTTTAAAAAAAGCAAATTTTTGAAAAAAACTTGCTTTTTTAATTAAAACTTTACATTTTCTATACACTTTTTTAACTTACAATAGTAAATAGTTTGAGTATTCTTGTTATCCTTAGTACAAGTGATTAAGGTTAGCATTTGATTACTAATAGTTTTTAAATAAAGAGTTCCAGTTTTAGCTTGATTTTCTATTTCACTTATTTCATAAATATATTTATGATTATTATAGAAAAAAGTGATTTCTTCCCCTATTTCTAATTTATAAAGGTTTTTAAAATAGGCATGAAGACCAGTTCCAGAGTGTCCGGCGATAATAATATTACTTACAGGATTATCAGGCATGGTGGAACCCTTAATTAATTCTAAGTTTTTATTGACATTGTTTTCTTTAGAATTAAGGGGATAGATAGCCTCTTTTAGATTTATTTTAGGAATACTAAGTATGCCATAGTAAGTGTTATTAGATAGCTTAGTGGTTATTTCTTGTGATTTATTTTGGATAGTAATTTGTTCTTTTTCATAATAGCTTACTGGAATAAATAGAGCAAGAAATAAACAGATTAAACTTAGTATTTTAAGAGAGCTTTTTAGCATATTTAAAAATTAGTAAACTAACTAAAAAGAAAAACATACTTAACATACTTATCTTATGGTAAGCATTTAGACTGGTTAGAGGAACAGTTATTAGATGGCGATTGTTTAGAAGAATAGTAGTTTTAATACCATCTTTTATTTCGATAGGTATTTCTTCGGAATTTAGTTCATAATCAGTTAGAGTTAATAATTCTTTTAGATAGTAATTGCCCACCTTTAGATTATCAATAGTGATTAGACCTTCTTCGTTAGTTATATATTCACCGATTAAATCTTTATCAGCATTATAAAGACCAAAATTGACACCCGAGAGAGGTTCTTTGGTTAGTTCATCTTGTTTTTCGATAGTTAGAGAACCCATAAGAGGATAATTGTAAACAGTTAGTTTTACTTCTAAATTTTCTTTAGAAATAGTAAAGGTTAAAGGTTCTTCTAATATTTTATAGCCTTGGGGTGGAGTTATTTCTTCTAAAGAGTAGGTACCAAAAGGAATATTATCAAGAGTTAAAAGGCCATCAGTAAGTTCAAATAAAGTGGTACCATTGAGGCTTAAATATTCATTAGTTGTGGTGTTTTTGATTTTAAACGTAACTTGAGATGGAATAAGCTCATCGGTTTCTTTATCCCTTTTTTCAAGTGTTAGGCTCCCTTTCATTAAAGTGTTGTAAATAGTTAGTTCTACTTGCTCCCCTTCTTTGGTTATATTAAAAGTTATTGGTTCGTTAGTACTTAATTCATAGTTTGGGGGAATTTCAACTTCTTCAAGTAAATAGGTGCCATAAGGAATTTTGGAAAGCTCTAGCACTCCATTAGTTAGGTGGAAAGTATCCATACCAGAGATAGTTAAATATTGGTTGGTGGTTAAATTTTTGATTTTAAAAGCAACTGGTTCAGTTATTAATTCTTTAGTATCAAAATCTTTTTTAAATAGTTTTAGAGAGCCAGTAATTTCTTTATTTTTTAGAGTAAAATTTAGATATTCAGCACTATCTGGCGTAAGAGTAAACTTAAAATCGGGCATTAGATTGTAGCCTTCGTTTCCCTTAGTTTGTTTTAAGAGATAGTTTCCTACCCATAACTGTAGAGAAAACTTACCAAATTCATTGGTTTTAAAAGTGGTTATAAGTTCATTGGTGTCTTCATTGTAAAGCTCAAATTCAGCATTAGGCTCTAAGTTGTAATCACCATTTAGATGGGCTAAGTATTTTTCAAAATTCACAGTTATTAGATAAGGGTCTTCAGGTAGTTTAATTTGGGTATCACTTGTAACATTAAAACAGATATACTCCGTATTTAGTTTATAACCATATGGAGCTTTAGTTTCTTTTAAACAGTAATTGTTGGGTTCTAAATCTTCCATTAGAAACTCCCCTTTTTTATTGGTAGTAAGGGTGCGATAAACATTGGTTAAATCAGACTCATAATAAAGATTGTACTCGGCACCTTTTAAAGAAAGAGGAATAGAGGTAGAAGGTTCTTTTTTAGCAGTTACTTGAGGATTTCTGATATTTAAATCAATATAGGTGTTGGTAAAAGAAAAATAACCACGACGCATTACAGCTTGAGTTTTACCATCATAAAATATTAATGGGTGTTTGTTAGTATCTAAGTTGTAGACTATATCAATACGATAGGAACCAGTTTTGTTAAAAGAGAGATTTAGAGTGTTGCCACTTGCATCAGCATTGATACTGCGATTGTCATAAGATAGTCTAAATCTATCTAAAACTTGATTAGAATCGGTTAAAGATAGAGTTTCATTGTAAAGAACATTGTAATCTATGGCTCCAAAATCTGGAGTGATATTAGCAGTGGCTATATCAGTTTTTAAATCTGATAGTTCTTCTTCATATTTGGCAATTGGTTCTTCAGTGATGGGATCGATAAAATAAACCTCACCTATATCTTGAAGAAGATAGTCCCAAATAAGAAATTGGGTGGCAACATACCATTTAAGGTCGGTACGGTCATTGTGGCCATAACCAAAATAAGCAGCTTTAGTTATATAATCCCAATCAGATTCAGTAACATTGATACCAACGTCTCTGATATCATAGTAGACCTCAAAATCTCCTTCTTCTAAAGGAATACCAGGCTCAATACAGTAAACTAATTCATCCGTGGTACTATCTTTAATTTCAAACATATCCTTTTTCTTGCCTTCAGGAAAACGAGGCGTTTTTAAAAATAGTTTGATATTAGGTATAGGATCACCTAATTTGATATGATTAGTACTAGCTAGAATATTACTAGGAAAAAAGAAAAAAGTGAAAAGAAAAATTAAAGTAAGAAATATTTTTTTATACATAGATTAAAGATTTAAAAGTTCCGATAAAAAGAATAATTTGAGTGAATGCCTATACTATAGCACAACCATCCTTATTTGTAAATATTTTTTTATTTTGGGGGTTATTTTAGGAGTTTAGATATTTTTTAGTGGTTAGTTTATTAATAATAGGAATTAAAAGACTGGTAAATAAAAGACTGATAAATGGAGCTTCATAAATGTTTACTAAGATTAAAAGACTGGTTATAATACCATTTAAAAGACCATAAATAAGCATCCCTTTTTTAGTGTAGGGGGTTAGATAAAAATCAGGGGTTAAAAAGATAAAACAGAAATAGATATGGCCTGATAGTAATAGGTGAAGGTAGGTTGGATTTTGAGTGGTTAAAAAGAAGAGTAAAATAAGAGTTAGATAAGATAGAATAGAGGTTAGAGAAATAGTTTTTTTATAGTATTTGTTGGATAGTAAGATAGCGAGACTGATAGTTAAAAGTAAAGTACTGGTACTAGCTATTCCACCAATATTAAAACCACAGAAAATATCAAAATAGTTAAAGTTAAATTTAGAGAGTTTTTCGCCAATATTTAAGTAAGAGTAAGAATTAAATAATAGAGCTAAAAGAAGAAAAAGACGAATTAAAGCATTGGAATTAAATTTTAAGGGGTATTTTAAAGTTAGATATTTCGTAATAAAGGTTAGAATAAAGAGAAGAATGGGAAAGATTAGATAGTTGGTATTTAAAGAGATAGTTGAGGTAATTAAAAGAGAGGTTAAGATATTGAGACTGGAGTTTTCATGAAAAATTAGGCTTATAATAAAACCATTTAGAATACTTATTAAATAAAAATAAAGTAGTGGAATTAAGCTAGTTGGTTTTACTAAATCATTAGATATTAAAAATAAAGCATTTTTATAGAAACTAAAAAGAAGAAGAGGAATTAAAGCAAAATAATAGCTTTTGATTAAACTTTTAAAATCTTTTTTAGAATGAAGAGGAAGGTTATGAGACATTGTTTTCAGCTCCTTTTAAATATTTATTAAAGTTTATGTAGACAGGACAGATATATGAGCAAAGTCCACAGTTTAGACATTTTTCGCGATTTTTAGCTAAATATTGGGGATTTTTTAGAAGAAGAGGATTTAAGTTTTTAGGACAGACTTCAAGACATAAGCCACAGTTTAGACACTTACCCTCCTTGGTTTCTTTTTTTTCAGTAATAATAATACTGTGGATATCTTCGGTAATAATAAATTTGCTTAAATCCATGATTTTTCCAGACATAAGACCATTAATATAAAAGTCTTTCTCTCCTTCTTCAAGTTCTATTAAATTTTTTATTAAAGGCTCTGCTAAAACCCCTATTTTGGTTTGAATAATAGAAGGATTTTTAAGCATAGGACCACTTATAGTTATTAATTCGGTATTTTTTTGACGATTTCTTTTAACTAAATTATAGATATGATAAAAAGTACTTGCTTTAATTACAAGAGATTCAGCAGGATTTAAATTTAGATATTTAAGTAAAAACTCATCATGACCTAAAAGATAGAGATTAGGAATAATTTGGAGATTAATTAAAGGATACATACCAAGACACTCTAAAAGTTTGTTAATATTTTCACTGCTGGTTGATTTAACGGCAAGAGTAATACTGGTAATATTAAAAGTTTTAGAGAGTTTATCTAGTAGTTCTAAGAAACCTTCATAGTATAAAAGTAAATAAAAGTTTTCAGTTAAAACATAGGGTTCATCATCAAGACAGTTTAAAACTAGTGAGGTTTTATTCGTTAAATCTAGGTCATATTCTTGTTTTAAGAGTTTAGCAAAAGCTTCTTTATTTAGATTGTTTAAAGTTATTTTGTGGGTGGGGGCTAGTTTTTTAGTTTCTTTAAAATCATTTTTAATTTCTAAGGCTGATAGTTTGCCATTTAGAGTAGTAACACTTTTTAGACCAGTGATAGTTCCTGAGATCGGTGAGGTATAAGACTTTACATGGTTGGTTAAAATGATATCACCAATACTTACGTGTTTATTTTGACTTACAACAATTTGGTAGTTAGGATGCAAAGGAATATAGACATAATCAGGAGAATTATACTCTAAAATAGTATGAGAAACTAAAATATTGTCATCTTTATCTAGTTCTAAGAGCTTTTCCATATATAGCCTACTTTCCTTTTAACTTTTATTTTTACTAGTAATTTAATTATACTAAATCATTTTAGGAATTGCAACAACTCTAAAAATTTTCAAAGAAAAAGAACAAAAGTTATTTAGAATTTTTTTGTTCTTCTTTTAAATTATTTAGATATTCTTGAAGATTTAGAGCAACAGATTCAGGAAGAATTTTAGTTAGTTCTTCTAGGGGAGCAGTGCGAATTTTGGTGATACTCCCAAATGTTTTAATAAGCTCTTTTTTACGTTTAGCCCCTATTCCTTCAATATTATCTAAGACACTTGAGATAGCACCTTTACTCCTAATGGTGCGATGGTAACTTATGGTGTAGCGATGGACTTCATCTTGCATTCGAGTTAAATAATGGAAAACCGCGCTCGATTTTTCAAGAGGAATTACAGCATAATTAAGAGAATCAATTAAATCATTGGTCCGGTGTTTATCATTTTTTCTTAAACCACAGACACGAATATTAAGATTTAGTTCATTTAGAATATTTAGACAGGCATTGATTTGATTGATACCACCATCGACTATAATTAAATCGGGAAGTTCAGTTTTTTCGAGTAAAGCCCGGTAATAACGGCGATAGATAACTTCTTCCATAGTATGGTAATCATCATTTTTATCTAAACTAATTTTGTATTTGCGATATTCTTTTTTAGCTGGACGACCATTTTTAAAGACAACCATACAGCTTACGGTGAAGGAACCAAAAAGATTGGAGTTATCAAATAAATCTATACGGTCTAATTTAGGGAGGTTTAAGAGTTCTTTTAATTCAGTATTTGCAAGTTCGGTTTTAGCTTCATCTTTTTCAATTATTTCTAGTTCATTTTCAAGATTTATTTTTGCATTGGAGTTAGCCATAGTAACTAAATTTTTCTTTTTCCCCTTCTTTGGAACAACAAACTTAGTTTTAAGAATTTCAGTTAAAATTGGAGTATTAATATTTTCGGGACATAATATTTCTTGAGGGATTTCATGACGGGAATAAAAATTCATAATGTAGTAATCAAGTTCATCAAAAACGTCACTTACAATCGGGAATATGTTGGAGTGACCACCTACCATACGACCATTGCGAAGGAAAAGAATTTCAATACTTAAGTGGCCTTTATCAAAATAATAACCTATACAATCACGATTAACAAAGTCATGAAGTTCCATTTTTTGTTTATCTAAGATAATACTTATATAGTTTAATTCTTTTTTAAGTTCTAAAGCCATTTCAAAATTTAAGTTTTTACTATACATTTCCATTTTAGAGATTATTTTATTTTTTAGAATATCGCCATTGCCTTTTAAAAAGCTGATAATTTCATCTTCCATTTGTTTAAGTTTAAGTTCGTCAACATGGTGTTCACAGTAACCAAGACATTCACCAATATGATAGTAAAGACAAACTTTTTTGGGCATAATATCACATTTTTTTAAAGGATACAAGCGGTTAATTAAAGAGACAATACGTCTTGCAGCATAAGCATTTGGGTAAGGACCGAAAAGCATTTTTTTATCTTTTTTCTTAATATTTAGATAACGAGAAACTTTAAGTTTAGGGTAGGGTTTACTAATATATTCAATATAGGGATAGCTTTTATCGTCTTTTAAGAGAATATTGTATTTGGGGTCATAGTGCTTAATTAAATTGAATTCTAATAAGAAAGCTTCAAGTTCAGAAGAGGCAACAATATATTCAAAATCAGCGATTTCACTAACCATTTTGGCAGTTTTACCAGTATGAGGACGATTAAAATAGGAATTAACACGTTTTTTTAAGTCTTTAGCTTTACCTACATAGATGATGGTACCTTCACTATTTTTCATTTGATAAGAACCAGGTAAATGAGGAATTAGTTTTAGTTTATCTTTAAGCATAATGGCATCACCTATTAATATTATACTACAAATTTGAGAAATTTTAAGGTATAATTAGAGAGGTGAAGATAAAAATGCTTAGAAATACATATACTTTGGAAGTTAAAAAATCGAAATTTATTGCTTATTGTTATGAAGTAGAAAATACAGATGAGGTTAAAAATATTTTGGATAATTTAAAAAAAGAACATAAGAAAGCAAGACATTTTTCTTATGCTTATAAGATAGATAATTTAGTGAAAAAAAGTGATGATAAAGAGCCAAAAAATACTGCGGGATTACCAATTTATAATGTAATTATTAAAAATGATTTAAATAAGATTTTAATTGTAGTTGTAAGATACTTTGGAGGAATTAAACTAGGGGTTGGAGGTTTATTTAGAGCTTATAGTAATTGTGCTAGTTTAGTGGTTAAAGACTATCAAAAATAATATGATCTTTGGTTACCGGTTTTTTGTTTTCAATTACTTTAACATAGTTACCAATTATACCGGCAGTACCAATAGTTACTCCTAAAAATAAAACTATACTAATTAATAATTTTTCATAAAAATGCATAAGTATCACCTATTTATTAGTATAGCAGAAAATAGAAAAATAACCAAGAAAAAATAGTGGATTTGACACTACTTTTTTAGTTTTGTAATTTAAAATACTTTTTAATTATTTGGTATACTTTTATTTAATTTTAATATTTAAGAATTATTTAAAAATTAAATTAGAATATTTTAAATAATTTTATTTTAGCCCATTACTTCGCCACCATTGTTATGGATTACTTGACCGGTTACATAACTAGAATCGTCGCTTGCTAGAAAGACAAAAGTTGGGGCTAATTCATAAGGCATTGCTCCCCTTGCCATAGCGGAGTCAGCACCTAAAGAAGGTATTTTTTCTTTTACCCAACAAGCCGGTTGTAATGGAGTCCAATAAAAACCAGGGGCTATGGCATTTACGCGAATGTTTTTTAGAGCTAAACTACGAGCTAGGGCTCTTGTAAAACCTACAATGGCTCCTTTGGTTGTAACATAATCAATTAATTCTGGTTCACCATAAAAAGTGGTTACAGAAGAAAGATTGATTATAGAACCTCCAGATTTTAGGTATGGTAAAACTTCTTTGGTTAGATAAAACATTCCATAAATGTTTACTTTCATAGTACGGTCAAATTGTTCATCCGAAATACATTCTAAACTTTTAGACTGGTATTGAACTCCAGCATTGTTTACTAAGATATCTATTTTACCAAATTTTTCTAAAGTGCATTTGACTATTTTTTTACTGAAAGATTTATCAGCTAAGTCACCGGATATTAAAAGACACTCCCCTCCCATTTTTTCAATGTATTCTTTAGTAGTTAGAGCATCTTGGTGTTCATTATAATAAGGAATTACAACTTTTGCACCTTCTTTTACAAACGCTATAGCGCACGCTTTTCCTAAACCAGAATCACCACCAGTAATTATGGCAACTTTATCTTTTAGTTTGTTAGAACCTTTATATTCGGGATTATCAAATATTGGTAAAGGTTCCATCAGATATTCCATACCTGGTTGGTCTTTTTGTTCTTGTTCAGGAGCTAGTATTTTAAATTCTTTTATTTCTAAACCTTTGGTACCAAAATATTTAAAGGCTTTATTTCCAAATTTATAATCATATTCCATAAATTAAAATCACTTCCTGTTATAATTTATGATTAAAACCTAAATATGGTACAGATAACTTTGTTTAATAATTGGGTAAAATGGGTAATTAAAGAATAATAGGTCTTTAAAACAAATATCAATTAGTTAGTGATAATTTTTATTAAAAAAATATTAATTTACTATTCGTAGTAGAAATGCTATAATAACAAACAGGAGGCAAAATATGAGTTTTGATAGAACATTGGCAATGATAATGGCAAAAAATGGATGCAAAGTAATTCCTGGCAATATACCTGGTAATATATCGCCAGATATTGAATGGATTAAATGGTTAACTTATGAGCCAGAATTTGAAAAGAAAAGAATTGAATATTTGAATTCGAAAAAAATAGCAGATTTAACTTATGAAGAACTTGAAGAAGCTTTAATATATAAAAGAAATCAAACATTGGCAAGGTTGTTTAAATTATATGGGACAAGAGATTGTACCGAAGAAGATTGTTTAAAAGTATATGATTATATGTGTAATGAAAACATTGAAGATTTAATGTTAAGTAAATTGACTTCAAAAGAATTGAAATATGCAAAACAAGAAATAATTAGATTAAGTAAACTACCTAAAGAACAATTAAATATTAAAGTAAAAGAAGAACAAAAGCCGAAAAATTATGAGAAATTATCGATGGTAGATTCTTATATATTGCATATTATATCTGATATTAATTATAAAAGAAATATTAATACATTAAGTGAGAATATTAACAAACAATTAGAACAAAATGAAATTACAAGAAAAAGAAGTTTAAATAACTAATTAAGGAGGAATTGGTTGTGACAAAATTAATAGATATTAAGGGTTATTGGAATATGGATTACAGTGGAGATTTTAACAACAAAGATATGTGGGAAGGCCAAATATTATTACAGGAAGATGGGTGGTTTGAAGGTATAGTTTTGGATACTAATAGCTCTCAGAAAAAAGATAGATTTATATTTGGAGTTTATTTCCCTGAAAAAGTTATTAGATTATTTAGGCTGACTCCCTTAAATGTTTATGATGGAACTAAATATTATAAAGGTTATGATGGTGAAATTAAAACGATTGGGCTATTTGGGACTATGCCTTGTGGTAATTCACATATAGTTACCCAAGAAACTCTTGAAATTAAGCAGGATATTAAGGAAGACGTCCTAAAATTAGAAGCAAAAATTCAAAGATATAAAAATACTATGATGGATAAAACGGGTAAAGAGTTTTATGAAAATTCTATAGCTATAAGAAAAACTTTGACTCAATCAATACTTAGAAATTATGAAGGAAGAGGATTTACTAAAGCAGAAATTGAGGAATTAAAAAAAGAATTTGAACCGGTTAATGAGAGAATTTTCCAATCAAATAGAAATGAAGTTCAAAAACTGGTTAGGACAATATCAGATGATATTTATGATGATGAAGATTTACCTTTTTAGAATATGATTTTAAATTAATAAACACCCATAAAAAATATTAATAGAAAAGAAATATAATTTTAAAAGAAAAAAGATACCTTTTTAGTATCTATTTAATAAACATGGCATCGCCAAAAGAGAAGAAACGATAATTATTTTTAATGTTTTTTTCAATATGGAGTCAAATAATTTTGATTAGAATTTAATAACTAAAAGTAGGATATCCATTACTTCCTAAAACCCATTTCTCTAACTTATAACCACTTAAAGCACTATCTATACTTCCTAAATCAATATCATTTATATTATTATTTAAAGTATTAACAAAAGCTTTAGTTTTCATATCATTAGCACTTTTAGCAATAGCATTTATAGTTATATTAGAGCCATTAGTTGAAACATTACTTGCTGATAATCCTTCTTCTTCTAAATAATAAGCATTCTTAACATCTACTTTACCTGAAGTAGTAGAATTTAATATTCCATATTTATTAGGAGCTTCTAAAGAACCTAAATTATAAACATTATTCAAAGTTATGCTACTAGTCACCTCTACGTGTGCTAAACCAACCGAACTTGAAGATGATACCAAAGGACCAATATTATAAGAATTAATTATGTAAGTTTTAGCAGATATAGAACCTTGATCAAAAGTATAATCAACAATACCAGAACTACGCGAAAATGATTTAGAATCTACTATTACAGCTCCAGTATTATAAGAATTAATTATATATCCAGTAGCACCATTCCAAACCATTGAAATAATTCCACCAAGTTGACTTTCATATGGAGAATCTTTTTGATTTTTTATATTTCCAGTATTAAAACACTTATTTAATAACATAGTAGAATTTTCAAAACTAGCTCCTACAATTCCTCCAGTTCTATTACCACCATTAATGTCACTGGTATTGTAACTGTCTTCTATTTTTAAGAAAGCATGTGAAATTCCAATTAATCCTCCAACATAAGTAAATCTATTTTCAGCAGACCTTTTAACAAATATCCCTGATTCTTCATTTGTTATTTCTATTTCATTTGAACTATTTGTTATAGTTGTTGTTGCTCTAGACTTTCCAACTATTCCACCTACAGCTAAAGCATCAGTTGTTGAATTATTTTCTGCTTTTATTTTACCTTTATTATGAACATTATTTAAATTAACTGTTAATCCATCACTTGAATATCCTAGTATTCCACCTACATTTATATCTCCTGTTCCTTGTGCATCTACCGTTATTTTATTTTCATTTGTACTATTATTTATTGTTAAATTACCTTGATAATAACCAATTAAACCTCCAACTCTTCTTTCAGAATCTTTATTATTTTCTATCATATTTATTTCACCATAATTATGACTAGTTTTTATTTCTAATTCTGATTCACTTCCATTATCTCTTCCAAGTAATCCTCCGACATGACTTCCTAAATTATTACTAATTGTTCCATAATTAGAACTATTTTCTATTATTAGTTTAGTTTTATTAGCTAAATATCCTGCTAAACCTCCTGTATTATTTCCATTACTTATATTTCCTCTATTTACACAATTGATTATCTTATTTGTACTTCCAGCTTCTTCACCAAATGAACTTATTAATCCTCCTATGCTATTGTTTCCTACACTACTTGTTACTTCTACATTCGTTTCTATTCTTTCAAAAGTAGAATTTTTAGCATAACCTACCAAACCTCCTATATCTCTCGCTACGTCAGTTGTTACACTTCCATCTAATTTTAAATCTTTTATTGTAGAACCATATATATTTCCAAATAATGCATATCTTTTAGTTGTATCTTCAAAATTATGTATATATAAATTACTTAAAGTATATCCATCTCCATCAAAATCTCCTTTAAATGATATACTATTTCCTATTGGAGGAAATCCTGTTCCCTCTGTATTAGTTAATTCATCTATTAATGCTGTTGCTTCTCCTACTCCATTTATATTTCCAAAATCTGTTCTTTCACTATCTCTATAACTATCAGGATTTTTAAAATCTAAGTTTCTTGTTAATTTAAATGTCTTTCCTTCATACGTATTTCCATTATTTACTTCATTACTTAATATTACTAAATCCTCTATTGCTTGTATTAAATATGGACTTTCTTCTGTTCCTGCTCCCTTATACACTCCTTTAGGGTCACTACATATTGTATCTCCATTATCTATACTTACACATACAATTTCTTTTGCATCTTCCATTTTTACTGATATACTTTCTTTATCTATAACTGTTTCTGGTGTACACTCATTAAGGGTACTTTTACAATATTTTATCTCGGTTGCATCTCCCTTTAAACTACCCACCATATTATTATTTTCGTCTAAATTAAATTTTATTTCTGGTTTAGTATTAACTTCAAAATTAGTACCCGCAATGACATTTATTTTACTTTGAAAAGCCTTTGATGCTCCCTGTTCTTTAGTTGTATCATAATCCATCCACTCTTTTAAAACAAATTCTTTTGTTTCGTCTTTTTCTAATGTTCCACTAGTTAAATTATAAGCTTTTTTTGCTCCCTTAATACTTGGAGTAGCTGAAGTATTTTCATTTAAATCAGTTATTAAATAATCATTACTATCACTTTTAATTGCTACTCTAACATACTCATCATGTAAAGTTGTTTCTTGACTTGGATCTAACAAAGTTTCTAAATTAATCTGATAATTTGCTTCTTCATGACAATTATTTTTAACAGTAAAAGTATAACCTGGAGTTTCTAATCCTTCAACGTCACTTATAGGTTTAGTTTTAGCAAGATTTATAGCATCACTAACGTCATCTAAAGTAATACTTAAACACCCACTTGTAAATGTATTAGCAAGCTCTTGCTTACCTCCAATACTATTATAAGCTATACTAGCAACACACGTTGAAGTTAATACAACTCCTATAACAATTAATAAAATAACCATCTTATTTTTCATTACTATCACCTCATTATTATAATTGTGGAAATACTCCACATATTGTATAATGAAATTATACTCCGAGTTTTTCCACAAGTCAAGAAATTTATTCGGAAAAATGCGACAATATTATTGGTGATTAAGAATGGTGGGAAAAATAATTAAAACAATGCGTAGAGAAAATAATTTTTCTCAGGAAGAACTTGCTAATAAAGTATTTTTAGGTAGAACTACTTTAAGTGATTATGAACGAGAAAAAACAGATATTAATTTTGAAAATTTAGAAAAAATTGCTAATATATGTGGATATGACATTTTATTTGTTAAAAGAAATGATAAAACTCAGATACTTACTACAAAAAATATTAATAGAAAAGAAATATAATTTTAAAAGAAAAAAGATACTTTTTTAGTATCTATTTAATAAACATGGCATCGCCAAAAGAGAAGAAACGATAATTATTTTTAATGGCTTCTTCATAGGCTTCTAAGATAATTTCTCTGGTTGCTAAAGCACTTACAAGCATAAGTAAAGTAGACTTTGGAAGATGAAAATTAGTTATTAAGCCATCAATCGCTGTAAATTCAAAACCGGGATAAATAAATATATCAGTATTACCAGTACAAGCTTTAAATTCATGATATTTATGAGTTATAGTTTCTAAAACTCTGGTCGATGTAGTACCCACCGCATAGATTTTACGATGGTCTTTTTTGGCTTGGTTTAATTTATCCGCGACAGATTTGGTCATTTCATAATATTCACTATGCATGTGATGCTCTAAAACATTTTCTACTTCAACTGGTCTAAAGGTACCTAAACCAACATGAAGGGTTACAAATAAGATTTCTACACCTTTTTTTTGAAGCTCATTTAAAAGTTCTTTAGTAAAATGAAGACCAGCAGTTGGGGCAGCAGCACTTCCAATATTTTTGGCATAAACAGTTTGATAGCGATCTTTATCTGTTAGTTTTTCATGAATATAAGGAGGAAGTGGCATTTCCCCTAATTCATCTAATATTTCCATTAATATGCCTTCATATATTAGTTTAACATGAACGATACCTTCGGGATATTTAGCAAGAACTTGAGCTTTTAATTTAGGACTAAAATTAATAATAGTTCCTTCTTTTAATCTTTTAGCAGGACGGGAAAGACATTCCCAAGTATCTTCGCCTAAATCTTTTAGTAGTAAAAGTTCAATTACTGCTTGGGTTTCTTCTTTGGAACCTATTAGACGAGCGGGTATTACTTTGGTATCATTTAAAACTAAAATATCGCCCTTTTGAAGTTCATTTAAAATATCGTGAAAATGCGTATGTTTAATTGCTCCAGTTTTTTTATCTAAAATTAAAAGTTTAGAGGCATCACGAGTTTTTATTGGAGTTTGGGCAATAAGATTGGGTGGTAAATAATAGTTAAAATCACTTAAATTCATAATTATTCCT
The DNA here is from genome assembly GCA_947581835.1 of uncultured Bacilli bacterium. GTDB lineage: Bacteria > Bacillota_I > Bacilli_A > RF39 > UBA660 > Caccenecus. The sequence goes on from CANPVV010000003.1 coordinate 68,247, forward strand.
CCTTAATTAAATTCATAACTTTAGTGAGAATCTCCTCCCCCATTTCAGAGATTGGACGTAAGACCTCACCATTAAAACAATTTACTTTTTCATAATCGTAAATACTTGATAATTCAAAATAGGCAATTTCAGCCATACGTAAGACATTAATATTAGGGGTTATGCCTTTAGCTTGTTTAAATTCACATACTTTTTCATAAGGCATATAAAGAAAAATTACTAAATCAGGACGAGGTAAATCAAGTAAAACAAATTCTAAATTATCTAACCATTCATACATCATATTTCGAGCTTTAATATCTTTTATTTTACCACCTTGAAAAGCCATATTAGATTCAACATAGCGATTTAAAACAACTATATAACCTTTTTCTAAATATTCGTTGATGGTTTTAATATTATACACCCGGTCAGCGGCATAGTAAAGACTAGATATTTTAGGGTCAACATTTTCATGACCTTCTTTAAAATAGGAATCTTCTTCTTTTCCTAAATAGGCATTACGAATTATTTGACCTGTTGGAGAATCATAATTGGGAAAACTAAAATTTATGGCAGGATATCCATGTGCTTGGAGATTTTTAACTAAAAGTTCTGTTTGGGTTTGTTTGCCAGAAAAATCAGTTCCCTCGATTACTATTAATTTACCTTCCTTTTTACACATATTAATCACTCCTAGAATAGATAGGATATTTTTTAGTTAGAGTAAGTACTTCTTTTTTTAGTTTATTTAAAAGTTCTATATTTTGAGGATTTTTTAAAGCTTGAGAGATAATCTTACCGATTAAAGTAAACTCTTCTTCTTTTAGACCACGAGTAGTCATGGCAGCACTACCTAAACGAATACCACTTGTTAGAGTAGCACTTTCTGTTTCATTGGGAATAGTATTTTTATTGACAGTTATACAGATTTTATCTAATATTGCTTCGGCTTCTTTACCAGTTAAATTGACTGATGATTTAACGTCAACTAAAATTAAATGATTATCTGTGCCGCCGGAGATTATTTTAAAACCTTCATTAATTAAACTGGTACTTAAAGCTTGAGCATTTTTAATAACGTTTTTAGCATATTCTTTAAATTCCGGTTGGAGAGCTTCATAAAAACATTGAGCTTTAGCAGCAATAATATGCATTAAAGGGCCTCCCTGAAGACCAGGAAAAACTGTTTTATTAATTTTTTTGATTATTTCTTCATTATTGGTTAGAATGATACCACCTCTGGGGCCTCTTAGAGTTTTATGAGTGGTACTGGTTACAATATCGGCATAAGGAACAGGATTTTCATGGAGATTAGCAGCGACTAAACCAGCAATATGAGCCATATCAACAAAAAGAATAGCACCAACGGCATCAGCGATTTCACGGAATTTTTGAAAACTGATACTCCTCGAATAAGCACTGAACCCAGCGATAATCATATCTGGCTTAGTTTCAAGAGCAATTTTTTTTATTTCGTCATAATCTAATCTTTCAGTTTCGGGATTTAGACTATAAGAGATAATATTGTATTCAATACCACTAAAACTTAGGTTGTGGCCATGAGTTAAGTGACCTCCATGAGCTAAATTTAGACTTAAGACTTTAGCACCAGGTTTAAGAAGGGCTTTATAAACAGCCATATTAGCACTAGATCCGCTGTGGGGTTGAACATTGACATATTTAGCTTTAAATAATTCTTGGGCATACTTGATAGCTAACTCTTCAATAGTATCAACATTTTCACAACCTCCATAATATCTTTTATGAGGATAGCCTTCGGCATATTTATTGGTAAAAACACTTCCTTGTAACTTTAAAATACTTTTAGAAACATAATTTTCAGATGCAATTAGTTCAATATTTTGTTCTTGTCTTTCTTCTTCTTTTTTTAAAGCTTCAGATATTAATTTATCCATTATTATTCCTCCTTTTTGCAGATTTTACACAGTTAGATAAAAGCATTGCAATAGTCATGGGTCCTACCCCTTTTGGAACAGGAGTTATAGCACTTGCAACTTTAGAACAACTGGCAAAATCGATATCACCAATTACTTTATTATTAATTCTATTTATACCAACGTCAATAACAACAGCATCTTTTTTTAGATAATCAGCAGTGATAAATTCAGGTTTACCAATGGCTACGATTAAAATATCTGCAGTTTTAGTTAGAGCTTTTAAATTGGTGGTTTTAGAGTGACAAATAGTAACAGTCGCATCACGATTAAGCAGGGCTAAAGCAAGAGGACGACCAACTATTTTACTGCGACCTATGATTACTATATGTTTTCCAGTTAAGGAAATATGTTCATATTCAAGAAGTTTTAGGATGCCTAAAGGAGTAGCAGCAATAAAATTTTCAGTGTTACTAGCAAGATAACCAATATTTAAAGGACTAAAGCCATCAACGTCTTTAGAAGGAGCAATTAAACTTACTAAATAATTTTCATTTAGATGCGGAAAAGTAGGACTTTGAAGAATAATACCATCAATTGCAGGATTTGCATTTAAATCTTTAATAAGAGATGCTATATCTTGTTCTTTACTATCTTCATTAAAGGAATAAATATTACAAGCAATGCCTATTTTTTCACAGGCTTTTTCTTTATTTTTTACATAAATTGCACTAGCAGGATTATTGTTGGCAAGAATTATAGCTAAACCAGGTTTAATCTTTAAATTTTCTATTTCTGTTTTTAAATTTTCTTTAATAGTAGTAGCAATTTTTTCACCATCTATTATATGCATTTTGATTTTCCTTTCTAATTTTTATTTTTAGGTTTTTAAAATAAACTTTCTTGACGACTAATTTTTAAGTGATCATAAGCTTTTTCAGTGGCCATCCGACCTCTTTGGGTTCTTTTAATAAAGCCTTCTTGAAGGAGGAAAGGCTCTACGACATCTTCAATAGTAGTTACTTCTTCACCAATCGCGGTCGCAACAGTTTCAACACCAACTGGGCCACCATTAAATTTATTTATTAGGGCATCTAAATACTCAATATCTATTTCATCAAGGCCATATTCATCGACTTTAAGTTTTTTTAGACTAGCCATAGTTACTTCTTGATTAATAGTACCAGTTCCTTCAACTAAAGCAAAATCACGAACACGTTTAAATAAACGATTGGCTATACGAGGAGTTTTTCTACAACGACGAGCTATTTCTAAAGCAGCATCATCAGTTATATTCATACTTAAAACACGACTGGTTCTTTTTACTATTTGTTGAAGTTCCGTATCTTTATAGTAATTTAATTTAGCGATAATACCAAAACGGTCACGAAGAGGACTGGATAAATCGCCCGCTCTAGTGGTGGCTCCAACTAAAGTAAATGGGGGTAAATCAATTTTAATACTCCGACTTTTACCATCGGTTCCTATAATGATATCAAGTTCAAAATCTTCCATGGCAGGATATAAAATTTCTTCAACAAATTTAGGAACACGATGAATTTCATCAATAAATAAAACGTCACCAGGTTCAAGAGTAGATAAAACGGCGGCAAGATCACCACTTTTTTCAAGAGAAGGCCCACTTGCAACTTTAATATTAGCACCTAATTCATTTGAAATAATATGAGCAAGGGTTGTTTTTCCTAAACCAGGAGGGCCATAAAGTAAGACATGGTCTAGGGCTTCATCACGCATTTTAGCAGCTTCAATAAAAACACGAAGATTAGATTTTATTTCTTCTTGACCAATGTATTCGTCTAAGCTTAAAGGTCGCAAACTTATTTCAAAAGTATCACTTTCAAGTTCCTCATTAGTTAATATTCTTTCGTCCATAGGTTGCCCTCTTTTCTATTTATAGATTATATTTATTTAAGCATTAATTTTAAAGCTTCTTTGATTTGACTTTCAATATCTAGTGATGCATTGACTTTTGGTAAAACTTTTTTAATTTCAACACTTTTATAGCCAAGACTTTCAAGAACATTGACTAAGTCATCAAAATCTCCAGCAAGATTAATTTCATCTTTACTAGCAAGTTTGCCTTTTAAATCAAGGATTATTTGACGAGCTAATTTTTCACCAATTTTAGGAAATTTGGTTAAGTATAAAACATTTTCACGGTCAATGGCATCAATAATACCAGAAATACTACCGGTAGCAAGCATAGGAATAGCCATTTTAGGGCCTAATCCTTTAACATTGATTAGTTTTAAAAATAGATTACGTTCATCAATAGTTTTAAAACCGTATAAAGTGTATTCGTCTTCTTTTACTTGATTGTATAAATAAACTTTTACTTCGGTATCTAATTCAAAACTAAAGGGATTGGCAACAAAGATAGTAAAACCGATTTTATTATTTTCTACCACAATGTAATTGCTTTCTTGTGAAACAACATTCCCAATTATATAATTTAACATATATATCACCTAAATTAATTGTAGCATACACTTGTTTAAAAGTATAGCTTTTTATCGAAAAAAACTAACTTTTTTCAAGTTAGTATTAATTATTAATTGGAGAGATTAAAGTTTGAAGATTATTTTACTTTTTGTTGATGATATATAACTTAATGTTTAGTTTTAATTTATTAGGTTTAAAAGTTTTTAATAAAGTGGTGTCCTGGGTGGGAGTCGAACCCACGATCTTTGGCGTCGGAGGCCGATATTCTATCCAACTGAACTACCAGGACATAAATTTATTTTAGCACAAATTAGAGAAATAAAAAAGATTTTCCTTAATAGAAAATCTAAAATCTTATAATATCAAATATAGTTATATAAATCATTAAGGCAATTAGTAAGAAGAAGAAAATAGTATGACACCAATTTTCAAAGTTTTGATTAATTGGACTACCTTTTATTTTTTCGATTACTAAGAATAAGATACGACCACCATCAAAAGCAGGGATTGGAAGAATATTTATTAAACCAACATTGATACTTAAGAAAGCAATTAAATAGACAACTTGAGATAGACCTACTGAAATACTTTCGCCAACAACATGATAGATACCAACTGGACCAGATAAACTGCTTAGAGCTATTTTACCAGTAAATAAATTGATAACTGTTAACCACATAGTACTAATTAAGCTGTAAAATCTAGTAAAAGCATATTTGATACTAGCTAATAAGCCTCTTTCAGTATCCGCGGTTATTTTAAAACCAAAGAGATTGGATTCTTCCCCGGTTTCTTCATTTTTGATAGTTTGAGGTTTGATACTGTATTCTTTAGTTTCACCACTAGCTTTTTTAACTGTAAAATCATAAGTGTTATCTTTATCTTTTAAATAAAGTAAGATTTGAGTTTGGTCCCAAGTTTGAACTTTGTGGCCATTTATTTTTTTGATTACATCCCCTACTTCTAATTTGCCTTCAACAGCTGAGTCAGCAATAACTTCGCCGATTTTAGGTTCAAGAGTTTGAGCGCCCCAAATTAGAGCCATTAAAAATAGGATTATTAAAGCAAGAACAAAATTGTTAAATACACCTGCCGCAAGAATAATTAGTCTTTGATACCATTTTTTATTGCACATGAACTTGTCTTTAGGAATTTTTTGGGTATCATCATCTTCATAAACTTCACCAGCCATAGAAACAAAACCACCAATTGGGAAAGCTCGAATATTATAGTCTATGCCATCTTTTCCTTTGTGAGTTTTGATAATAGGACCCATACCAATTGAAAATTCATGAATATAAACACCACTTTTTTTGGCAGTGATAAAATGACCAAATTCGTGAACTAAGATAATTAAACCTAAAATAAATATTAATAATAATAACGTTATAAACCACATAATTATTCCTCCTTAAAATATACTATAAATTATAAGATAGCCAAGCATAATGGCAATAGTACTATCTAAACGGTCTAAAATACCCCCATGACCGGGTATTAAATTACTAAAATCTTTGATTTCGTTTTCCCTTTTAATTTTACTAAATATTAAATCACCTATTTGACCGAGAATAGATAAGAAAATAATTCCTAGAACAATTTGATAATTTAAGGGATTTAGAAGATAGTGATAAAATACACTAGCGCCGATCGTAGCAATCACGGTTCCTATGATACTGCCTTCAATTGTTTTATTAGGACTGACATGGGGGATTAATTTATGTTTGCCGAATGTTCGCCCTCCTAAGTAGGCAAAAGTATCGGTTAGAATAAAAATTAAAATTAGAAATGTAAACATATAAAGGCCGGTATGAGTATTGGTTGCTTCAAACATTCGCACAAAAATCATGGTGTTAAAGCTGGTTCCTAAAAGAAGAATTGTGCCAATCAGGAAAAAAGCATCGGTTATAGGATATTCATCTTTTTTATAAAATAAAGTTAGACCTAGTAAAGATAAAAGCATAATAGCTAGTCCACGATAAGTAATTCCAAACATGATAGAATAGGAATCATGATAATTGGTTAAAACAAGAAGAAGAAGGCAAATCATACTAATTATTTTAACAGGCATAGGGAATTGTTTATGGCTTTTAGGTAAATCAAAAATTTCTTTTAAAGCAAGTAGACTTACTATAGCTACTCCAAGGCAAAAAAGACTTTTACCATACCAAACTATAGGTATAACAATTAAAAGCATAATAATAGCACTTATAATTCTTTTTTTCATAATTCTCACTTTCTATTTAAAAGTATACTATTATAAATTAAAATAGTCAAATATATTTTAGAAAAACTTAACAAATATTTGTTATTAAGAGTTAATTAGATTTGTTAATATTTGTTAAAAGTTAGAAAAATTAATAATATTTTTAAAATTTTTTAAATTTTTTTAACTTCGTCGACATGGTTCGACATTTTTCGACATGGACTTATGTTATAGTAGAATCATTTCTTTTATTTAAAAGAAATTAGAAAGGAGTTTTTATGCCAACAAAAGAAAA
>CANPVV010000004.1 GCA_947581835.1 uncultured Bacilli bacterium
TCGGGAATTTATCAGTTTTAAAATATAAAAATTGTGCAAGCCATTATAAAATGGTTATTTTTTTGTCAAATTTTTGATTTTTATCTTGCGTACGTTTTCATACGTGTGATATAATATTTTTGTAAAGGTAGTGATTTTATGCATATCAAAAAAACTAAGTCTAAAAATTCTGAACATTATTCTATTATTTATGATATTAATATTAATGGCAAAAGAACTTCTAAAGTTTATGAAAATATTGGAAATTATGAGAAATTAAAATCACGGGCTGGTACTCAAGACCCTATCCTTTGGCTAAACAATTATGTTAATGATTTAAATAAAAAAATCAAAGAAGAAAGTTTGCCTTTTGTTTTAAAAAAATATCCCAACAAAAAAATCGATAAAAATATTAAACAATCATTTAATGCAGGATATTTATTCTTACAAAAAATATATTATGATTTAGGTATTAATAATATTTGTAATGAAATTACTAATAAATATCAATTTCATTATGATTTAAATAATATTTTATCTAATCTTATTTATTCCAGAATTATATATCCATCCTCTAAACTAAAAACATTAGAAGTATCTAAAAACTTTTTAGAACAGCCAGAGTTTACTTATAATGATATATTAAGAAGTTTAGAAGTATTATCTAAAGAAAGCGATTATATTCAATCTGAACTTTACAAAAATAGTTTAAAATATTCTAAAAGAAATGATAAAATCTTATTTTATGATTGTACTAATTATTATTTTGAAATTGAAGAGGAAGACGATTTTAGAAAATATGGTAAAAGCAAAGAACATAGACCTAATCCAATTATAGGTATGGGACTTTTTCTTGATGGAGATGGTATTCCCCTTTCATTTGATACTTTTGAAGGAAATAAAAATGAACAAGTAACTTTAAAACCTTTGGAAGAAAAAATAATAAATGATTTTAATAATCCTATGTTTGTTGTTTGTACAGATGCTGGTTTATCAAGTACTGCCAATCGTAAATTTAACAATAAAGATAATCGCAAATTTGTTACTACCCAATCTTTAAAAAAACTAAAACAATTTTTGAAAGATTGGTCATTAGATTTATCTAAAGGTTGGCATTTACCAGGGATAGATAAAACATTTGATATTTCTAAATTAAGAGAAAATGAAGAATTAATTAATAAATTTTATGACAAGATATTTTATAAAGAAAGATGGATAAAAGAAGACGGAATTGAACAAAGATTAATTATTACCTACTCCCCAAAATATCAAGAATATCAAAGACATATTAGAGAAAAACAAATACAAAGAGCAATTAATATTATTTCTAAAAATCCTAAAAAAATTAAAATTAACAATGAAAATGATCCCAAAAGATTTATTGAAATTATACCAACAACCAAAGATGGTGAAGTTGCTGAAAACAATAATTATATGTTAAATCAAGAAAAAATAAATGAAGAAACTTTATATGATGGATTATATGGAGTATGTACAAACTTAGAAGATGATGCATCTGAAATTATCAAAATAAACAAAAGAAGATGGGAAATAGAAGAATCATTTAGAATAATGAAAAGTGAATTTAAAGCAAGACCTGTTTATTTATCAAGAGAAGATAGAATAAAAGCTCATTTTCTTACTTGTTTCTTATCTTTAGTTATATTTAGATATTTAGAAAAGAAATTAGATGAAAAATATACAGTTACACAAATTATTGATACCTTAAAAAATTACGAATTAAAAAATGAACATATTGGTTACTCTCCAATTTATATGAGAAACGATTTAACTGATTTATTACATGAAGTATTTGGATTTTGTACCGATTATGAAATAATCGATAATAAAAATATGAAAAAAATTTGTAAACAAACAAAAAATTAAAAAACGTACGCATTTTTTTAATAATTTAAAAATCTCTCAATTCCTTATAAATAAAGGGTTTGGGAGATTTTACTTTTTAAAAACTGATAAATTCAGGATTATAGCATAAAAATGTAAAAAATAAATATTTTTTTGTAAATTATTTAAAAAAATGTAAAGATATGATATTATATAGATGGTGGCTAATGTGAAAAAGATTTTAATAAGTATTGATAACAATGAAATAACATTTTCCTATAAAACTAGTAATAGTACAATTAGTAATGATTTAATTAATACAAATATTATTAGTGATAATGAACTTATTTTTAGTGATATATATATAAAAGAAAATACTAAGATTCTAGCTAGTTTTATTAAAGAATTAGCTATCCAGTATAATGTAAATAAAGTTAATGTTACCAAAATGGATTTAGCTCCTTTGATTCTTAATTTACTTAGTAAGAGTACTAATATTTTATATTTATATATAAAAGAAGATGAGGCTTTAACTTATACTATTTGTGAAGAATTAATTAAACTTAAGAATATAAAAACTGTTAATTGTTATACTATTCAACCTTTTATGATTGAATTATTAGATAAAAATCATATCACGTGTGAAACTCGTTCAGAGATACTTTATATGAGTAATTTTATGGAAAATAATAATTTAGTTAGATTTTCTAATATATATTATAAGACTAATATTAGAATTACTCTTCCCCTTTCTTTGGAAGATTTTAATGATTTAAAAGACTTTTGTAAAATAAATAATTATCTTAAAGTAGTTCATATTAATAAACTTATTCCTAATGAACTTGATAATATAGTTAAAGTTTTAACTAGTTTTAATAAATATAATTTAAAAGTTATAATACATGAAAATATTAGTGATGAGAAATTAGTTAATCATTTAAAAGAACTTAATAAAAATTATAAGAAGAAATATAATATTGTTTTATCTTTACAATATACTGATGAATATTTAGATAATAATATTTTTAAACAAACTATTATAAATACTCTTAAAGTTTGTGGGTTAATTATTTCAAGTTTAGTTATTTTGGTAGTTACTTATATTGGGGTTTCTAATTATGTGGCTTTAAAACAAGTAGATGCGATTAAAGATGATTTGGCAAAAGTGGTAGAAGATACAGATGTTACAGATATTATTGAAAAAATAAATGAAGAAAATGAGAGAAAAGCACAAGAACAAGAAGTACCGGAGGAAAATCCTAGTGAAGATGAAAATAATGAAGAAGGAAATAATCCAGAAGAACCAATTGATGAGGTTAAAAAGGTTACTAATAATGATTTAGCTGCCCTTCTTACAGTTAATAATGACGTTATTGGTGAACTTAAGGTTAATAATACAAATGTAGATTATCCAGTAGTTCAAGCTGATGATAATGATTATTATTTAGATCATAATATTAATAGACAGAAAAATGCAAATGGTTGGATATTTATGGATTACCGGAATAATCCAATGAATTTAGATAAAAATAATATTATTTATGGACATAATATGTATTATAGTGGTGTAATGTTTGGAACACTACATAAAACAGCAAATAAAGGATGGTATACAAATCCAGATAATCAGATTATTACTTATAATACTTTGTATGAAAAAATGAAGTTTCAAATATTTTCAATATATAGAGTACCAAAAACAAATGATTATTTAAAAGTTTATTTTAGTGATGATGAAGACTTTATGGCTTTTGTAGAGATGATTACAACAAGAAGTATATATAATTTTAATGTTCCTTTAAATGCTGATGATACTATACTTACCCTTTCTACTTGTTCTAATAATGGAACTAAAAGATTGGTAATTCATGCAAAATTAATAAAAGATGAAGAATAATTAATCTTTGGTTGCGACTAAATAATTGATTTTAATACCTTTATTTATGAATTTAGCTTCATATTCAGTTATTACATTAGGTATGGGATAGTTAGCTAAATCAAGGTTTACATCAACAAATTTATAGCCATAATTGCTTAAAGTTATAAGAGATGAGGCAAACAAACCTAAATTGTCAGTTTTTAAAATTATTTTCTTAGTATTTTTAAAGAGATTATCATAGATACTTAAAAATGTAGGACTAGTTAATCTTCTTTCGGCATGTCTCTTTTTAGGCCATGGGTCAGAAAAGTTTAGATAAATAGTATCTATTTCATGATTAAAAATTTGGGGTAAGTTTTTAGCATCACAATTTATAATTCGTAAATTTGGTAAAGGTTCTGGATATTTTTTAATAGATTTTGCTATAACACCAGTATATTTTTCTATACCTATAAAATTGATTTGAGGATATTTTAAAGCCATATTATAGATAAAGTTTCCTTTTCCCATACCTATTTCTAAATGAAGAGGATTATTATTGTTAAATACTTTTCGCCAATTAATAGATTCTAAATTAGTTAAAAGATAGGAACAATTATTTATTAAAATCTCTTTATCTTTAGTATTTCTTAGACGCATTAAAAATCACTACTTTCTATTAAATGCATATAATAAGTTGAAAGGAAAAAAGAAAATGAAAAAAGACCGAAATACTTTTTTTCAAGAATCTTCATATATGAATATGATGGGTGTTCCTAATCAAAATATTATTAGTAATCCTATGGCAACACAAGCTTATGCGAATCAAGGATTTTATGCAGGTCCAATGAATGCCCAAATGAATTATAACACAGGTATGGAGCAAAATCAAAATTATTATAATGATTATAGTGAGATGGAAGCAAGATTATCAAAATTAGAAAGACAACTTAATCGTTTAGATTTAAGAGTTAATAAGTTAGAACAAAATAGTTTTTATACAACTGATGATATTGATAGTAGTACAACTAATGTTTATATGGTTTAGAGGCTTAGGCTTCTTTTTTAGTTTTTAAGAATTTATTTTTTATTTTAGTTAAGAAATCTTCACCTAAGACGTCGGTTAATAAGCCCATTTTATACGAGATTAAAAAATAAGTTAAAGCACCAATTAAAGAGGTTATGGCAATATATATTAGGCAAGAGAATGTTTTAGTATAATCAATTTTAATAAAAGTATTCATAAGAGTTACTACAATTATCATAACAGTTAGAGGAAGAAGAATCTTTTTTAGGGTATTTAATATTTCTTGATAATTAAATTTATATTCTTTTTTAAGAAAACGCATAGCAACTATTAAAGTTACGGAAAATCCAATTATAGAGGCAAAAGTTGCACCAAAATAAGCAGGAAGATGAATATAATCTAAGATAAGCATTAGAGGTACGTCTAATAAAGCATTAATTAAAATACCTGTTATAGCACTTATATATACGAGTTTAAAACGATTCATACTTTGAAGAGTGTAATTAGAAACAGTATATAAATTTGTAAATAAAGGTGAGAAAATACAGATGGCTAAGATAGATGCACCTAGTTCAAGATTGTCTAAACCATAAAAGATACGCCATAAAGGAATACTTAAAAGAGAAATGCCAAAACACATAGGAATACAGACAAATAGAATTATAGAAACAGCTTTATTGAATTTATGATTGACATCATCATTTTTTTTTAAAGTAAAAGATTCAACCATATGAGGAATGAGGCTAGCTGATAGGCCTAGACCTACAGAGGTTATAATAATACTTATTTTAGATGCCCAAGTACTAATACCAGTGGCAATAAATTCAACGTCTAAAGCATTGTAACCTAGATGATCCATAGTTCTTAAAATTAGAATCATATCAACATTGTTATATAAAGAAAAAGCAAGACTAATAACAATAGTTGGGATAGCATATACAACTATTTTTTTTAGAATTTCACGATTAGTTATATTATCTTGTTTAGCAAAGGTTGTATCTAAGTGAAGTTCAGTTTTATTGTTAACCATTTTTCTATGAACGTATATGAATGCACATAAACCTCCAATAAAAGCACCAAAGACAGCAATACCAATCGCATAAGTTAAGTCTAAGTGTAACCATTTAAGGGCAATATAACTGCCGCATATTATGACTAGGACTCTTGCTAGTTGTTCTATTACTTGAGAAAAACTGGAAACAGATATGATATTATGGCCTTGAAAGAAACCACGAGATACACTTAAAAATGGGAAAATTAATATTGCAAAAGAAACAGCTCGAATTACAAAAGCAACTTCTTCAATAGTATTACCACCATTTAAATCACCAATGATAAGGCTTGCTATGGATGGGGCAAAAACAAACATGATTACAAAAGCAATAATGGCAATAAAACTTAGAATTTTGCGACCTAATTTAAAAGTTCTTACTTTCGCCTCTTGCATATTTAAAGTATTAAATTCATTTACAAGTTTACCAACAGCATTAGGAAGACCAGCGGTAGAAATTTCCAAAAATAGACCATAGATATTGTAAGCATAGGCATATAAAGCAGCACCTTTAACTCCTACAGTAGCATAAAAAGGTATAACATAAAGCATACCTAAAATTTTAGTTATAACTATAGCTAATGTCGCAATAATGGTTCCTTCGATAAAAGAATTTTTTTTCATACTTCACCTTCTTTTTTAGATATAAATAATCATAGCACTGAAACAATAGATTTGTTCATCACCCATAGGCATGATAGCAGTACTAAATTTAATATCTATTACTTCCCCTTCTAATTTAGTTAAAAATTCATTGATTTTAGTTTCTAAATCTTTTTCGTGACTTTCATCAAATAGTTTAACTTTCATAATATTCACCAAAAAGATTGTAACATATTTAAATATTTTTTATTGTCGAATTAAATAATTTGATGAAGATTTCTATGACTTCAAGTTTATTATCATGACGATTTTCTTTTTGAAGTTTTTGATGGGCATGATAGTATTTATTAGTTCGGCTATCATAGATACATAGGTCTACACTTTTTTCTTCGGGAGTGTTACTGGTTAATCTTCCGGTTATTCCGACGCCTAAGTTACTATTAGTAAATTTAGAAATATTATAAGCCATTTCCTCAGCAGTTTGTTTACTGTAAACGGTATATTTTTCAAGAGTTTGGGGGTTTACTCCCATTTTAATTTTAAATTCGTTACAATAGGTTACGGCACTAAATTTTAGAATATTGCTGGCACCAGGGGTATCGGTTATAAGGCTAGCAAGCAAGCCGCCGGTACAAGACTCCATCGTTGAAATACTAATTTTATGAGATATTAAATAATTAACAAATTCTGTTAAATCCATAAAACATCACCCATATTTTAAATTTTAACATAAATAAATTAGTTTGTACACTTTTTTAAAAGAAAAAGCGTGCTTTTAAAGATTATTTTTAAAGATATTTTAAAATTTTTAGAAAAGAAAAAGAATAATGAGATTTTATTTGGCTCGCCAATATTTGGTTGGTGGGTCTTTAATTCATTACTCCTTAATATTTAAAATTAGAATAATCTTTATATTATCTAATACCCAAAAATATAATTATTATATCTTATAATAAAATATCTTATAAATTTTGAATATCTTTAGATAATTCTGTAAATGTTTCGTTGTTATTATAATATCTTCTATCAAATAATATCCAACCATCACTAGCTTTTTTAACTTGAGGTAAGATTTCTTTAGATAATTCTTCGGGATAATTTTTGACATCTTCAAGAGCGTTTTCTAATTTGAAATCACCATTTAATTCATAAATTTTAGCTTGTAAATCAGATTCTAGTTTACTTACATATAAAGCAAATTTAGCTTCTTCAGTTTCTTGAGCATCAAATTCATTATAGATATTTACAAATTCATTTTGATTAATTAAATCAGCGGTAACTTCTTCGATTAATTTTTTACCATCAATATTTTCTGAAGAATTAATTGATGCCTCAGACATTGATACAGCTTTTTTTAATTCTTTGATAACTAGCATTTGATATACTTTTTCCATATCTAAATTTAAATTTTTTTCGGAAGATATGGCAAGTGATAAAACAAAACAGCCATATACATGGTCAGCAACTGACTCAATTTTTTCGTTAGGTATGTTTACTTCTTTCCATCCGGTACGGATAATATTTTTTAATTTGTTAGCTGTGATATAAAAATTTATAATATTTTTATTCATAAATTCATCTCCTTTTATATATTCTAACATGAATTTTGCTTAATTACTATAAAATTTTTTAAAAAAGTTTAGAGAAAAAGAAAAAGTTAATATAACAATTAACTCATCTTGGAATATAACCACCGTAGGAATTGTAATAGTATGGATATCCTGGATTATATGGTGGTCGTGGCCCTGGTCCATAGCCTGGACCTCCTCCATTTGGAGCAACATTATAGATTGGTCGTGGTCTTGTTAAACCTACAGCAGCTCCCCCTACTAAAGCTCCAGTTAAAAATGGAAAGAAAAATTGACGTTCACCACCTTGAACACCAAATGCGCGATAATAAGGATTATTGTTAGGATAAATATTTTGATAGTTCATTAAAATCACCTCTTAGTAGTAAGATATGCAATTAAAGGAAGTGATTATGGACTACTGCCTAATTTGATAAGTTTTATGATTAAGTATTTAGCTTTAATTATTAATTAGATCATTATCAGTAGGTTCAGAGCTATACCAGTACCAGTTATTACCTATTTTTTTAAAGGTATGTTTATAAGTTGGTAAATTAGCAATTAAATTTTGAAGACTATAATTAGCCATATCTGATAAATTAGTACTGTTTACAGGACATTCTCCAGTAATATTTCCATTATTATCATAGCTACAATAGATGCCGACGTCATTATTAATATTTGGAGTTATACTAGTATGACATACACTTAAAGAACCATCTGATTCACAGAATGCAACTTTATCATAGATATGCATTTCATTATCATTGTATTCATAAAAAACTAATTTATTTTTTAGATAGACATTGCTTCCGCTTTTAGGGATATCTTTTAATACCCAGTTATTATTGTCACTAAATAATTCTATAGTGTTTTCAAAATTGTAGCCTTGATTGGTGTTTATAGGTAAATCATATTTATTAGAGGTATTATATTTTTGTTTCATGTAATTATTAAAAGTGGTTTTATTTATTTCATATAATAAAGTGGTGGTTTCACCCATAATATCGATATTTTTCTTATAATTTATATTGTTTTCAGTTAAATATTTATGGATATTATAGATAATTAAATCTTTGTTGTTGGTATCATTGATAGTTACTTTTTTAGTAAAGTATGGTCCTATAATATTTTTTACTATTAAACTATTATGAAGTTGGGTGATTGTTCCAGTAGTGATACCTTCATCGATTGTGTTACCATCGGTTGATGGGTTGGTAAATCCATCAGTTGAGGGATTAGTAAATCCGTCTGTTGAAGGATTGGTAATTCCATCGGTTGAAGGATTGGTGAAACCATCAGTTGAAGGATTGGTGAAACCATCAGTTGAAGGATTGGTAACTCCGTCTGTTGAAGGATTGGTAACTCCATCTGTTGAAGGATTAGTAATTCCATCGGTTGATGGGTTGATAACTCCATCAACTGCAGGATTAGCTGGTTTTTGATTATTTAAAATGACATAAGATGCTGTACCACTGGTGGCGGTTATAATAGAAATAACTCCTATAATATATGGTAAATATTTTTTCATAAAATTTCCTCTTTTCGACGCTTATTTTAACACAAGTTTGGATATTTTGCAAATTTTGGATTTTTTCATTTTTAATTAGCAAGTTCGGTACTATACCAGTAATAACTTTGATTATTCTTTTTAAAGGTGTGCTTATAGGTTGTGAAGTTAGATTTATTTTCTTTAAAATAAGTTTTTTCATTAAAATTTTCTTCATATTTACAAAAGCCATCTTCATCAATTTCATGAGGGACTTCGATTTTATAGTTTTTAATATAATCATTGATTGTATTAGGGTCAGTGCAGTTATTTGAACCCATTTCCCCATAGTAATAGTAAGCTGATTTTTCATAGATTATTAGCTCGTCTTCTGTAGTTTCGTATTTTTCAATGGAACTCAAATGATTATGGATACATTCTAAACAGATGGTGGTACCATAAAAGTAGTTGTTATAATAAACAAAATCAAAAGTTCCATTGGTATATTGAGTTTTTGGGGAACCATTTTCAAGAGTAAAGTTTTTTAAAGAAATATTATCAAGATTATACATTTCTTTTAACAATTTTTTGATATCACTTAAAGAATATTTTATATCAAATTTTAAATCTGGATATTCAGGAATTGTATAGGTATTTTGAAATAAGTCTTCTAAAGAATCTGTGCTTCCTATAACATATAGAGCATAATTTATTAAAGATGCGATAGGAATATTATTTAGATTGTTAGCTTTTTTGTAAACATTATATTCATCTGGAGATAAAGGAACATACCTTAAATATTTGGTTAATTCTTCTTCACTTAAAGTAATAGATGGAGTTGGATTAGGATTAGAATCATCGGGAGTAATATCCTTTTTATCATTATTTTTTGAAATGTATGCATAAGTGGTAAAGCCGATTCCCCCTATAAGTAGGAGAGTAATTAAAATATAAGGTATAATCTTTTTCATATTTAGTTTCCTCTTTCTATAATTATTAAAACATTTTATTTTTGATTATTCAATAATAAATATTTGGTTTACATTATAGTTTACAGGCTGTTGGCATAAAAAGAAAAAAGAACTATTTTATTAGTCCTAAATAATAGTTCTTCTTACCCTTTTTGATAATCATTACTTTATTATCAATGGTGTCTTTATTATCAATGATATATTCTAAATCAGTTATTTTGTGATTATTTATATTTATGGCCCCTGCGGTTACAAATTCTCTTGCTTCTCTTTTACTACTGCAAATATGATTGTTTACTAAAAAATCAAGAATAGAAATATTTAAAGTTACTTCAATATTAGGTACACCTTTTAAGGAATTTATTATATCAGTACTTGATAATTCGGTTACTTTTTCACTGAAGAGACTTTCACTTATTTTTAAAGCTTTTTCGTATTCTGCATGGCCATGTAAGAAACTGATTACTTCTTCAGCAAGTTTTTTTTGAGCAATTCGTAGTTCGGGAGTTTTAGTATGACTTTCTTCTATTTTTTCAATTTCTTCTTTAGATAAGAAAGTTAGTTTTTTTAAGTAATCTATAACCATTTCGTCTTCGGTATTAATAAAAAATTGATACATTTCATAACTGCTTGTTTTATTTATATCAAGCCAGATAGCATTTCCTTCACTTTTGCCAAATTTGGTACCATCTTTTTTGGTTATTAAAGGCATTGTAAAACCATAGGCTTCTTTACCAGTTTTTTTACGGATTAAATCAATACCTGCAGTTATATTGCCCCATTGGTCTTGGCCAGCGACTTGCATTAGACAATTTTTATGTTCAAAAAGCCATAAAAAGTCTAAGGATTGCATAATCATGTAACTAAATTCAGTATAGGTTATACCAGCATCTAAGCGACGTCTAATAATATCTTTATCAAGCATATAATTGATACTGAAAAATTTACCATAATCTCTTAGAAAATCTATAAAATTAATATTTTTACTCCAATCATAGTTATTGACTACTTCAAGATTAAAAACTTTTTTTACTTGATTAGTTAAAGCATTTACATTGTGTTCAACTTCTTCTTTTGTAATCATAGCTCGTTCGGCAGTTGGTTTGGGGTCACCAATTAACCCTGTTGCTCCACCTATTAAAAGTATAGCATGGTGGCCATATCTGGCAAGTCTTTCGGCCATTAAAAATGATGAAAAATGACCAATGTGAAGTGAATCTCCAGTGGGGTCAGTTCCTATATAAAAGGTTATTTTTTCATTATTTATTAAATCCTCGATTTTAGGGTCAGAAATGTCTTTGATTAAGCCACGCCATTTAAGTTCTTCAAAAAATGTCATATTATCCCTCCACAAAATTTCCATTTTCCATTATAACTACTTCTTGGCCATTTTGCAAGTGGGCAATTACGGATAAATCAGAGGTTCCTATAAAGAAATCGACGTGTTCACTAGAATAGTTTAGGCCTAAGTCTAATAGTTCTTCCGTAGTTTTTTCTAAACCATCTTGGATACACTCAGCAAAACTGGCTCCTATAGCTAAATGGCAAGAGGCATTTTCATCATAAAGGGTATTTTTAAATAAAACATTGGTATTTGATATAGGTGATGAAAAATCCACCAAGGCGACTTCACCAAGATAGTGAGATCCTTCATCAGTTTCAATTATACCTTTTAGGATATCCTTCCCCTTTTTAGCATCATAATTAATTATACGACCATCTTTAAATTCTAAATAAAAATCTTCAATTACATTATCGTTATGGATAAGAACTTTGGAAGAATAAACTATACCATTTATTTTTAGACGATCTGGAGAGGTAAAAACTTCTTCCGTTGGCATATTAACTAAATTTTGGCTTTCAGCACTAGCAAAAAGATAGTTTGGAGGTAAGCCTATTTCTAAATTGGTTCCTAAATTATTTTTATAGATTAATTTAGTAATGTGTAATTCATTTAAATACTTAGCTCTTTTACTTAGTTTAGATATTTTTTGGTCCCAAGCAAGACGAGGATTTGGAGTATTAATTAAACAAATATCAAAAATTAAATCCCAAAGTTTATCAATTGTTATATTATCTAAGCTTTCTGCCCAAAAAGGATTGGGAACGGCACTGATATTCCATTTTATTAAACCTTTATTTTGGTAATGACGGTATTCTTTTATACTTTCCATTTGTTTTTGCGCAACGGCATTTAAAATTTCTGGGCTAACCTCATTAAAATAGCCAGGAAGTGGACTAGAAAGCATTAAAAAGGCATAACCTTCTTTGGCTAAATCATTATACATAGTTTTAGAAATTAAAGGACTTTCTAAGATTATATCAAGAGAATTATTTAAATATAATTCTTTTTGTTTTTCGGGACTACTTATTAAAGTTTTTATTTCGGTTATCCCTAAGGCATGAGCTTCGTCTATAACAAGATCGATAAAATCTGTGATTAAATCAATGCCAATGATAAATAGTTTCGAGTTTTTGGTTAGATTAAGACAGCCCTCTAATAAAAATTTAGCATATTTTCTTTTTTGGTTCATAATATTTTCCTCTTTCTTAACAGTAAAAAGTTCATAAGGAAAGCTAAACTTTGGTTATGAACTTTTAATTTTATTTATAAAATGATTCAACAATTTCATAGTTGGAGTATTTATAACTATTAGAAGCTAAATCGGTAATACAATTATTTAAATCAGTATAAGATATATCAAAGTAGAATGGAACAAAGTTAATATTGGCTTTGATATTTGAAGCATAATATGGAGTTACTCCATTAGTATTATACTTATAGTATGCTCTAAGATACCAGGTACTTCCAGTTTTATAAGGAGTATATACAACTGGGGTGAAATTACTTGATTTTAAAGAATAATTTTTTAGAGTAGCACCATTTACAAAATCAACATAATAACCATTATTGCTTCCAGCTTTAGCTATTTCTTTGTTGCGATAATAAGTGGCAGCTAATTCATAATCATTACTACTTGATAAATATCCATAATTAGTTACTTTAAGATTATTGGTATTGTAATTTTTAGTAAATTGAATGGTCCAGTCTACACTTGAATTAGTGTTTGCTTGTACCCAAGAAATAGAATAATGTCTTTCTTGTTCTTTTTTACAATATTTAGAATATAAAACTTGTTCTTTTTCCCATTTAGCAACTAAAGTATAGTCTTGGTAAATACGAGTATTAAAGTTAAATTCACTATTATTATAATACCAGCCTAAGAAACGGTAACCACTACGGGTTGGATTAGATGGCCTTGAAACATAATTTCCTTCATCAACAGTTTGTGAGGCTACATAAGAACCACCATTACTGTTAAAGGTTACTTTATAGGTCTTATGGCAGCTGCCATCATCGGTCCATTCAGCAACTAAGTGTTTATCACTGTAGACTTTGGTATTGAAGTTGTAGACTGCACCACTTAAAGAGTTAAGATGCCATGCGACAAATTTATAACAAGCTCGGGTTGGGGTACTTGGTTTTGAGACATAACCGCCTTCATTGATGGTTTGTGGTGAGATATAGCTACCACCATTACTATCAAAGGTTGCTTGATAGGTTTTATGACAGCTACCATCGTCAGCCCACTCAGCAACTAAATGTTTATCACTGTAAACTTTGGTATTAAAGTTGTAGACTGCTCCACTTAAAGAGTTGAGATGCCATGCGACAAATTTATAACAAGCTCTAGTTGGTGTACTTGGTTTTGAGACATAACCACCTTCATTGATGGTTTGTGGTGAAACATAGCTACCACCATTACTATCGAAGGTTGCTTGATAGCTCTTATGGCAACTGCCATCATCTACCCATTCGGCAACTAAGTGTTTATCGCCATATACTGGAGTATTGAAGTTGTAAACTGCACCACTTAAGGAATTGAGGTGCCATGCAACAAATTGATAGCAAGATTTGGTTGGGTTACTTGGTCTTGAGACATAGCCACCTTCATTGATTGTTTGTGGTGAAATATAGTTTCCACCATTACTATCAAAGGTTGCTTGATAGGTTTTATGACAGCTGCCATCGTCAGCCCACTCAGCAACTAAATGAATATCACCATAAACTGGAGTATTAAAGTTATAGATACTGCCACTTAAAGAATTTAGATGCCATGCGACAAATTGATAACATGGACGAGTTGGATTAGCAGGTCTTTTAGCCCAATTTCCTTCTTCAACCGTATCTGGGGCAACTGAAGAGCCACCATTTGAATCATAAGTTATATTATAATTAGTTTTAGTATGACAACTACCGTCATCTTCCCATTTAGCAACAAGGGTAATATTTCCTTTTACAGGGTTACTAAAATCATATTTGATACCATTTAAATACCAGCCTAAAAAGCGATAACATTTACGAGTTGGGTCACTTGGCCTTGTAACTTCATTTCCATCTAAAACTTCTTGAGAATCAACTGAGGAACCACCATTACTATCAAAGTCAACAACATATTCTAAGCGAGTATTTATTTTACGCCATTTAGCATAAAGAGTTGTTGGAGCAGTAATTGGAGTATTAAAATCAAATTTAGTGGTTAGACTGCTATCCTTATACCAACCTAAAAATTCATAACCATCTTTATAAGTTGTAGCATATAAAGCAACGTCACCTTGTCTTACTACTTGACGAGGAACATAGCTACCACCATTGGTTTCAAAATATACAGAATATAAGACATTACTTGTACAAGAATTACAGTTTGGGGTATTGTTAGGGCAACCACAATTGTTTACATAGTTGATATTGTAGTTGGTTATATAGGTGCCTCCCCTATTATTGTTTGATGGATAGGTTTCAGTAGTGGATGGACTAGTATAATTGTTAGTGGTATTGTTATAACTGTTATTGATACTGTTATCATTAGTTGAAGGTGTGATATAATCACCAGAATAGGTTCCATCTTTAGTATTGTTGGAATTATCTGTTTGATTAGTGGTATTAGTTGTTGTTCCACAATCAAGACAAGCGATTAAATCATTGCTAATAGTAGTTACAATGTAGTCTTCTTTATCATCACAGCTTAAATAAACTTTCATAGCATATTCATTATCTAATTGTTTAGTTGTTTTAATATAACTGTTTTTAGTATCACAAACTTTATTGTTTTCATCATAAAATTCAACTAAAAGTTTGGAATCAATCATTTCTTGTAAAGTTATTTCTTTAGATGTCCCTATTTTTTCAGGAAGATTGGTTCCTTGAAAATACTCAAAACCCGCTTCTTTCATAAGATTGATATTATTTATATAATTTGATAAATAACCATTACTAGTGTTAGATTTTTTAGGGATTAATACCCATATGATACTTACAATAACAAAAACTATTACGATAAATAACATTACTTTAATAAAACTTATTTTATATTCTTTTTCCATTTAGACCACCCTTACTAATTTTCTTTATATGTTTAGTATAGCTTTTATATTCTTTAATGTCAAGCTTTTCTTATTTTTTCAAGTAAAAAACAAGCTTATTTGCTTGCTTTAGGACTTTGTTTCTTAGGTAAATCTTTTTTATTATCTGGTTTTTCTTCATCCTTTAATTTAGAAGTAATATTTTCTAAAGTTTTGATGGTTGATTCTTTTACTTCTCTGGCTGCAGCTTCAATTACTGGAGTTCCTTTTTTAACAGCAATATCAACTAATTCATCAGCTTTGCGTTTGATTTCTTTAGCACCATCTTTAATTTTTTCAGCAACTTGTTCTTTATCTAAGTTTTTTAAATCCTCTTTTATTTCGGCAACTTTGGTTTCAATAGCTTCTTTTACTTCATCCATTTTGACATTTTTAGCTTTTTTAACTAAATCATCCATTTTAACTTTTAATTCTTTACGAGTTTCTTCACCACTTTTTGGAGCAAATAATAAGCCAAGAGTTACACCAATACCAGCACCCGCTAAAAATTTACCTAACCCCATCTTTTTATTTTTTTGTTCAGACATTTTCTTTTTCCTCCTTTATTTTCTTTGTTTTTTTATGTAAAAATAGTTTTGATGCAAGCGATGAGACGCCTTCTACTATTTTATCAGTCATTGTTACTAGTTTATCGGTTGTAAAATCTACAATTTGGAAAAATCCATTTAAAGATTCTACTTTCTCATTTACATCATCAACTACTTTTTCCACCTTATTAACTGTAATAATTGACTTGATACCTAATATTATGCCAATAACTAATAATATTATTAATAAAATATAGATAATTATGGGCAAAAAAGATAACCAAAAATCCATTATTCACCTTCCTCTCTATTTTCATACATAGAATCAATTAAATCAAATAAATCGCTTTCTAAACTATCATCAGGTTCTTCTTTTTTATCTAAGTGTTCTAAAGAAATGACTGCATCTTCTTCTGAGGCATCAGGAGTCATGTCTAATTCTTTGGAATAATCGATAGCCTCTTCTACTTCAAAATTATCTGAAGGCTCATCTTTAAGATTTAAATCAATAACGTCATCACTGCTATCTTTTAATAACTCATCGATTGTACGGGCTTTTTCTAATTTTTCTTCTAGTATTAAATCATCACTGGTTTTTTCAATAGAAATTTCAGGAGTTTTAGATTTAGAAGTTTCTTTTTCAGGTTCTTTTTTCTCACCAAAAGCTTTTTTACGAACACTATCAACGTCAAGTTTACGAGATAAACCAGAATCAGGACGACTAGTTATTTCATCAGGAGTATAATTTTTATCTAAGATGCCATAGACTGGACTAATTATTGGTGATGGTTTAAATTTAACTTTCTCCTCTTTAGGTTTTTCTTCAACTCTTTTATATTCAACTTTTTCTTTTTTAGAGAGAGTTTTTTCTTTTTCTAAAATGTTTTGAGGACGACGAGGAGCAATATTTTCAAATTCTTCTTCATCAAAATCGGGAAAGTTAAAAGTTTTTTCACTTGTAAATAGTTCTCTTTCACTTATTTTTTCGCTTCTACTTCTAAGCTCTTGATTTTGGTCTTCTAATTTTTTTTCTTCTTTAATAACTGGCTCTAAATCGTCATAAAAAGAGGTTTTAATTTCTTTTTGAGGAGACACAGCTGGAGGGACTTCTTTTTTGGGCATTTCTTTATAAATTGGTTCTTCTTTTTTTTCTTTTTTCTTTTTGTCAATAATAGGAATTTCAACTTCTTCTTCTTCAAAAAGAATATTTTTTAGTTTATTCATTAATCCCATTATTATCACCTTCCTAATTTATGTAATCTGGGTCTTTTGGCCCTTCTTCGGTATCGTAATCTTCAGTAAATTCCAGATAATTATCACTACCAACAATTTCAAATATATTAAAATGTTCTTCATGCATATCATAATCAGTACTACTTAAATAATTTTTTATTATATTATCATTATACGTGATTGATGAAATTATGCTCATAGAATTTGCTATAGCATTGTTTAAATCTTTTTCTAATACTATCACTTCTATTTTAGCATAATTATACATAATTTCAACTAAATATTGGTCGTTTTTGTAATTATTTATTTCAATATAACCTTTTTTATTATTCCTCATTAATTTTTTAGAATAGTAACTGGTTGTATTTTCTTGATAATTAAAATTGGTTTTATGGTAGTAACTAACAATATCAACGTATAAATAATAGGTATATTTATCACTAGTTAAAATTTCATTATAATTATCACTGTTTAAAAGTTTTAGACCACGGGGTTTGTAGTACTTATAACCTTTACGATAGGTATTATAAATTTGGGCTTCACTTAATAAAGCATCGTTTATAATACTTTCTTTTAGATTTTTTTCAATACTAGTACAACCTGTTAGAAAAAACATAATTATACTTAGTAGGATTATTCTTTTCATTTAATATCCTCCTACAATTAATAATTATAATAAAAATTGAGGAAAATTGCAATAAATTTGTTTAACTTGATGGGAATCTAAAGAAATATAAAAAGAAAAAGAGTTATAAGTAAGACTCAAACTCTTCTCGATTATGTTCTTCTGTTGCGTATAATCTATTAGCTAAATCAATAATTTCGGAATCTATTCCTTCTTTTTTTTCGTACATATTTAGTTTTTCTTTGATAGCGATAACACCTTTTTCGTTTCCTTCCATCATAAGTTTAACAATATTTTTATCTTCTTTATTAATACTCATGAGCTCAGACATAACTTTACTAGATAATTTTTGGATAGCACTGATCTCTTCTTCTTTAGCACCATATTTAGATAATAATTTTTTTGCATCATTACAAAATTCTTCATATTCTTCTCTTTGTTCTTTGATTAGATGGCTAATTTCTTCATCTTCTACTTTTTTCATAACACAGTCAATTCCAATTAAACCCATTTCAGCATTTTGATAGATTAAATTTAAAAATTCAATGTTTTCTTCTTTTGATACTTTTTTTGTTTCGTTTTCTTTTTCCATAAAAATTCACCCATTTTTATTATGAGTGATTTTTTTATTTTTATACTTGTTATTTAAACTTCTTGAACAACAGCAATAATCATTGGTTTACATTCAGTTTCGCCATATAGA
This sequence comes from uncultured Bacilli bacterium, assembly GCA_947581835.1. GTDB lineage: Bacteria > Bacillota_I > Bacilli_A > RF39 > UBA660 > Caccenecus. The sequence goes on from CANPVV010000004.1 coordinate 18,904, forward strand.
TAGTTACTTAATTCGTCTCTTATTTCAGTTTTTATTTTATTATAATCAACATAATTTGGAGTTATATTTCTTTCAATAATAGTAGTACTTATCTTTTTTATTTCACTAATCATGTCTAAGCTATCTTTAATATAGATAAAGCCACGAGTAGTTACTTCGGGTCCTACTAATAAAATTTTATCTTGTTTGGAGATAGTAGCACTAATTAAGACTATACCATTTTCGCTTAACATTTCACGGTCTTTGATAACTAATTCACCAACGTCATCTGAGGAATTTCCATCAATTAGGCAATCATTTACTTTTATTTTATTGGTAGTATTTTGAAGTTCTCCATTTAGGAATTCGACTACTTCACCATTTTGTTTTAAAATAATATTTTCACTAGGCATACCAAGAGAACTAGCTAAATCAGCATTACCAACCATGTAACGATACTCACCTTTTACTGGCATATAATATTTAGGACGCATAAGTTTAATCATTTGCATTAAATCTTCACTTGAGGCATGGTGAAGTATCATTTTATCATTAGGAATATTAACTATTTCACAACCAAATTCGGCTAAATCATTTTCGAGTTTAACTAAAACTTTTTCATTGCTGTCATAACGTGGTTCAGAGAATACTATAGTATCATTGTTTTTAAGTTTGATAAATTTGTCATAACCATTGTAGATTTTAGATAAAGAAGAATAAGGACTGGCTTTATCATCACAGATTAGCAAAATAGCATTGTTATCGTTGATATTAGTTAAATCGCCTAGCATATCATCATTGATATGAAGGTATCCATTGTTTAGACCAAAATTAATCATATTTTGAAGTCTTTTTCCCATAATAATAATTTTACGATGAGAGTTAGTGGCTGCTTCAAATATTTCTTCGATAGTATAAAGGTGAGTTGGTAAAACCATAAACATGATTCGACCTTCAGCTTTTTTGATAGCTTTTTTAAATACTTCAATTAATTTATGATTAGGAGAAGTGTGTCCAATATTTTCACTGTAAACTGATTCAGATAATAAACATAAAACTCCTAATTTACCAATATAGGCAATTTTACCTAAATCCATATCATAAGCACCCATCATAGAAGGATCAAAAATAAAATCTCCAGTATAACAGATGGCTCCATCTTTAGTGTTTATAACATACATGACGGCATCAGGAGCACTATGGGATACGGATATTGGGAAAATACTTACATGGCCAAAATTTAATTTTTTATGAGCTTGGATTTCAATAATATTATCAGCACTTACACCCATTTCCATTAAAACGTATTTAGTAAATTTGGTCGCGTATACTTTTAAATTAGGGATTACGGATAATAAATCAGCAGTTGCTCCCATATTTTCATAGTGGCCATGAGTTATAAATAAGCCTTTTATTCTTTTTCGATTTTTAACTAAATAAGAAAAATCGGGAATAATATAGTCTATACCTAACATATTACCACTGGCGTATTTTAATCCACAGTCAAAGATAAATAAATCTTTATCAATTTCAATTATATACATATTTTTGCCATTTTCGTCTAGTCCACCCAAACTAAAAATCTTTATTTTACTCATACTAATCACTCCATTTCAAAATATAGATAAATAAAAAAAGTTCTAAGGCTTTTTTAATTATATCAAAAAACGGGAATAGTTGCAAGTACTCTAAAAAAGTATAATAAAAAGAAAATGAGAAAGGAGTTTTTTAATCATATAATCCTCCATATTTTGCTAATAATTTTTTATATAAAGATTCAGACATAGTACCATTTATAACATATTTTTTAGCATTCATTTCAAGCTCATCAAATTTTAAATCATAAAAGAACCAGTCTCTTGCAGCATGAAATTTTTCTAATTCTTCAATTTCTTCTAAAACACTTTTGGGAAGTTTAGATAAATCTATCTCTATACTTCTGTCTATCATTTCATGAAATAAGTCTTTGTCCATAATGTCACCTCCTTAATAGTTATTTTTATATTATCAAAAATGAGCAAAGATTTATTTAATCTTTACTCACGTAATATATTAAAAGGCCGTAAAGGGTTGGCCTCTTGCCCATATATGATATAGCAATATGGGCAAGAATTACTAAAAAGCAAATAATAATTCTATTAAGTTTTTATCATATAAGGATTTTCTATTGTACCATCTCCAGTAAATCTAGTATTAGATTTTAAATTAATTACCGGTCTAACACCATCACCTCTCCCTCGTATACTTGAACTATAATCTAAATATCCAGCATTTATAATGTAAAAAATATGGCATTCTGAAACTTTACCTCCTAAAACTGGTGTCATAGTCCAAAAGCCAGAATTAGTCCAAAGCCAATAACTATAATTAGTTCCATAATTAGCACCTCCAGCAAATACTACTTCATCGGCTGTAATTAAGCCCACTGGTAAAGACAAGCTTTCATTACCATTTCCTTGATCATTGCTCATAGTAAATAAATCATTTTCTTTCAACTCACACCTAAACGTTGGCTGTTTCATCAAAGTTATTCTTTTATAAGCACCATAATATGTATTAACTGTACCAAATCCGTATTTTGACTTATCCATCAATGAACTATTTGAAATATTATCATATTGATAAGGGGTTCTATCATTACAAAAGCCTGTCGCTCCATCAATATATTTTCTATATTCCTCTTTTATTCCATTATTTCCATTATACCAAGTCTCTAGCATTGTTTTTATCTTACTATTATTTTTATTTTTATGAGTTTCATTATAAGGAATATCATTACCAGTAAAAGTTTCACCTTTTGCTCCATACATAAATCCTACATTAGCATTATCTTCGCCGGATTCACCGTAGTTACTTTTTTCTGATAATTGTCCAACTGTTGAATTTTTTGTCCAATAGCCATACCCACTTAAGCCTTCAGAAGTAGTATTTATTATTGAAGCGTTAGCTACCGATATTGGTTCCCCTTCACCAGCATAAATTAAACGTATAGTTCCATTTCCATTTATTCGAATTATCCGCCATGTTTTTCCAGCAAAGCTTACCCAATTGTTATTAACTGTCCCTCGATAATAATAAGTAGTACCGTAATCATCTTCTCCTTTAAATACTCCATTTTCGTCAAATGTACAATCTCCAGTACTATGAGCTTCATTTCCACCAGTTCCTTTAGCGCAAGCTGTCCCGGCAAAAGAAGCAGGAGCATTTTTAACGTCAGTTATTCCTAAATCAGCCAATACTTCTTCTGGTGTTTGAACTTCTAATTTATCAAAATATAAATAGCAACTTGTACCACTTTTTGTTAAATTAGTTACTCTTAACTCTCCATTTGCCCACTTTAGACTTGCTCCACTACTACAACTACTTTGTTCGTTCAAATAATATCCAGCTTGAGGTATTTCACTTACCTCTTTATAATCGTCATCGTCTCTCACATATACTGCCATTACATTTATATCAGGTGTCTTATTTGCTTCCTCTACTGTAACTTCTCCTTCAAATCCTTTGCCAATATCTTCATTTTGTATTTCATTTAAATTTGGATATTCTAATACTACATAATAATATACTATTTCTCCTGGCTTAGCCTTTGATTGTATTCGCTCATCATTAACAAGCACAACAGTTTGTTCTAAACTATTTGCCTCTATTTCACCACTTCCAATAACTTCACCTAATTTACTTTCATTATTTATAGTACACTTTTCACTTAATGCTTTCCCTCCGGCTACTGTTTCCCAAACTTTATTACAACTTATACTTACACCTTCTTGCATTTCTTTTACTTTATATACTGTATAATTTATTTTTGTATTTAATGTGTTATCACCTTTCCAAACTAAATTATAATATATTAATTCATTACCTACAGCACTCACTTTCAAAGCACTTATATCTTTATGTCCTGGAAGCATATTATTATAATTAAATTCTAATGTTCCTTCTATCGTTAACTCAGTATTTTTTATACTCGCCGTTACAACCGTTGTAAATGCACCTTCACCACTACCTATTATTTTACCTGTAAAATAAGCAAATGTAATTCCAATTACTGGCATTAATATTCCCATTAATACCATTAGTCTTTTATTCTTTTTCATCTAACTTTCTTACCCTTCTATCATAGAAATTTCTAGTTTATAAATAAATTATAGTACATGATATGTCAAAAGTCAATAAAAAAGTCAATATTTCGGCAATATTATTTTTAAAAATAAAAATCATGAGAAAATGAATTTTAGGTGATTACTATGTATTATAAGAAAAGACTAAATGAAATAAGAACTTTAAATGATATAAGTCAAAAAAAACTAGCTCAAATGTTAAATATTTCACCTTACACTTATAGTCATTATGAAACTGAAGATACCATTATACCTTTAAAACATTTAGTTACTCTTTGCAATTACTTTAATGTATCTTTAGATTACATTTTTAATTTTAATAATATTGAAAATTACCCTAATTCTAAAAAAGAATTGGACTTAAATCTTGCAAGTACAAGATTAAAAGAATTTAGAAAAGAAAATAATTTAACTCAAAAAGAACTCGCTAACAAATTAAATGTTGCAAGAACTATTATAACTGAATATGAAAAAGCTCATTATTTAATTTCACTTCATGCTTTATATACTATTTGTAAAACTTATAAAATATCAGCTGATTATTTATTAGGAAGAATTGATAAACCTAAGTATTTAGAGTAATGTCGAATTTTGTCGAACGATTTTTCTTGATTATTTTTATTTATTATTTATAATAGTTTTTCGAGCGTTAGGACTTGCGTCTACTAATTCTGACATATTTATTGCCTCCCTTACAAAACTTCTTAGGGGGTTTTGGAGAAAGGAATGATATGAATTTATTAGTCTTTTTAAAAGCAATTTTATTTAAGATAATTGGTTTATTTTCGGATAAACCAAAAAAGGCGCAAACACCAATCATTATTATTGTGAGTAACAGTAATAATGTTAGTGTAAGCGTTTCTCCAAAAGAGTAGACGTTTTGCTCCTAACGCTCTACTAATTTGATTTTAACATAATATTTTTAAATATACAATTATTTTTTATTAATTTAAAAATATAACTTGCTTTTTGTGGTGATATAAATGATTTATAATAATTTAAGGAAAATTAGGGAAAGAATTGGTATTTTGCAACAAGAAATTGCGAATAATTTAGGAGTTACAAAATCGGCTTATTGTAGATATGAAAACGAGATGGATATTATACCTCTTAAGCATTTAATTAAAGTTACTAAAATTTTAAATGTTTCAATTGATTATGTATTTGATTTTACAAACAATTTGCAATATAAAAATATATCTTCAGAAGTAGATTTAGTTAATAGTGGAAAAAGGCTTAAAGATTTTAGAAAAGAAATGGGATTAACGCAAAAACAATTATCTGAAGAATTAAATGTAGCTCGCTCTATATTTTATTTATATGAAAGTGGTAAATATTTAATATCTACACATTTATTATATGATATATGTAAAAGATACAAAATATCAGCTGATTATTTATTAGGAAGAATCGATAAACCTAAGTATTTAGAGTAGTGTCGAATTTTGTCGAACGAAATTTCTTGATTAAAGGTTTTTTTAATTTTAGAATAAATACTTGAACATTTAAGGCGAAGTGCCTACTTTAGTGTTTTCCTTTCCAAACTATCCTTTACTGAGATTTCAGGGGGTTAGATTTTGTAAAGGAGGTACTTAAAGTTATGTTAAAAGTAATTTTAACATTATATGTTGTTACAACAAGTGTTGTAACAATAGAAAAGACACTTTTCTTTATCAACATGAATATACACATTGACATTAAGATAAGTGTCAACAAAAAGTAATTTTTGTAGGCATTTAGTCCTTAAATGTTCTACAATTTAAGTTTAACATAATATTTTTAAATATACAATTATTTTTTTAGTTAATTTAGTTTGATATTGTTATTTTCTTCTTTAATTATTTCACTTAAATAAGATAGTTCTAAACCTTTATAATTTATTTCTTTGATTAACATTTTGACATCTATTAAATTAGCATTTTTAGATATTAAAATAATACTACCGCTGTTTAATTCTTTTTTGATATCAATATAGTTAGTGCTAGTTAATATAAGAGGTTCTACTAAGTAATTATGATATTTTTGACATATATTAAATAAAGAAGGATTTAAAACACAGATATTTTTATTTTCTTTATTTATATTTAGATCATTTTCTAATTCTTTAAAGTTTTTTAAATCATTGTTTAAGGGTTCAAAATAGTTATTTTTGTGATATGTATTTTTGGTTACTAATAAAGAGGATTTTAGATTGTTATCTTTTAAATAGGTACTTATTGTATTTTCTTCTTCTAATATAAGACTTACTTTATTTAGTTTGGGATTACCTTTTATGATTATTTTATCTTTATTATTTTCTAAAGAAATATCGGGTTTTACTTGATTAAAGATAAGAAAATATTTATTAAAAACGTCTAATTCATGCATTTTATAGAATGAATCTTTAAGATTTACTTCAAGACCATTTAATCCTGGTATGATATATTCACCTTCAATTATAGCATTAACACTTTTTAATTCATATTCATCCTTCTTTTCTTTTATTTCTTGCATTAAAGGATTTTTATTTAAAACAATACTTGCGATTTGTTCAGTGTAATAAAAACTAAAAACCATAATTAAAGAGAGACCTAAATATTTATAAAACTTTTTCAAATTAGTCACCTAAAAAATTATATGCAAAAAAAATTAGCTAAAAACTAGTTTAGCCAATTTCTTTTTTAATTAGATCAGCTCCTCTTTTAGGATCTTGCAAAAGTATTTCATATACCATTCTATTTTTCTTAAGTTCATCAATAAAGATTATTTCTTCGCGAGTCATTTGAACATATTGCTCTTCTTTTTTATTATCGCTTATCTTAATCAAATAGTCGGCTCCTAAAAGATAATCCGCACTTACACCAAAGACGTGTATCATCTCGATAACTGCTTCTAAAGTTGGATTTCGTGTCTCTTTTTCATAACAGCATATAGCTGATTTACCGACACCGATTAACTCTCCTAATTCTGTCTGTGTTAAACCTTTTTGTTTCCTGACCTCTCTTAGTCTTGCACCGTTTAACATCTTCCCATCACCCTCGTTTTCATAAACAGATTATAACTTTAGTTAGCAATTATTTGTAAATTTTCCACCTATGGTAAAAAATACATAGTATTTTTGACAAAATATCAATATTATTGAGTATTTTATTAAGACTTAGGGGTTGATGATATAAATGATACTTTATCTGCGATTACTTCAATTACTTGCTTTTTTTGGTTATCTTCTGTTTCGTATGTTCTTGATTGGAGCTTGCCTTTTACACCAAGGACATCGCCTTTATGACAATAATCTTTGGTAGCACTGGCTATGCCATTCCATAAAACACATTTGATAAAATCAGCATCATAAATACCATCAGCATTTCGGTAATCTCTTGAGACGGCAATAGTAATAATTGTTCTTTTAGTTCCATCAGTGTTTTCTTTTACTTCCGGATCTTTAGTTAATCTACCGACTAAGGTTACATTATTCATGAATATTCCTCCTTCCTTACGAAGAATATAACATGAATATTTTGATGGAACAAAAACAGATTTTTAGGTTTCTTTATAGCAGAAATTTATAAATCTGCTAGCAAATTTTAATAAATCTGCTAAGCTAATTTTATCATTTTGGAAAATTTTATATTTATGTGTAAACTTTACATTTCTTAACATTCCTTTTTTAACATTCTTTTAAAAGACGATTTAATTCTACAGCATATTCTAAAGGTAGTTCATGTTTGAAATCTTTAATAAAACCCATCACTAATAATTCTTTAGCAAGAGATTCACTTAAACCTTTACTCATTAAATAAAATAATTGTTCTGCGTTTACTTTAGAGATAGTGGCCTCATGTTCTATGGTTGATGAGCTATTACTTAGAATATTGTTGGGAATAGTATCGCTTTTACTTTTATTGTCTAAAATTATGGTGTCACATTTAATGGTGGCTTTAGAATTAGTGGCATTTTTAGTAATTTTAGTGGTACCACGATAAGTACTTAGGCCCCCATTTACCGAAATAGATTTACTTACAATATTACTTTTAGTATTTTTGCCTAAATGAATCATTTTTGCTCCAGCATCTAAGATTTGGTTTTCATTAGCATAAGCAATACTAATCGAATTACCCCGTGAATTATCTCCTTTTAAGATACAGCTTGGATATTTCATAGTTATTTTAGAGCCAATATTACCATCAATCCATTCCATTAGACCGGATTCTTCAACTATGGCTCGTTTAGTTACTAAATTATATACATCTTTGCTCCAATTTTGGATAGTGGAATATTTACATTTAGCGTGTTTTCCCACATAGATTTCAACTACTCCGGCATGTAAGCTTGTAGAAGAATAACTTTTAGCAGTACAGCCTTCGATATATTCTAGTTCAGCATAATCATCAACAATAATTATAGTATGTTCAAATTGACCAAGAGATGCACTTTCAATACGAAAATAACTTTGCAAAGGTCTATCTAATTTAGTATGTTTAGGTATATAGATAAAAGAACCCCCACTCCAGAAAGCACAGTTTAGGGCAGTATATTTATTTTCTGAATATTTAACTAGATTATTAAAATACTTTTTAAATAGATCAGGATATTTTTTTAAAGCTTCATCAGTACTGGTAAAAATTACTTTACTTTCTTTATCCTTAATATTATGGTAGACTACTTCACTTTCATATTGGTTGGTAACTCCATATAAATATTCTTGTTCTGCTTTTACAACACCAAGATCACAAAAGGTATTGCGAATATTGTTATCAACTTTGTTCCAATCATCGGTTAATTTATTTTCATTGTCTTTATAGTAGGTTATAGCTTTAAAATCAATGTCTAATTTAGGACCAAAAGTAGGATTATTAAAAGTATTGAAGGTTTCTAAAGACTTTAGTCTAAAGTCTAATACCCATTTTGGTTCATTTTTTTTCTTGCTTAAATCTATAACATATTTTTTGTCTATTTCTTGCATATTTATCCCCAAAGAGTATTATACTACATTATTTTTTATTTGTTTAGTATATTTTTTAAATGTTTAGAGTTGTTTTTTAGATATTTTTTTGATAAAATTATAGATAGTAAATAATTGGAGGGATATTATGAGTGATACAGATTTAAGTAAAAGTAAAATAATTAATATTAATGATTTTATATTTCGACAAAATTTAGAATTTTATCCGAATTTAAGTAGTTTGATATGTGAAAATAATATTTTATATCTAAAAAAAGATAATAAGATAGTTGATAATGTAGCTCTTACTTTTGATTTGAGAACTCTTCCGGGTGAATCATGGAATGTAACTCCAGAAAATTTTTTAAATATTATTCGTTTAAATAAAGAGTGTGCGAATTTATATAAGTTTGGGGAATTTATGAGGGGTCATGCACATGAAAAATTTTTAGATAATAATGAGGCAATGCGACAGATAATTGAGAAATTTATGCGAACTTATTTTATTGCAAAAGATAGTACAAATTTAACAGAAAATAATAAAATATTGTTAAGTCAGGCAGAATTTGTTATTTCATCTTTACCAGATGACTCGGATATGAAAAAAATTATTAATGAAATAATTGATAAAGAGTTTGATAATACTAAAATGATGGGAAATACAAAGAGTTTGGCAGTTGCTGATTCATTAAAACAGCAAGGACAAGCCCCAGTTAGAGCACTTACTTTGGTTAAAAAAGAGGAATATCCTTTGGCAAGTAATAATAAAGCAGCTTTTATAAATATTGCAATATTACTATATGGAATTGTTAATGTCGGTTTAATTATGGCAATAGCTTTAATGAAATAGTTACGGTTTGTAACTTTTTTCTTGGATAAATTTTTAGTTAGTTAAATAGTAAAAAGTAAAATGTTATTTGTAATAAATACTTTTTTTAATTAATAGCAAGATGATATGCAAATTTTTGTTTGCATTAAAAGTTATTTTATGATATAATTTGAGTATATGGGGTAGCCTATTGGTTTCGACATATATTACTAAATATGACGGCAAGTGGGAGTGACACCTTAAGTCTAAATTTAAAATTAAATGACAAGAATGAAAGTTCTTTTGCTTCAAATGCTTTTGCATTTGCCTAGTTTAATAAGGATATAGCAAGCTTCTATTTAATTTGCTTATAGGTTATTTAGGGGTTCATAGATATAAGATATATTATTTTATTTGATTAGGATAAAGTAATGAATTTTTACTAATCTAGTTATTTTATAGGTTGGTCCTTGAGCCAGTAGAATAATGAATTTTAAATCAGGCTAAACTTGTAGATGTTGTATTATAGGATATATTGGACAGGAGTTCGATTCTCCTCTACTCCACCATTTTTGATTATCAAACTCGGACTTTTGTAGTTCGAGTTTTATAAAGTTTGAAATTTTGATATAATATTTATGATTTTAATTGATATATATGTCAATTTAGAAACACACTAGTATATTGTCAAAAACAATATATTGCATAAAAAGAGAGGAAACAAAATGATTATTAATAAATTTTTACAAATATTTTCAGAAGAATATATAAATTCTAAATCTATTGATAAATTACTAGGATTTACTAAAAAAACGTTACCTTCAGATGGAACTGATAAAATTTTTGTTGGATGTGTGATAATAATGTTTGATCTAGGATTTACTGGTCCAGCATCCTGTCATGAATATCTATCTTCTATTGTTAAATCTGGAAAGGAAAAAGTAGGTAATACTAATTTATTGTATTTTTATGTCAATCGAATTAATACAAATAAAATGGTTGCAAAATATTTAAAAAATATTAATCGAGACTTAAATTTTGAGAAACATATAGATTCAGTTATTGAATATTTAGAACAATTTTCTTTTGATTTTAGTGCAAAAATAAAAAGTGTTTATGATAAAAAATTAAATGATACAACAATTAATAAAGGTGTAATAGATTAATTTTAAGGTTATAAAGTTGTCGTACTCCTTCTTTAGGGTATACTATTTTTGATTATCAAACTCGGACTTTTTTATAAGTATCGAGAATAAATAGACAATCAATTTTATATTAGGATTGATTTTTTGTTTAAAAAATGTTTTTTAAAGAAAGTCTTTCTTCAAAAAAGCTTGCATTTTAGCAATAAATAGTGTATATTATTTATTGAGATGTGCCTAGGAAACTTTTGAAGCCCTAGGTCTTTTTCATTTTATAGGAGGTAAAATGGCTAAAGAATTTAAATCAACTAATGAATTAATAGAAATATTAAACTCAAAAGGTTTATTAATAAAAGATGAAAAGAATGTTAGATATTTAATTGAAAAATATTCTTATTATTCAATTATAAACTCTTATAAATGGATATTTAAAATAGGAGAAAATTATAAAGATAATGCTTCATTTGAAGAAATATTTGCAATGTATAAATTTGACAAGAATTTAAAAATAATAATGCTTAAATATATTCTTGAGATAGAAGCAGTAATAAAAACTAAAATCGCTAATATATTTGCTCAAAAATATGGGTTAGAAGTCTATTTAAGTACTAATAACTTTGATTTAAAGGATGATGATTCTAACTTAGAGCACATAGAAAAACTAATAGAAGAGATTAAAAATGAAATTGATAAAGGAAATGGTAACCATGATGCAATAACTCATTATATGAATAAATATGGATTTGTTCCACCTTGGGTTGTTACTAAAATATTATCTCTTGGGACTATTAGTAAGCTTTATGGTTTGATGAAGCAACAAGATAGACAAGAAATTAGTAAGCAATTTCATATAAATGATAGAATATTAAAAAATATACTTGGTAATTTAACATCAGTTCGTAATATAGCAGCTCATGATGATAGATTATATACTTATAGAAGTACTTTCTATATCAGATTAGATAAAACAAAAAAATCTCCTGATAAAGCATTGCACACAAATATGTATATTATAATTAAATCTTTAGAATTATTATTAGAAAGTGGTCAAGCAATTGAAATGAAGAATTTAATTATAAATGAATTAGATATGTTAAAAGATAGTTTGACATCAATTACTATTGAAGAAGTATTAAAAGTAATGGGTTTTGATAAGGATTATTATATTGTATAAATATCAATCTATTACATATAATATTATTGAAAAGTGCCTAGGAAACTTTTGAAGCCCTAGGTCTTTTTCATTTTATAGATAAAAATGGCGAAAGAATTTAAATCAACGAATGAATTAATAGAATTAGAAATAAAATGATAAATTTTCAAAAAAAATTAATATGATAGACACTTATATAAAGATAGTGCTAGTTAACATTAAAAAATCATTTCATCTAGTTTACAATTATTAAAGTTTATTTTCTTATAACACATCATAAATAGTTAATACACAGCTTGACAAGTATAATATCAAAAAGATATAATACAATTAGTTTTTATTGTACTAAATGGAATTAGATATGTATTTTAGAGGAGGGATAATATGTGTAGTAAACACCCAAAATGGGGAAAAAATGGGGAATTGTATTATATACCTAATAATGCAACTAAATTGATTATTGGCACAATGCCTCCTTCTAAGTTATGTAATGGAAAAATAGATGATGAAAAATTTATTGATTTCTTTTATGGCTCTCCTGATAATTATTTTTGGAATATTATGAAATTTCTTGAAGATAATAAAGAAAAAAAATTGAAATATAAAGAATTAAATAAAGATAATAAATTTGATGATATAGCTAGTTGTAAAGATTTCTTAGAAAGCCATAACATTGGTATTTTAGATATTGTTGAAAGTTGTATACATAATAATAATTCTGCAGCCGATAGTGATTTACTAAGTATCAAAGAAATTGATCTAGTGAAAATTTTAAAAGAAAATAATAGTATAAAAGAAATATTTTGTACTAGTGAATATGCTAAAACTCTATTATGTGTTTATTATGCTAAATCTATTATTAAAGAAAAAGAAGATAAACATTATAAGATAAGTTTTAGTGAAAAAGATAAATCTTTGTATTATGATTTATTTATATTATATTCTCCTACTAGAAGAATATTTAATAGATATCAAGATAATAAAGAAGTATACTTAAAAAATTATCTTAAACTTATTGAAAAATAAAGTATAATTATTTTAGGCATTTTTAAGTGCCTTTTTTATTATTTTAGTTATATTGATTTATTAGAGAGTAGTATAATGTCTATAATCGTTAAAAATTATTGAAAAAATATAAAGTATTATAAGTATGAAAGTAGGTATTAATAATGTATGATGAATTAAATTTAGAGGCAAAAAATTATTTATTAAAAGAAGTAAATGATATTTTCTGTAAAAAATATGATGATGAAAAATTATTAGAAAGATGTTACAAAGAATTAGATTTACTATATGAGAAAGATTTACTTTTTATTATTGAATACTTATATAAATTTAAAAAGGTAAATAAAGATATTAAGTATTATTTTAGAGGTATGATAAACAATTTATTAATATTATATGTATTAGATATAAGTGTAGTAAATCCTTTAGAATATAATTTACCTTATGAGTTATTTACTGATAAAACTATTACTGTTGATGTAACTAATAATTCAGATTTACAACTTGTTAGTTATTTAGATAAACAAAATGATAAATTTAAAATAGTTTATGGCTTTTTTATAAAAGATGAGATAGAAGATGTTAATTATTTGTTAGATAAACATTATTTATTATTACCATGTGGTTTTATCGATGAATTTATGTTATTAAGATTTAATGATTTAAATTTATTACAGACTATTAACGATTATAGGGAATATAAAAATACATATATGACTATAAGAATTGATAATAAACCTTATAATAAAAACAAGGAAATATGTCTCGATAATATTTTTTATAATAAAATAGAAAAAGAAGTAGCTAAAATTTTAAAACCTAAAACTATAAATGATTATATAAAAACTAAGAATATAGTCCATGGTGTTGATGTTTGGAATAATAACCAAGATATTTTATTTAAAGATAAAAAGATAAATTTAGATAATTTAATCGCTAGTCGTGAAGATATATTAGAGTATTTATTGGATCATAAAATAGAAAGAAATATAGCCATAGAAATTACAATTTTTATTAGTTTAGGAAAAAGGAAGAAAGAACCTGATAAATGGAATGAATATGTTAGAGTGATGAAAAAATATAAATGTGAAGAAACATTTATAGATATTTTTTCTAAAATATTATTTGTTTTTGGAAGAGGTCAAGCAGTAAGTGAGTGTTTATATGTTTTAGATAAAGATAATTATTTAAATATCAATTAGGTAAATTAAAATGAATTATATAAAAGAGCAGAAAAAATTTAGTTAGTTTTAATTATAAATTAAAAATAAATTTCTATATTGGCAAATAATCTTGATTTAATTAAATATTATAGTAAAATAATTATATTAAGAGGTTTAGTTATGAAAAGAAATATTAAGTGTGATAATTTAAAAGGTATATTGATTTTTTTAGTTGTTTTGGCGCATTTACTTTATTCTTTTAAATATTATAATAATAGTTTTAATGTTTTTATAACTTATTTTATTTATACTTTTCATATGCCTTTATTTTTAATAATATCAGGTATGTTTTCTCAAACAAAAGATAAAAAATCTCTTTTAAATATTTTATTATTGTTTATTTTGTTAAATTTAAGTTATATTTTGTTTGATTATCTTTTAACTGATAATTTAGAGTTTTTAGTTATTAAATATTCGGCTTGGTATTTAATTGCCCTTTTTATTTATCGTTTAATTGTGTATTTTGATAAAAAAGATATTATAAAAAAGTATAGAATACCTTTTTTGGTTAGTTTATTTATTGTAACAAATTTAATTAGTTTGTTTAATTTAGATTATTTTAACCGGATAATTAGTTATTCTTTCTTTTTCTTTTTTGGGTATTTGATTAATCCGCAGGAGTTAAAATTATCAAAAAAAGTTAGTATAGTTGCTTTAATTGGTTGTTTTTTACTTCTCTTTAAAATTGCTAGTTTTAAGTTAGGTCTTAATTTTTTTATGGCTTATCCAGTATTAAATTGGGGATATTTAATTTTAAGAATTATTATTTATTTAATTGATATTGTTTTATTTGTTTCTATGTATAATCTTATTAGTGATAAAAAAATTCCTTTAATTAGTACATGGGGAGAAAATTCTTTAGGAATATATATATTTCACCGAATTATTACAATTATTATTACAGATACATTTATTAATAGTGTTTATTTTTATCCAGTTATAATTATAGGAGCTATTTTAATTTGTTTCTTGTTTGGGAATAAGAAAATTAAAAGTTATTTAAAAAATACTAAATATATTATAATTACGATTACTACCCTTCTCTTTTTAATTGGCGTTAATTATTTTTATCATAATTATAGGTCTTTTATGAAGCCTAAATATATTAGTAGTGAAGAATATAAGGAAATAAGTAATAGTGTTTCATTAGGTTTTGTGGGAGATTTAATATTGTTAGAAAATCAGGTTAAAGATTCTTATAGGGAGGGAGAATATAATTTTGATTATATGTTTTCTTTAGTTAAAGATTATTTTAATGAGGTAGATTATATGATGGGTGTTTTAGAGGGGCCAGTAAGTGATAATAAACCTTATTCGGTGGGTAATTTTTCAGATAATAAAGTATTAAAGTTAAATTATCCTAGTAGTTTTATTGAAAGTATTAAAAATAGTGGGATTGATTTAGTTACTATTGCTAATAATCATATATTAGACCAAGATATAGAAGGATTTAGAGATACAATAAATAATTTAGATAAATATAATTTGGAATATGTAGGAAGTAGAAATGAAAGAACAAAAATAATTAAGGTAAAAAATTTAAAAATTGGAGTACTTGCTTATACTTATGGTTTAAATTATCAAACAGAAGATAGTTTATTTAAAGATTTAAAAGTTACTAATTATATTGTACCTTCACAAAGTAAGTATTTTAAAGAAGTAAAGGAAGAAGTTACACAAGATTTTTTAGATTTAAAAAAAGAAAATGTAGATTTAATTGTGGTTTTACCGCATTATGGAACACAGTTTTTAACAAAAGCTGATGAAATGCAAAAGACTTGGAATAAAATATTTGCTAATTTAGGGGCAGATATTGTTTTAGGAAGTCATGCTCATTCAGTTCAACCTGTGGAATATATTGGAGATACTTTAGTATTTAATTGTGTAGGTAATTTTGTTAATTCTTATATAGAGCATGATGGCGATATTTCTTTTATTTCTAAAGTTTATATAAATCCGCAAACTAAAAAGGTTATTGGAGGTGGGATTATTCCTTTGCTTGCCGTTAAAGATAAAAATTTGGGGTATTATGCACTTCCGATTTATAAAAATTATAATATTTTAGAGGAATATAAAGATAAAATGGCTTATGCGAATAGTTTAGTAACTAAAGTGGGATTAGGACAGAATATTGGAATTAATGAGATGGAAGAAGAGTATTATATTTTTAAAGATGGATATAAAAAACATTTAAAAAATGATTTAACTTTAACAAGTAAAGATAAGATAAGTAATATGTATCAAACTATAGATAAAGGGCAAAATATTTGTTTTATTGGAGATAGTATTACAGAAGGAACTAAAAATGGATATGTTCCTTGGTACAAACCTTTAATGGAATTATTTAAAGATAAACAGGTTTATAATTATTCTAAAGGTGGTTATACGTCTAAGGATATTATAGATAATTTTCAGGATAAATTAGCAAATTCTTTATGTGATGTGGCAATTATTAATATTGGAACTAATGATATTCGTTATAGTGAGATAAAAAAAGAAGAATATATAGAGAATATAAATAAAATAATAGATTTTTTAAATAATAAAGAGATAGTTCTTTTAGCTCCTTTTAGGACTACTGAGCAAGATAGGTATTTAAAAGTTGATGCTGAAAATAAAAGATTTTTGTATGAGGAATATGACGAAGAGTTAAAAAAGATAGCTTTAAGTAAGAGTAATGTTTCTTTTATTGATATTAATAGTTATATAGCAAAAGTATTAAAGGAAGATGGAGAAGATTTATTTTTATTAGATGGAGTTCATCCGAATAATGGTTATGGAGTTTTATTATATTCTTATGCTTCAATGCGAGAATAAAAAAGATAGTAATTTATATTACTATCAAATTTTAGATTTAATTGGAATTTAGAGAGTCTTGGAAATCGCTTTGAAGCTTAGATATTTTATTTATATAATCCTCAGTATTTTTATAATAGATTAATTTACAGGTGGCACCTTTTTGTTCATATATGCTTTTAACATATTCGGCTTGGTCTTCTACTTTTTTAAAGTCCCCTATTTTGATTTTATTAACAATTTTGGTAGCTTCTCTCATCGCTTCAGTTTGGCCAACGGTTCCTCCTCCCCCGATAGGTCGGTTACTAATTTTATAATATCTAATTGAGTAATCAATAAAATCATGGTCATAAGTACAGACTACACCTAACTCAGGAAGTTTAAAAAAATAGTATAGGCGATCACGATAGATAAAATAAAATATTAAAATACTAGAAATTATTAAGAGAAAGAAAGCGATTAGTATTTTTATTAAAATCTTACTTTTTTTTACTTGATTATCGATGGTTTTAACCATTTTTTCATCACCTTTTATTAAAATGTCTAAAGAAATTTGAAATTTATTACTTATTTTTATAAGAGTTTCAATATCTGGATAACTTTTGGAATTTTCCCAACTTGAAATAGTTTGTCTACTTACATTAAAAATTTCGGCAAATTCTTCTTGAGACATTTTATTATCCTTTCTTATTTTTAATATTTGTTTACCCAGATTCACAGATATTCCTCCTTTCATGGACATTTTACTATTAGTTATTTTTTATTTCTATCAAAATATCTTTACATGGTTAAAATTTTTAGCAAAGATTCTTGGCATTTAATAAATATAATTGTTTTTCATTATAACACTTATATTTTATTTTGACAAATTTTATTATAAATTGTATTTTACTATTTAATTAACTTTATTTTGGGATGATAAAAATAATTAGAAAATAAATAGAAATTAAAATAAATATAGTTTATAATATTAGAGAGGTGAAAAGAGTGAGAGAATTAATTTTAAGAAAATGTAATAATTGTGGGGCTTTGGTTAAAGTGATAAGTGATTGTAAGTGTACTTGTGGTATTAATTGTTGTGATAAAGAAATGAAGATAGTAAAAGCTAATAGTGAGGAAGCTAGTTTTGAAAAACATATTCCTAGTTATGAAATAAGGAATGATAAAATTATAGTTAATGTTAATCATGTGATGGAAGAAGAACATTTTATAAATTGGATTATGTTTGTTGGAGAAAATAGTGAAGAAATTATTTATTTTAACCCAATGGAAGATGCTAAAGCAGAATTTAAAAAGCAAAAAGGAATTTTGTATGCTTATTGTAATAAACATGGCTTATGGAGTTGTGAGGTTACTTATTAAGTTATCCCCTTTTTGGGGTTTTTATTTTGGAAAAAAATTTAAAAAGCAGAAAAAAAGTTGCACGAATACTAGATAAATAGTTATTTAAAAAAATTTTTAAGAAAACATTTAGAAAATAAAAAGCCCCTATTTTAAAGAAAATACGGGTTTAGATAAAAGTCTAATTTTTAGACTAAATTTTAATAAATGGCTGCCCCAGTAGGATTCGAACCTACGGAATCGAAGGGTCAGAGCCTTCTGCCTTACCGCTTGGCTATGGGGCAATGTAAATATATTATAGCACTTTCTAATAATTTAGTAAATAAGGGTTATACTAATTTAGGTTTTATGTTATTATTAGAATAGGAAGTGATTTTATGGTTTATAATATTGAGATTTTAAGTAAATTTTTTGAAATTGATTTAAAGATTAAAAAGTTATTAATGGAGTTAGCGCCTAATAGTTATGATAATAGTAGTCCTAATGCTAAAATGAAGTATATAGATAAAGTGGTTGATTATACTAAAGCTTTTAAAAGATATTTTACAATTATTAGTGATACAATGGCATTAATAGATAAAAAGTATATAAAAAAGTTTTTTCTTAATATAGAAAATGAAATATATAAATTTGATTATCGTTATGATAATGTAAATGATATTTATAAAAATTTATTTGCAGATATGAGTCCTGCTTTGGTTAATGAGATAAATGAAACAAATGTGGGGTATACTATATTTAATGGGATTAGTACTAAAAATTGTCGGACAATAAATGAGTTACTCCATGCTTTACATTCTTTTGTTATAAATAATGATTATATATATAATATGATACCTCCAATAAAAACAAATGGTGATATTAAACTTAGAGGGTATAATTCTATTTTAGCAGAACAGTTATTTGATAGTTTACCTAATAATACTGAGGCTAGTTATATTGATATTTTAGGTTTAAGTCCAACACATTTTATAGTAATGTTTAGAGATTTAGGTCATGCGACTACTATTGAGGTTACAGAAGAAAATGATAAAGTTTTTGTTAGTTATTTTATTCCTAAATTGTGTAATGTAGAAATGATTAAAAAATTAAAAGGAATTAATAAAATAAAAAATAGTGATAATGATGGAGTTATTGGATGGGCAACAGGAGATTATATAGTTACAAAAGAAGAATTTTTAAGGGAAACTATGAATTTAATTCAAATGATACCAACTGATGAAGATATAGAAGCTTATAAAAAATATTATCGTTAAAAATTAGAATAAATTAACTCTTTGCTATTTTTATAAATTAACTATTATGTTACAATATGGGTGTAAGTAGTAGGAGTGTATATGGAAAAAGAAGATTTATGTTTAATTGTTATGAATAATTGTGAAGAATTAGGACTTAAAGTTAATAAGGAAATTAAAAGAATTAGGAAGACAGATAGTAATTATTTAGTACCAATAGAAATGGCAAGATTTAATGATGGTGAAGGAAAAGTTACAATTAAAGAGTCAATTAGAGGAAAAGATTGCTATATCATAAGTGATACACATAATTATAGTATTACTTATAAAATGTATGATTTTGAGCATCATATGAGCCCAGATGAGCATTTTCAGGATATTAAAAGAACTATTTTAGCAATAATGGGTCATGCGAAAAGTATCAAAGTAGTAATGCCAATGCTTTATTCAGCAAGACAGCATCGAAGAAAGTCAAGAGAATCTTTAGATTGTGCAGCAGCTTTACAGGAACTTAAAAATTTAGGAATTGAGGGAATTGTTACGTTTGATGTCCATGATCCTAATGTGCAAAATGCAATACCTACCCTTTCCTTTGATAATTTTTTTACAACAAATGATATGCTTAGAACTTTTCTTAAAAATGAAGAATTTGATAATGAAAAAACTTTGGTGGTTAGTCCGGATACAGGAGCAATGGATAGAGCAAGATTTTTAGCAGATATATTAAGAGTAGATGTGGGTATGTTTTATAAAAGAAGAGATATTTCGAAAGTAGTTAATGGAAGTAATCCGATTGTTGCTCATGAATATTTAGGTCCTAATGTTAGAGGAAAATCAATTATTATAGTGGATGATATGCTTGCAAGTGGTGGTTCAATGCTTGACGTTGCTTATGAACTTAAAGAAAAAGGAGCTAAAAAAATATTTTTCTTTACAACTTTTGCATTGTTTACTCAAGGATATAAAAAGTTTGATGATGCTTATGAAAAGAAAATATTTGATGCAGTATATTCAACTAATTTAACTTATATTCCTGAAGAAATTTTAAATAAGAAATGGTTTTATGCGGCAGATTGTTCTACTTATTTAGCTAAGATTATTGATAGTTTAAATAAAGGCAATTCAATTACAGCTTTAATGAAAGATAATTCAGCGATAACTAAATATAAACAAGAGAAAAATTTATTTAAAAATTAAAAATTTAAGATTTTGGTCTTAAATTTTTTTAACGAGATAAATTATTAGTAGTTTCATTTAGAACTTGGTAAGTATAAGAATTGTTGATATTAACAAAATCTGATGCTTCTAAAGCAGATATTTTTTCAGGAGTTACTGGACCTAAGTTATCTAAATTCATAGTATTAATAATACCGGTATACATATTGATATAAGTAATACTAGTTGTTATAACATTTAAGTTATTTACTATATCATAAGGGTTATATATAGCTTCTAAAATTTTATTTTCACGACTTAGTAACATTAATTTTAATTTATTAAGAGGATTAGTTGTTACTTCTCCTAGCATTCCTAATTGAAAATCTAATCTACTAAAGTAATGACTGTCTAAAAGCATGGTTATGTATTCTTCAATATTTTCAGGATAGACAGTAGCTACATGCTCATAAGTATTGAAAGTTTTATTTTTACCAGAAACATTTTTAGTTTGAAGACGATGCTTAAAAATATCTACTGCCAATTTTTGATTTTCAAGTCTTATATCATAAACTTTTTTTATTTCGTCAATTTTCATTTTTTTCACCTCATGTTTAGTTATTATATCATAACTTTTAAGACTTATAAAGAGTTTATTACAAATTGCATTTTACTATTAAACTAACTTTTAAATGCAACTTTTTTAAATAAAATTTTTAATATTGCATTTTATTATTTAATTAACTGTTTATTTTTATTGAAGACGTTTTAAAGAAACTAAAGTAGTATTATCAAAAACCATTTCAATTAGACGAATACCTGTCCAAGTGCCATCCACGATTGATTCTTCTTGATAGTTTAAAATTAGACGATTATCAAGATTAAAACCTTTTTCACAGTATTCAGTAAGAAGACTAGTTATAGCTACATTATGGGTAAATACTGCGATAGTTTTATCTTTGTCATTATTTAAAACTTTTTTTAAAAAATTGTGCATTCTTTTTTTAACGTCATTTAATGATTCTCCTCCACTTAAGCGATAGTTAAAATCATTTTCTTGCATTTCAGTTACCATACGGATTTTTTTATCTTGAAGATTACCAATAACACGTTCCCCTAATTCTTTAGCAATATTCATATCTATTTCTAAAGTGTGGGCGAGATATTTTGCGGTTGCAATACTCATAACATAGTTGGAAGTATAGATTTTGTTTACTCTTTGAAGAACTTTATTAGAGGCAAGTCTTTCACTTTCTTTTTCTCCTTCGATACTTAAAATACGTTTTTCTCTTTTACTTTCTAAAGTTTCATCTTCGGGAAATACTAAATTATTTATTGTATAACCATTATTAATTAAATAAATTGTTGTCAATCGATAATCACTCCTAACAAACCATAACTTAAGATTAACATTATTATTCCGGCCATTATAACACCTAATATAGCAGCTAAACAAGATTTTTTCTTATCCATACCTAATAAAGCAGCGATAAGGCAACCTGTCCAAGCACCAGTTCCAGGTAAAGGAATACCAACAAATAAAACTAATCCTAAATATTTTAATCTTTCAATTTGGTCTTTTTTGCTGGTGGCTCTTTTTTCTAGTTTAGTAACTAGTTTACCTATCGGGCCATTTTTACTTTTAAAATAATCAAATATTTTAGTTATAAACCATAAAATAAAAGGAATAGGTATAATATTGCCCAGAAAACAAATGATAAAACTAGGAAGCATAGGAGCGTGCATAAGTTTTGCCGCGATTAAGCCCCCTCTTAACTCTAAAATAGGCATTAAAGAAATGATAAACATAACTAAATATTTACCATACCAAAGACTGGTTAGACTGCCAAAAATTTTTATTACTAATTTTGTTATTTTCTCTGCCATATTATTACCTCTATTTAATTATATCGAAAATTTGAAATAAATCAAGTAAACTAGAAAAAAATAGTATAGTTAAAGAGGTAAAAGAAAATAAAAATATTAGTTTTTTTACTAATATTTTAAAGAGTTAAATCATCTTTTTTAGTTAAATCAACGTCAAAGATATGACCAAAGTATTCAAAATCAGAAATATTAAAGATTTCATCTATAGGGCGGTGTAAGTTTTTAGTTATTAAATAAACTCCAATTAAATCAGGATTGTAGCCATGAGATAAGAGTTCGTATTTAAATAGTTCTACTTGATGAGAGTAAGTTTTAATAAATAGATATACTTCCCCTTTTTTACTTAAAACAATACTTTGAGAATCATCATAAATAAATTCTTTAGTCCAAATAGTGTATAAATAGCCTTCTTTTATAAGTCGTAAGCATTCGTTTAATTCTACTTTATTTAGTTTGGTGTTAAGAGAGTTTTCAGATATACCACCTAAATGGTTGATTTTTTGTAAAACAAAGTTGGTTAAATCTAAATTGTTTAGAAAAGTTAAAGCATTGGATTTAGCAATATTTTCTAAAATACTTTGAATAGTTAGATTTGGTTTTAATAAGGTATCAAGAGTTAGGCCTTCTTTTAGTTGGTATTTGTTGTTTTGAAATTTGGTTAGATAGTTGATTCTATTGTTTGATTTATTAGAAAAATTGTATGGTTCATTTATATTAGATATTAAAAGAGATATATCTAAAGTGTCAATTTCACCATTAAATTTTAATAAAGAGGCAGCGATTAATTCTTCAAATGTTATAGGCATATTTTTTACCTTCTTTCTATAAGTTATTTTATTATAACTTATTTAGAGATATTTCTCAATAGAAAAATGGTTATTTACAAATTTAGAGTTTTAATTTATAATTTTTAAAGAGAAAGAGGTAAAAATATGCTTAATGTTGTTTTATTTGAACCAGAAATTCCAGGAAATACAGGAAATATTATGAGAACTTGTGTAGCAACTAATACTGTACTACATTTAATTAAACCTTTGGGGTTTAGTTTAGAAGAAAAATATATTAAAAGAAGTGGAGTTAATTATATAGATAAATGTAAATATTATGTTTATGAAAATATAGAAGAATTTTTTCATAAAAACAAAGGAGAATATTTCTTTTTTACAAGATATGGACATAAACCACATTCATCTGTTAATTATAAGGAAATTAAAGATAATATTTATTTAATATTTGGAAAAGAATCAACAGGTATTCCAAGAGAAATATTAAAACCATATATAGAAAGATGCTTTAGAATACCAATGACGGATAATGTTAGGGCTCTTAATCTTTCAAATAGTGTTGCTATTGGAGTATATGAGGTTTTAAGACAAAAAAATTATGAAGGATTATTATTTGATGAGCCCCATAAGAGTAAAACTTTTATTGAAGATGCAGAATAAAGATAAGTAAAATAAAGACGTGACTAACAGCCACGTTCTTTTTCACAGGTATTATTTTTTATTTCTTTAAAAGTTTCATTAAAAATAGCTTTTAATTCTTCTTTTTCAGTTTCATTTAGACCTAAGTATGGGTCTTCTTGAGAATCTACAGTTCCTTCATGAAATCCAACTATTTTCCCCTCTTTTAGAGCGACAACTGTTGGAGCGTATAATCTTTTTTCTTTAGTGTCATAATCTTTTTTATCACTGGTTATTTTATAATCTTCTAAATATTCATTTAAATATTCAAGAATTTTATAATAACTTTCAGTACCTTCTTTAGTTTGAGTTAATTTTTTATTTTTTACTTCATAACTAGAACGAATATCTTTGATATCAACATAATAAAGGTTAGTGATATTATTTTCATCAACTGCCTCTAATAGAGTTTCTACCATACTACGACACCATGGGCAAGAATTAAAACCAAAATAAATAACTCCCGTACCATTTTTTAAAATGTCTAATATTTCTATATCACTTTTAATTGTTACAGGATTATTCTCCGCGATAGATACTTCTAAATAATCTTGGTCATTACTATTTTTAGTACCATTTAAAACTTCGTATTGCTTTTTAAATTCTTTAGAAGAGACAGTCGAAGGTCTTTCATTAGTTTTTACTTCTTCTTTTGATTCTTCTTTGTTAGCTAAATAGAATTTTAAACCAACAGCTAGAATTAGAGCAACACCTAAAATTATTCCTATTATTCTTTTTTTATCCATAAAAACCACCTTAGATGTATTATATCTCATTATAAGTAAATAATCAACCTAAAAATCGGACATAAACACATATAACACAGACAAAAAGTAGCATACCTAAAAGAACTATGATGATGCCACTGTTGCGATTATTAATTTTTTTGTATTTTAAAAGTTGGTTATTTAAATTTTTTTTATTATCATTATCTTTTTCATTATTCATTAAAATCACCTTCTATTTTCTAATATTATTATAAAATATATTTTAGGTTTTATGTAGTCTTTATTGATATTTTATTGTAAAAATTATGTAAAGATAAACTTAATATAGACAAATTAGGCCTTTTATAGTATAATTATTGTTAGTTATGAACTTTATTTTTTAGATTTGAAGGGAATGAATATTAATGAAAAATAATAATATGACTACGTCTATTGTTGCTTTAGGTGGTTTAGGCGAAGTTGGAAAAAATATGTATGTTGTAACTCATAATAATGAAATAATAATCATTGATGCAGGTGTTATGTTTCCTCAAGATGATTTACTTGGAATTGATTATGTTATACAAGATGTTAGTTATTTAAAACAGAATGAAGATAAAATAAAAGCTTTAGTTATTACTCATGGACATGAGGACCATATTGGGGGAATTTCTTTTTTACTTAATACTGTAAATATTCCTAAGATTTATGCTTCAAAGATTGCAACTGATTTAATTAATAAGAAGTTAGTTGATAGAAATATTAATTTTAATAATATTGAAATTGTAACAGAGGATTCAGTTATTAAAACAAAATATTTTACAATTGAGTTTGTGGGAACTACCCATTCGATACCTGGTTCTTATGCGATTGCTATTCATACACCTAATGGAACTATTTTTGAAACTGGAGATTTTAAGTTTGATTTAACACCAATTGGGCCAATGGCTAATATTCATAAGATGGCTGAGTTAGGAAAAAAAGGAGTTACTCTTTTATTAAGTGATTCGACTAATGCTTTATCGGAAGGATTTTCTAAAAGTGAATCAAGTGTAGATGAGGCTTTAAATGATATTGTATCAAAACATTTTGGAAGAGTTATTATTGCAACTTTTGCCTCAAATATATTTAGAATAAAACATATTGTTGAGACTTGTCGAAAGAATAATCGTAAAATTATTATTTTTGGAAGATCAATGGAAACAAGTATTGAACTAGCGGTTAATAATGGTTTAATTGAAGATAAGTCAATTTTTATTGATAATAATCAAGCTAAGGGATTAAAGAAAAAAGAGATTTGTATTTTATGTACTGGAACACAAGGAGAACCTTTGGCGGCATTATCAAGAATTGCAAGTGGACAACATAAACAAATTACTTTAATGCCTGATGATTTAGTAGTTTTCTCTTCTTCCCCTATTCCTGGGAATGCAGCAGCGATTAACCGAGTTATTAATAAACTTTATTTAAAAGGAGTTAAAGTTTATACTAATAAAACTTTTAATGATGTTCATACTTCAGGACACGCGAAAGAAGAAGAACTTAAATGGATGCTACGAATAATTAATCCAAAATATTTTATGCCAATGCATGGTGAATATCGGATGCTTAAAGCGCATGGAGAAATTGCCGAGGCTTGTGGGATTTCAAAAGAAAATATATTTATATGTAAAAATGGGGACGTATTAAATATTAATAAAGGAGTAGTTAGCCGAGGAGAAGTTGTTAAAAGTGGAGATGTTTATGTTGATGGTTCAAGAATTGGAGATATTGGTTCACAAGTTATTAAAGATAGAAAGTTAATGTCGAGTGATGGTATTTTAGTAACTATTTTAAATATTAATACAATTAGTAAAGAGTTATTAATTAAGCCTAATGTTACAACTAGAGGATTTATTATGGTTAATGAAAATCCAGAGTTAATTAGTAAAATTGAACATAAGATAACAGATATTGTAAATAAATTTTTTAGAACAACTCCTTATAGTTATACTGATTTAAAAAATCAAATTATTTTAGAATTATATCCTTTTATTAATGAACTTACCGGAAGAAGACCTATTATATTACCGGTTATTATGGAAGTTAATAAAGCTAATTAAAAATTTTTAAAAAATAAATAGAAAGTGAACTATTTATTTTTATTTTAATGAGGCATGACGAAGTTTTCCATCTTTAGTTTTTTCTAAATAGTTTACTACTACTTTGATTTTAGGAGGAATAAAGGTGGCTTCTTCTTTAAAGTTTAGAAATTTATTGGAAGTTTTAGAAGATTTTAAGACTTGGTTTATTATGGGATTACTTGAAGTTAGACTTACTTTACCAACATAGTATAAATCTTTGTTGTGATATTCCCCTAGTAATAAGCTGTATTTTTCTTTATTAAAGATATAGCCACAGATATAATATTCGCCATCTTTGATATTTTTAATCTTAAGCCAAGAATCTGCTCTTTTACCTGGATAATAGAGACTTTCTTTTTCTTTGGCAACAATTCCCTCTAAACCTAATTTTTGGATTTTTTGAAATAATTTAAGACCATCAGAATAATATTCGGATTTAATAAATTCAGAGGTATCAGGATAGGTATTTAATATCTCTTTTCTTTTTATTAGAGGAAGTTTAGTTAAATCTTTGTTTTCATAGATAATATCAAAACAGATAAAATAGATAGGTATTTCATAGATAGTATTTTCTGTAATGTTTTTTAGTTTACTTCGAACTTCAAGATTATGAAAATTGGGAAGACCATTTTGAACGGCGATTAGTTCTCCATCAAAGATAACTGATTTATCTTTAACAATTTTTTTAATGCTTTGAAGTTCAGGATAAGTGTTAGTTAAGTCTTTACCATTTCGACTTATAATAGTTACTTTGTTTTTATTGGCATAGACAAATACGCGATAGCCATCATATTTTATTTCGTATAAATAATTGGAATCCGTGAATGGTTTAGATATTTCTTTTAAAAGCATGGGTTTTAAAGTATGGTTATTAAACATTTTTTAAACTCATTTCTAGTGCTGTCATTAAATCTTTGATGGTTCTTTCTTGTTTTACTTGAGGTTTTTTTATTTTTTTACCATCTAATTTAGCATTAAGGGCTGTTTTTATTTTTTCTTGATATTCATCTATTAATATATCCGGATTAAATTTTATACTTAAAGATTTTATTAAATTTAGAGCTAAGTCTTCTTCTTTTTTAGTAAATTTAGCTTCACTTACTAATTCGGGGATTATTATTTCTTCTGGGAAATATAGAGTATTTAGGATTAAACCATCAGGATTAACTCGAATAATACAGTAATAAAACTTGGTACCAATTATTGTTTTAGAAAGAGCTATTTTACCACTTTTGGCTAAAGCTGTTTTAAATAAACTGTAGGCTTTACTTTTGGTGGGTGGACTTATAAGATAGCTTTTTTCAAAGTAAATTGGGTCTATTTCTTTTAGATTTATAAAGCCAATAATATCAATAGTTTTTTCATCTTCACTTTTTAAATTGTTAAACTCTTCATCGGTTAAAGTTATATAGTTATCTTTTTTTACTTGATAACCTTTAATAATATCAGGTTGTTTAACTTCTTTTTTACAGTGAGGACAGTATTTTATATATTTGATACGAGATAAACATTTTTTATGAAGTTGATTAAAAGATATATCATTGTTTTTAATTATAGGACGCATTTCTACTGGAATAGAAACTAGCCCAAAGGATATTGTTGTTTTTTTCAAATATTATCACCTAATATATTGTGAATTGTTTTTAAGAAAAATATTCAAAATATAAAAATTAGGGATTTTTTTTAGTCTTTTGTTCTTTTTAAAATTAAATTTTGAGCAGAATTTATTTTGGTTAAAGCAATATCTTTTTTGGATAGATTGCAAGTTTTTAGAAAAGGGAGTTGAATTAAAGTATTGTTAAGATATTCTAATTCTTTGATATTTCCTTTTTTTAGTTCACTTTCAATCATGAAAAATGGTTCTAAAGGGATATTTTCATAATAAGGATTTACTTCATCAAAACAGATTTCAATTAATGTATCTTTTGAGTTATAATGGTAGAGTTTGCGAGTAGTTATTAATTTTAAATTTTCAGAAAGATGGTGAATGGGTAGCTTAAGATTATCTTGAATAAATTTAAGCATTTCTTCAAGGCTAGTAAAATTGAGTTCTTTTCGTTTATCTATACTTTGAGTATCTAATTTTATTTTTAAAGTATATTCAGTTTCTTTTCCGACTTTTCTTTGTCTAGCATTTAAGCCAAGATTTTTTAAAAGATTACATTTATCATAATAAATATCATGATTGATTAAAATGGGAGTTGGTGATTTAGTTAAACTGAGCTTAGATATTAAAAAGTTAGTTGCAAATTCTTTAGTAGTATTTTCTTTTAAAAGATATTTTTTTTCGATTTCTAAATTATTTTCCATTGGTTAGTCCTTTCTTTTTTAGAGAATTTTAAAAGAAGCTTATCTTGCTTCTTCAATAGCTCTTGTTTCTCTAATTACATTTATTTTAATAGTTCCAGGATATTGCATTTCTGATTCAATTCTTTCTTTGATATCGCGAGCCATTTTATAACTTTTAGCATCGTCTACTTCATCAGGTTTTACTATAACACGAATTTCGCGACCAGCTTGAACGGCAAAAGTTTTTTCTACGCCTTCAAAAGAATTACCTATTTCTTCAAGTTGACTTAGACGTTTCATATAATTATCCATTGTATCATTACGAGCACCTGGACGAGCAGCAGAAAGAGTATCGGCAATTTCAACTAAAACGGAAATAACACTGGTAGCATCTTTATCGCCATGATGAGATTCAATAGCATTTATGACAACTTCATCTTCATGGTATTTGCGAGCTAAATCGGCACCTATTTCAACATGACTTCCTTCAATTTCAAAATCAATTGATTTACCTATATCATGTAAGAGCCCTGCCCTTTTAGCTAAAGCAACATTTTCACCTAGTTCTTGAGCCATAAGCCCAGTTAAGTGAGCAACTTCCATAGAATGTTTTAAAGCATTTTGACCATAACTAGAACGATATTTTAATTTTCCAACTAAATTAATTAATTCAGGGTCCATTTTTACTATACCTAAATCATATAAGGCTTCATTACCAATTTCCATAATTTTGGTATTAATATCTTTAGAAACTTTATCATATACTTCTTCAATGCGAGCTGGATGGATTCGGCCATCTTTTATTAAAGTTTCAATGGTAACTTTGGCTATTTCACGACGAAGAGGATCAAAGGAAGATATTACTATAGCCTCAGGAGTATCATCAATTATTAAATCAACTCCAGTTATAGATTCAATTGTTCTAATATTTCGGCCTTCACGACCTATTAGACGTCCTTTCATTTCATCGTTTGGTAAGTCAATAGTACTTACAGTTTGTTCACTAGCAACGTCTTCGGCATAACGCTCCATACTAGTAACTATTATTTGTTTTGCTTTTTCATGAGCTTCTACTTTGGCTTTTCTTTCTTCTTCTTGGATATATTCTACTATTTCAGTAGCCATATCGGCTTCAACGCGTTTCATAATTAAATCATGTGCTTTTTCTTTAGAAAATTTAGCTATTTTTTCTAGTTCTTCAAGTTCTTGTTTTAAGAGTTCATCCATTTTTAACTCTTTTTCTTGTATTTCTTTTTGTTTTGCTAATAAAATATTTTCTTTTTCTTCTAAGTTGTTATCTCTTTTTTGAAGCATCTCTTCTCTTTTGTCTAAAGAGGCTTCTCTTTGTAAAAGTCTATTTTCATTTTCTTTTAATTCGGCTTTTTTTTCTTTAATTTCTTTATCTGTTTCTTGTTTTAAACGGTATGATTCTTCTTTTAATTCCATCAAGGAATCACGTTTATGTTTATCTGCTTCTTTTTTAGCATCTTCAATTATTTTATTAGCTTTATTTTCATTTTGATTATTCTTAATTGCGTTGATAATAAGAATAACTCCAAACCCAACAAAAAATCCAATTACAAGAGTTAAAATGGACATTAAATTAAAATCCATTTTAAAATCTCCTCACTATAGATTAATATCTATATATTAATTATAATGGTTATTTAAGATTATGGCAAGAAAAAATTGAAGATTTTTTAGTTATTCTGCATTTTCTTTATCTTTTTCAGAAGATTTTTTCTTATTTTTATCTTGATTAAAACCATAGTGATTTCTTACTTTAGTTTCGATTTCATTACATAAAGTAGGATTTTCTTTTAAATATATTTTAACATTTTCCTTACCTTGACCAATTTTTTCGCCATTATAAGCATACCAGGCTCCACTTTTATCAAGGATACCTAAGGAAGAGGCAATATCAATTAATTCGCCTTCTTTAGAGATACCTTCTCCATACATTATATCAACAGTGGCAGTTTTAAAAGGAGGTGCAACTTTATTTTTAACTACTTTAATATTAGTTTTATTACCAATTATTTGTTCACCCATTTTAATTTGCTCAGAACGTCTGATATCAAGACGGATAGTCGCATAAAATTTTAATGCTCGACCACCAGGAGTAGTCTCAGGATTCCCAAACATAACACCAACTTTTTCTCTTAATTGGTTGATAAATATGGCAGTTGTTTTGGTTTTATTAATAGTTCCAGATAGTTTGCGAAGGGCTTGAGACATAAGACGGGCTTGTAAACCTACATGAGAATCCCCCATTTCGCCATCAATTTCAGCTTGAGGAACTAAAGCCGCGACAGAGTCAATAACTATAATATTTACAGCTTCACTGCGAACTAAGGCTTCGCATATTTCTAAGGCTTGTTCTCCAGTATCAGGTTGAGATAATAATAATTCATTTATATCGACACCTAAGGCTTTGGCATATACAGGGTCTAGCGCGTGTTCGGCATCAATAAAGGCTGCCCGGCCTCCTAATTTTTGAACTTCAGCAATGGCTTGGAGAGCAATGGTTGTTTTACCTGATGATTCTGGTCCATAAATTTCAATAATACGACCTTTAGGAAAACCTCCAACACCTAAAGCAATATCTAAAGCGAGAGAACCACTTGAGGTTACGTCTATTTTAGTATGTTCTTCACTTCCTAATTTCATAATAGCCCCAGCACCAAATTGTTTTTCAATATCCGCTAAAACTTGTTCGAGTGCTTTATCTTTATTCTTTTCTTCTTTGACTTGTTTCATAATATAATCCTTTCTTAGTGCACTTTCAATTTATCATAAAAAAATGGGTTTGTCAATAGATATTCGAACAAATGTGTGTAAATTCTAAAAACTTAGAAAAAAAATTTAAAATTGGGAGACTTCCCCTTTTATAACATTTAAAAAATTGGAGGGAAAATAGAAAAAACATCTCTAACAAGATGCTTTAAAAAGTTTCTTAAAGTAAGCGTTTATATTAATTTTTTAATTTTTATGGCTAAAAAATATCACTTAAGCCTAAGCCTTTACTTTTAATTGTTCCTCCCCCGATATCATAACAATCATTGATTATAAAGAAAGCATTTTTATCTATGGCTCTAATAACTTCTTTAAAGTAGTAATAATCTTTAGTAGGAACGGCACACATTAATATTTTTTTAGATTTCTTAGAATAACCACCTTTACCATCTAAAACAGTTACTCCAACTTTTAAATCATTGATTATTACTTTTTCTATTTTATCTATCATATCACTTTGGATAAAAAATAGTTTTTGTTTGGATATGCCAATAATCATTCGGTCAACAATTATACTAAAAATATAGGTAATAATAATTGCATAAACAACTTTATTAACACCCATTACTAAACCAGCGAATAAAATAATAACTAAACTACTTATAAAGTTGGCTCTTCCCTCAGGCATATGAAGATACTTACACATGATATGCATAATTATATCGGAACCACCAGTATTATAGCCCATTTTATAGACTAGACCATTAGAAAAACCATAGATAATTGATGATAAAACTAAAACAATAAAGAAATCATCAAATTTAAAATAAGGTATAAGCATTTTACTTAAAGGATATGTAAAAGTTATCATAATCGGATACAAAATACTTCCAAAGGCAGCTTTTTTAGTTTTGTTATAGCCTAAAGTAAAATAACTTAATACTAAAAGTAATATATTAGTAAAATAAATAAAAACCTCATTATTCCAACCCCATAAATGATTAAAAACAATTGATAGACCACTTACTCCTCCCGTAACTAGGCCATATTCAACAAAAAACATATTATAGTTAAGAGCCATTAAAAATACTCCAATTAGTACATATAAAACTCTAATCATACGATCTTTATTTGTAACTACTTCAATTATTTTTTTTATATCCATAATTATCTATCCTCTATTAAATAATAAAATTAAATTCTTAAATTGTCAACATAAAATATTCTTTTTGGCATATTCTTTAAAGAGGTGAAGATAAAAAATGAATGGTAATTTTTTTAGTACTCCTACCTTTCCTACTAATAACAAAGAAGCTTTAGAAAGTCCTCCAGGTAATATTAATTTTAGTAATACTTTTGCCCCAATGGAACAGAGTTATATAGAAAATATTTTAAGATTAAATAAGGGTAAAAAAGTAAAAGTATATTATTCTTATCCTGATTCTAATGAGTGGAAAGATAAAATATATGAAGGAATAATTGAAGAAGCAGGAAGAGATCATTTAATAATAAGTGATCCGAAAACTGGGGATTGGTATTTACTTAGAATGATTTATTTAAATTATGTTACTTTTGAAGAAAGAATAAATTATAGTCATAATTATTCTGAAAAAACGTATTAAGTTTCGATATTAATACGTCTTTTTAATTCTATATTAGTAGTTTTAGAGAGATTAAAATAGTTATAGATATCTTTGATATAAGTTTTAACTTTTTTATGGTACATTTGATAAGTAATAAAGCCATTTTCATATCTTAAATATATTTTTTTGGCATAAGAGATAACTAAAAAATTGATTATTTTATAAATTAGGCTGGGCATAACAGTTTCAATATTAAAAGTTTCAGCATCAAATATATCCCATTTTAAGAATAAATCCATATTATGAATAAAATTTAGAATTTCAGTTTCAGTATTATACTTTTTTAAAATATCTACTAAGCCATATAAACTGCCTTTAGAATAGAGATATTCCATTTCATTTTTACCGACAATTAATTCTAATTTACTTACTAAAAAAACGAGATTTTTATAGCACCACTCATCAAGTAAGAGATATCTTTTGGTAAGTAATTCGGTATAGCCTTCATTAATTCCATTTCCTATTTCAAATTTTTTAGAGTGAAGACCAATACTAAAGCCAGAATAATCAGCATCTTCAGTGATATGAGTACTAAGACAGTGAAAAAGCTCATGAAAAATACTGGATAATTCTGTATTAAAACGAGTTGCTATTTCATTGGGTCCTAACCAATAACTGGCATTATTACCACTTAAGTAATTTTCTAAAGAAACTCTTATATTTAAAGTTTTAAGATTGCGTTTTAAGTAGCCTAAATCAAAATTATGGTTGGTTTCTACTTGTTTAATAAATAAATTTAGATATTTCAAATAAATTCCTTCTATTTTAGAATTGATTTTTAGATCTTTTAGGTAAGGTAAATCAGTGGGTTTTAAAATATATTCCATGATATAACTTTTTTTAGAGGTTAGACTTTTATCAAAGGCGATAAATACAGGATTTAATAATTTAGTTAGAATAGCTTTTTGATTTAATTTAGCTTTATTAGGCATACTTAAAACCCCTTACTAATTTTTTTATTATAGCACTATAAAGCTGATATGTCAAAAAAGTTTAAATAGAATTTAATTTTTAATTAAACTATGATATACTTATAATGGTGATAGAATATGAATTTCTTTTCAATGGTTTTAATTATAGTAATTATTTTAGCTTTAGGAGGTATCTTTTATATTCAGGCTTTTAATAAACTAAATGATTTAAAAACTAAATTAGAAGAAGCTGAAAATATTATTGATGAGAATCTGCGACTTAAATATGATGCTTTAATTAGACTAAGTAATTCACTTAAAAAATTAATGAAAGATAATAAAAATTATTTTAAAGAATATGAAAAATTAAAGGATATGAATATATCAAACTTTGATATGGATCGTAAATTAAATGAAGGATTAACGCTTATTTTAAAAGTTCAGGAAGATTTAAATTTAGAAGATGATGAAGATATTAATAAAGAGTTAGAAAATATAAAACGTTTAGATGAAAAATTAACCGCGACTAAAAATTATTATAATAAAAATACTAGTTTAGAAAATGCAATTGTAAGGAAGTTTCCAACTAATATAATTGCTAAAATTCATAAATTCAAAGTTAAATTATTCTTTGATGGAAAAGATATGGATGATGAAATAATAGACGACTTTAAAATGTAGTCGTCTATTTTATTTAAAAAAAAATTGAAGTAATTAACTCCAATCGATTTCTTTTAGGCCATTTTTTCTTAAAAATTCATTAGTTTTACTAAAAGGCTTTGAGCCAAAAAAGCCATATCTTGCCGCGAAAGGACTTGGATGAGGACTCATTAAGACTAAATGGCGAGGATTAGTTATGAGACTAGCTTTTTCTTTAGCAAAATTACCCCATAAAATAAAGACTACAGGTTCTTCTTTTTCATTTAATAATCTAATAATATAATTAGTTAAGCGTTCCCAACCTAATTTTCGGTGAGAGGCCGGAGTATCTTTTACAACAGTTAAAACAGCATTAAGCATTAATACTCCATTTTTAGCCCAATTAGTTAAATCACCATCATTTTTGGGTGGTATGCCTAAATCATCATATAATTCTTTATAAATATTTTGTAAGCTAGGAGGAACTTTTACTCCCTTTTGAACCGAGAAAGACAAGCCATGAGCCTCCCCTTCCCCATGATAAGGGTCTTGGCCTACTATTACGACTTTTGTATCTTTGTAACTGGTTAATTTTAAAGCCTCAAAAATATGATCTTTAGGAGGATAAATTGTTTTAGTTGCATATTCCTGTTCAACTATTTTGTAAAACTTTTTAAAGCCTTCACTTTCCCAGATTATTTTTAATTTTTCATCCCAATCATTTCCAATCATTTTACTACACCTTTCTTTATTTATGATATGACTCGTGATTATTTATTTTAAAAGCCCGATAAATTTGTTCTAATAATACTCCTCTAAATAAACCATGAGGAAAAGTTAGTTTAGAAAAAGAGAGTTTATAATTACTCATTTCTTTTATACTTTTATCTAAACCAGTTGATGAACCAATAATAAAAGTAATTGTGCCATAATTATTAAAAGTTTTATCTATTAAATTAGCAAATTCTAGGCTGTCTAGTTCTTTTCCATCAATTTCTAAAGTAATTATATAATCATTAGAATTAAGATATTTTTTAATATTTTTAGCCTCTATTTCTAAGTTTTCTTCATCTTTTAGTTCAATTAATAAACATTTATGATACTTATTAATTCGTTTTAAATAATCAGTGGTTAACTCTTTTAGATATTCTTCTTTTAATTTTCCTAAAACTATAATCTTAATCATATTTCTACAACTTCACTTGCGACATCAGCTTTAGCGCATTTTATATCATCGAATAAAATATTGTAATCTTCAAAAACTTTTTTGATTTCATTTAAAGCAAGTTCTTCGGTATTGTTTTCTTTAGATAGATGCATTAAATATATTTTCTTTGTTTTATCGCCAATAAGTTTAGAAAGATAAACACCACAAGCATTATTACTTAAATGACCATAGTCGGATAGTACTCTTTTTTTAAGCCAATCAGGATAGGAACCATGTTCCAACTTTTCAATGTCATGATTACTTTCAAAAAGATAGATATCTTTATTTTCTAAGTATTTAAAATTTTTATAATTAACATAACCGGTATCGGTAACGTATACGACTGATTTATTGTTACTTTCAAAAATGAAGTTTCGGGAATCGGTGGCATCATGAGAAGAGTGAATGCATTTAACGCGGAGATTATCTAATATTACTTCATCCTCATAGATTAAGATATGCTCATAATCATGAATATCATTTAATTCTTGAAACATAGGATTACTTATAACAATTGTGGGGTGATACTTTTTTAGAAATGTTTTGAGGGCTGATATATGGTCATCATGAAGATGACTGATAAAAATATAGTTTATTTCTTCGGCAGAAACTCCGATTTCTTTTAGTTTATCAACGATATATTTTCGATTTTTTCCAATATCAATTAATATTTTATATTTATCAGTTTCAATATAAGTTGAATTACCCCCTGAACCACTGGCTAAAACGCAGACTTTCATGTTAACCTCGATAAAGTCGCATTGGGTCAAAATAGTTGGTTTGACTACCTTGCGCAACAGCAAAGTGAAGATGAACACCAGTAGAAGAACCCGAATTACCCATTGTACTTATTTTTTGACCTCTTGTAACTGTATCCCCTACTTTGACATACATAGTTTGAGTTAGATGGGCATATCTGGTATAATAACCATTTTCATGTTCAATAAGTATAGAATTACCCATTCCCCCACCACATGGATCTCCATAACCTTTACCACGACTTGGGCAACTGTTAGAGACTAAGACTACTTTACCATCGCCAACGGCATAAATTGGAGAGTTAAAGTTACCAGCACCAGAAATATCCATACCTTGATGCATTTTTCCCCAACGCCAACCATAGTTACTAGTAATAACGTATCCTTTATTGGTAGGCCAACCCCAGTCACCAGTTACAACAACTGGATTATTTGGAATATAAGGATTATCATTTCTTGTTCCAATAGTTGTAACTTGATTGATAGTTTCTCTAATTACCTCGGTAGATATAATTTCAACACCTTGGTCTTGAACACCATTGGTTACGGCATATCTTTCAGTTACACGGTTAATACCATTTTGACCAGGAGTAGTGATTTCTTTATAAGTGGTGGGTTTAGAACTATCTTTTTTAGTTTCAGGAACATAGTAATCCCACTCATCAGATATTTTATATACGTCATAAACAAAAGTAAGTTGAGGGTCAATTAAGGTAACATTTACAGTATCCCCTACTCTAAGTAGGGAATCTTTACTTTTATATTTAGTATTGGCTGTTAAAAATTCTTCAGGATTAAGTTTATTATCATTAGAAACAGATTCAATAGTATCTCCAAGTTTTACAGTATAAGTTTTAGTTTCAGGATTATCTCCAAATAATAAAAATTGGGTTAATTCTAATTCGTCAGTAAATATTTTATCTTGAACACTGATAAAATCTTCTTTAATTTCAATATCTTCAAGAAATTGCATATCTTCAATAATTCTTCCTGTTTCAATTATTTCACTTTGATTATTATTTATATATTTTTCATATTCGTCTTCATCAAGAAAAGCACGAACAAATCTTTTGGCAGCATTATAAAAAACTTCTTTATCTATGACATTTACACCATAAGAATTATCTTCACCTCTAATAATTACTCGGTAACCTTTAATTGTAAAATCATCTTTTTCTTCAATTTTTTTATATACTTCTTCCTCATTATCAACTTTACTATTAAAAGTATTGGTTTTAACTATTCTTAAATTGGTTGGTGGATAAACATTTTTAACATTATATTCATTTTTGATAGAACTTTGATTATCATCTATTAAACTGTATAATTTATCTTCATCTTTAATAACTCCAATAATATTACCATTTAAATAGACTTGATAAAAAGAATTAACCTCTTCATAGACTTTATCTCCTAAATGACATACTATTAAGATTAAACCAATTATTAATGTAATCAAAATTGTTAATATATTTCTTCTATTCATAACTTATATCACCCATATTTTCTGTATTTAAATAATTTTTAAAATTACTCATATTAAGTTCAAATAATAATTTATATAAGCCGGTTGCTCCTTTTCTATGTTTTGCAATAATAACGTCGATAGGAACAATATTTTCTTTTTTTTCACTTTTAGCCTCATAGTAATCTTTCCTATTTAAAAATATTACTAAATCGGCATCTTGTTCCAAAGAACCTGATTCTCTTAAATCTACTAAAGCTGGTTCTTTATTTTCTCTTTTATCGACACTACGAGAAAGTTGGGCTAAAGCAATTACTGGAACGTCAAGTTCTAAAGCCATAGTTTTTAAACTACGAGATATTTCAGCAACCTCAACTTGTCTTGATTCAATACGTGTAGAACCAGTGGTTACAAGTTGTAAATAATCTATTACAACTAAACCTAAACCTTTACCCTCATTTGCTAGCCGACGACATTTAGCTTTAATCTCCGGAGAAGTGATACTGGCATTGTCTTCAATATAGATATTGGTAGAGGCAAGTTTACTCATAGCCTCATTGTATCTTTTCCAATCATTGTGTTCCATTTTACCAGTGTTAAGTTTGTAGGAGTCTATTCCTCCAATACTAGAAATCATACGATTTACAAGCATTTCGGCCGACATTTCAAGATTAAATATAGCAACAGCTTTATCAGTAGAAAAAGCCGCATTAGTAGCAATATTAAGAGCAAAAGCAGTTTTTCCCATACCTGGACGAGCAGCTAAAATAATAAGTTCGCCACCATGAAGACCGGCGGTTACACGATCTAAATCATAAAAACCAGTCCTAATACCTGTGATATCACTTTTGTTTTTAGCAAGTTCCTCTAATCTTTCTTGAGCTCGTCTTAAGATTTCATGAATTGGGACAAATTCAGTAGTTTGTCTTGCTTTAACTACATTTAAAATATTTCTTTCGGCGCCATCAAGTAGGCCTGTTACGTCTTCCTCATTATAAGAGTTAGTTATAATATCAGTGGCGGTATTAATTAATCTTCTTCTGATAGCTAATTCTTTTAATATTTTAATATAATAATTTAAATTAGCAGTGGTAACAACACTATCAATAACCTCTGTTAAATAAGATATACCCCCTACTTCATTTAAAACTTTCTTTTTATCTAATTCAGCTTTAACAGTCATTAAATCAATAGGACTATTCTCTTTATATAAATCAATAATTGCTTTAAATATAGTTCTATTTTTTTCATTATAAAACATATCTTCTGTTACAGTATCATTAATAATTTCTAATTTTTCTTGGTCTAAAAAGGCAACCCCTAAAACACTCATCTCTGCTTCTAAATCATGAGGTAATGTTCTACTAGCCATAATTCCTCCTACTTACTTAAATTTACTTTAATTTTAAATGTAACCTCTTTATGAAGGGCTATTTCTACTTCATGAACTCCTAAAGTATCAATATCTCTGTTTAGTTTGATACACTTTTTATCGATATTAAAACCTTTATTTTTAAGTTCTTCTTGAATTTGTTTACTGGATATTTTACCAAATATTTTATCCTCTTTACCAGCTTTAACTTTAAAATTAAGCATAGTATTTTCTAAAGAGTTTCTAATACTCTTAAATTCTTTTATTTTAAGTTGTTCTAAAGTATTTCTTTCATCTATTTGTTCATCTAATACTTCTTTACTTTTTTTAGTATATAAAACTGCTAATTTATTTTTAAATAAATAATTATTTGCATAACCATCACTAACTTCAATAACTTGGTCTTTTTTACCTAGTTTTTTAATATCACTTAATAAGATAACTTTCATAAAAACTATCCTTTCTAGTTTAAAAAACTACTTAATAGTAGTTAATTTTTTCGAGAAAATACAATTAAACAGACAAAACCTATAACAAGTACTCCAAAGACACCAAAAACTATATAGGTTGCAACAGGATTGTTTCCATATAATTGGTCGATAGTTAAAGCTTTAAACTTTAAATCTCTATTTTCTTTTTTTAGTTTAGCGGCTTGTTCACTTACAATATCTGTATATTCTTCTTCACCATTTAAGTATTTATTAGCCATACTTATAACAGAGTTTAAATCTTCTAAAGTGGGATTCATACCTATTTTATAATCAGTTCCAACAACTATAAATGGAACACTATCTAAACTATTATCTGGTACACCTACAGCTTTAGCAACAGCTTGGTGTAATCTTTCATTATGAGTATTTTTCCATACTTCATAAGTTACTATTTTAATTTTAGCATCTATTTTATCTTTATTATTATTAATAAAATCTAATGATTCTTCACAGTGTGGACAGGTATTTCCTCTAAAAAAGTAAACAGTAACCTCATCAAGAGCATAGACATTATTTATACCTAGTACCATTACTAAAAGCATAGTTATTAATAATAAATATTTTTTCATATTACTTCACCTTCATAAAAAATTATAACAAATCTTAAACTTATAGTAAAGGGTTTTAATAAAAAAAGCCTTTGAAAATCAAAGACTATATATTAAGGAGTAAGTGATACTTCAAATGGATTATCTGCTGAACCATCTCCAGTTTCAGTAAATGGAGTGTTAGCTTTTAGGTTTATTACTGGACGGATACCCCAAGTGCCATTCATGTTGTTGAGGCTACCATCACTATTCACACGGAACACGAAAGCATTACCGTTGCCAAAGCTATATGGAGACATTGTCCAGTAATAACTACCATTATGTAGCCAATAATATGTATTTGAAGTACTATATACTGCTCCAGCATACATTACTTCATCGGCTGTGATTA
Source organism: uncultured Bacilli bacterium (assembly GCA_947581835.1). GTDB lineage: Bacteria > Bacillota_I > Bacilli_A > RF39 > UBA660 > Caccenecus. The sequence goes on from CANPVV010000004.1 coordinate 60,416, forward strand.
GTCCTATTGGATTTGTTAATGCCTTATTTCCTTTTTCACTTCCATTTTTTGTAAATAAATCATTATCCTGTGGACACTTAAATGTTGGTTTTTTATTTGTTATTCTTATATATGCTCCATAATATGTTGTTCCACTACTTCCAAAACCATGACCGCTTGTATCCGGACTTCCATCAGTAGTACTTGCATATGGTGTTCTATCATTACAAAATCCTGCATTTTCATCTAATAAATCTTTATATTGCGCTGGAAAACTATTACCTTCATACCATGCATTTAATCTTGTAAGTATGTTGCTTTTATTTGTATTTGTAGTAGCATCTGCATAATTGTTAGAAGCATCTCCATACATAAATCCTACATATTTATTATCAGTCCTAGTTGTATTATACGCCACACTAGATTCAGCTATTCCTGTATCTTCTACACTTGTTCCATTATATATTAATCTTATTGTTCCATCTCCATTTATTCGAATTATTCGCCAATATGAACTTCCCATTTTTACCCAATTGTTTACCGAATTTTTACCACCCCTAAAATAATAGGTTTTCCCATCATTATCTACTCCCTCACATAAATAAGCTACTTCAGAAATTTCATTTGTTAATTCTTCTGTTGGTAATCCGTCTTCTCCTATTGCTGGACAGCCTTCATCTGTTGTATTTACTGTTAAATTAAATTTATCAAGTGTTTGTTCTGATTCTGTTAGCTTTTTAAAATATAAATAACACTTTAAATCTTTTTTGGTTATGTTGGTTAGTTCTACTTCCCAATTCTTACTATCCCAACTTATTGTTGTATCTCCATCACATACACTTGAAGTAGTATCTAGGGTGTAGCCTGTTCCTTTGTCTGGTATTTTTTCAGAGTATATGTAGGCTCCATTATCCTGCTCTAAATAAACACCTATTTTATTACCTTTGATAATATCATTAGTTATATATATATTTTCTTCTAAAGAATTATTATATATATTTATAGTTATTATACTTAATACTCCTATTAAACTTAAAACAATCCATTTTTTCATATACTATCCCTTACTTTTTTAATATATTACAACATTTTAGTAAATTTTTCATTATATTCGACAAAACAAGTCAAAATGTTATATATTTTGTTATATATTTATATTACAATAATTATTAAAAAAATTCAATATCTTTATAGTTATATTTTTATAGAAATAAACATATTGTTAAGTAGAAAGTTTGAAAGATGGTGAATTTATGGAAAAAAAAGAATTACTTAAATCCATATCAAGTCGCGGTAATGGAAGTATATATCTTGGGGTTGTGGGGGCTGTTCGGACAGGTAAATCAACTTTTATTAAAAGATTTATTGAGAATTTAGTAGTACCTAATATTACTGATGAATATGAAAGAAAACATTGTTTAGATGAAATTCCTCAGAGTGCACAGGGAAAAGCAATTATGACTACAGAACCTAAATTTGTTCCTTCTAATGGGGCAATTGTGCAAGTAGATGAGTTTAAAACTAATATTAAATTAGTTGATTGTGTAGGATTTATTGTACCTGGAGCTACTGGTTATGAAGATGAAGATGGAAATCCCAGAATGGTTAAGACACCTTGGTTTGAAGATTCCATTCCTTTTATTGAGGCTGCCGAAATTGGAACAGAAAAAGTAATAAAAGATCACGCAACAATTGGTATCGTTATAACCTCTGATGGTTCTTTTGGGGAAATATCACGGAATAATTATATGGAAGCTGAGGCTAAAGTAATTACAGAATTAAAAGAAATTGGAAAACCATTTATTGTTATTTTAAATAGTATTCACCCTACTAACACGGAGACTATTAGACTGGCAAGAGAACTTGAAGAAACTTATGAGGTTCCGGTTTTACCTATTAGCGCAGAAAAAATGAATGAAATTGAAATCATGGAAATATTAAAAAAAGCATTATATGAATTTCCAGTTATTGATATCGAAATTAAAATACCAGAATGGATAGATGCTTTACCTAAAACTCATGAAATAAAAGTACATTATTTAGAAAAAATTAAAGAAAGTGTTATAAGTGTAGAGAAAATTAAAGATATTGATTATATTTTAGAACATTTTCAAGATAGTCCTTATATAGCTAAATCTTATATTAGTAATTTAGATACCGCGACTGGAACTGTAACTATTAATTTAGAAGCAACTGAGGAATTATATAATGAGACTTTAAAAGATATTATGGGAGAAAGTGCAACTTCAAAGGCTGGTTTAATTAGAATATTTGCTAATTATAAAGAATCAAAAGAAGAAATGGATGCGATTAAAACAGCTTTAAATGTAGCAAGACAATCAGGTTATGGAATAGTTTATCCAACTATTAAGGATATGAAATTAGAAACACCAGAAGTAGTTAAACAAGGCTCGAGATTTGGGGTTAAACTAAAAGCAACGGCATCTTCTGTTCATCTTATGAAAGTTGAAGTTCAATCAACTTTTGAGCCTATTATAGGTTCAGAACAACAAAGTAAAGAATTAATTAATTATTTAATGAAAGATTATGAAAAAGATCCTAATTCTATTTGGCAAAGTGAAATATTTGGAAGAAGTTTAGAGGCAATAGTGCAAGAAGGAATACAAGCAAAACTTTCAATGATGCCGGATGCTACTAGATATAAATTAAGTCAAACCGTAACTAAGATTGTTAATAAAGGAGCTAATAACTTAATTGCAATAGTTTTATAGGAAACTAAAAGTACTAAATTTTTGTTTAGTACTTTTTACTTTTCTTATTATCTTGTTTTTGATGCTTCTTCTATAGCTAGTTTTTTATTTATACTTCCTAGCTCAGCATTTAATCTTTGTAAATAATTATAAGCATTACCATCATTTAGAGAGGCACTTAATTCATTTACCATGTTAGCTTTTTTTAGTTCAATTAATAGTTCAAGTTCTTCTTTAATAGTTAATAGTCTTATTCTTTCAGAATTATCCATTTTAAATATTCCCCTTTCAAATATGGGTTTTATAATAACATAAAATGGTTATTTTGTCAAATTTAGGTATTTACAAGGATGGTGTTTCCAAAGTGGGGAGATATAAAAAATTATTTTTTAATAAATAAAAATGGTTAGTAACCAAAAAATACTT